>CANRZX010000140.1 GCA_947644575.1 uncultured Clostridia bacterium | reverse complement strand
GCGCCCTATCTGCGGGGAGAGGACATCACGCGGCACCTTGAGGGCTGCGGCGCGTGCGTGCTGCTGGCGTGTACGCTCGGTGCGGCGGCGGACGCCGTTCAGCGCGCGGCAAACACCGCCGATATGGCCTATGCCGTGGCGCTCGACGCGCTGGCCTCCGTGCTGGCGGAGCAGGTCGCCGACGCGGCGGAGCGGACGCTGCGGGAGGAGGCCACGCGGGATGGGCTGTTTTTGACCGGGCGCTTTTCCCCGGGCTACGGCGATTACCCCATCGAGCTGCAGAACGAGCTGCTGCGCCTGATGGACGCGCCGCGCAAAATCGGCCTTTGCGCCACGCCGACGCATCTTTTGACGCCGCGCAAGAGCATCACGGCGGTGCTGGGCCTTGCCGACCGCCCGGTGACGGGTAGGCGCGCGGGCTGCGCGCACTGCGCTCTGCGCGGGCGGTGCGCATACAGGAAAGAGGGGAAGACGTGTGAATAAACTTTTCAGCGAGGACCGGACGCTGATTTTAGACGGCGCGATGGGCACGATGCTGCAAAAGAGCGGCCTCGGGCTGGGCGAGCGGCCGGACCTGTTGTCCCTTACGCATCCCGACGTCGTGGAGCGGGTCAACCGCGCGTATGTCGAGGCGGGCAGCGATTTTATCTGCGCCAATACGTTCGGCTCGAACGCGAAAAAATTGGCGGGCTGCGGCCATACGGTGGAGGAGGTAATCTTTGCCGGAGTGGCCGCCGCGAGGCGCGCCGCGCGGGGGACGTCCGCGCGCGTGATCCTCGATGTCGGCCCCATCGGCGAGCTGCTGGAGCCTGCGGGCTCGCTGCGCTTTGAGGAGGCGTATGAGCTTTACCGCGAGGTCGTGCTGGCCGGCTGGCGCGCCGGGGCCGATCTTGTCAAATTCGCCACCATGACGGACCTGTACGAGGTGAAGGCGGCGATCCTCGCCGCGAAGGAGAACACGCCGCTGCCCGTGCTGGCGGCGATGACCTTCGAGGAGAACGGCCGCACGTTCACGGGCTGTACGGTCGAGGCGCTGGCGCTGGTGGCCGAGGGCCTTGGCGCGGACGGCGTGGGCATCAACTGCTCGCTCGGCCCGGCGGAGATCTATCCGCTGGCGCAGCGCCTTTGCGCGGCGACGAACCTGCCCGTATTCATCAAGCCGAACGCGGGCCTGCCCGACCCCGCCACCGGGGCCTACGGCGTCGGGCCGGAGCAATTTTGCGAGGAACTGGCGCGCTTCCACGCGCTCGGCGTTTCCGCCGTGGGGGGCTGCTGCGGCACGACGCCGGAGCATATCGCCCTGCTGGCGCGTACCTTTCGGGACAAGCCGCCCGTGCGCCGCGCGCCCGTGCGGCGCGGCGCCGTCTGCACGCCCACGCGCGTGGTCGAGATCGACACGGTGCGCGTGATTGGCGAGCGCATCAACCCCACGGGCAAAAAGCGCTTTCAGCAGGCGCTGCGCGACGGGGATATGGATTATGTGCTCTCCCAGGCCGTGGAGCAGGCGGGCGCGGGCGCGGACATCCTCGATGTCAACGTCGGCCTGCCGGAGCTCGACGAGGCCGCGACGCTGGCGCGTACGGTGAAGGCGGTGCAGAGCGTCTGCGAGCTGCCGCTCCAGCTTGATTCCACCAAGGCCGGTGCGCTGGAGGCGGGCCTGCGCGTGTATAACGGCAAGCCTATTGTGAATTCCGTCAACGCCGAGCGCGCCGTGCTCGACCGCCTGCTGCCGCTGTGCAAAAAGTACGGCGCGGCGGTCGTGGGCCTGACGCTCGACGAAAACGGCATCCCGCCCAGGGCGGAGGGACGCTTCGCGCTGGCGGAGAAGATCGTCGCGGCGGCCGAGGCAGTGGGCATCCCGCGCGCGGACATCTATATCGACTGCCTGACACTGACGGCCAGCGCCCAGCAGGAGGCGGCGCTGGAGACGCTGAAGGCTGTGCGTATGGTGAAGGAGCGGCTTGGCGTACATACGGTGCTCGGCGTGTCGAATATTTCGTTCGGCCTGCCGTGCCGCGAGCAGGTGAACACGTCCTTCCTGACGCTGGCGATGGCGCATGGGCTCGATCTGCCGATCCTGAACCCCAATTCCGAGGCGATGATGGCGGCGGTGGCCAGCTTCAAGGTGCTGTATCATGTGGACAAGGATTCGCGCGACTACATCGCCCGCTATGCCGGGCAGACAACGGAGGCCGCGCGGGGCGGCGATACGGACGTTTCGCTGCGCGACGCCGTGCTGAGGGGACTGAAGGCGCAGGCGGCGGACGCGGCGCGCGCCGCGCTGCGGGAAACCGCGCCCGAGGAGCTTGTCAACACCGTCCTGATTCCCGCGCTGGACGAGGTGGGCGTCGGCTTTGAGAAGGGGACGCTGTTTTTGCCGCAGCTGCTGCAGTCCGCCGGGGCGGCGCAGGCCGCGTTCGACATCGTGAAGGAGGCCATTGCCGCATCCGGGAGCGCGGGCGGCGGCAAGGGAAAAATCGTGATCGCGACCGTCAGGGGTGATATCCACGACATCGGCAAAAATATTGTCAGGACGCTGCTGGAAAATTATGGCTTTGACGTGATCGACCTTGGCCGCGATGTCCCGCCCGAGGCCGTTGTGCAGGCGGCGCGCGCGCACGATGTGCGTCTTGTGGGGCTGAGCGCGCTGATGACGACCACGCTCTGCAGCATGGAGGAGACGATTGCCGCCCTGCGCGCGGCGGAGCTGCCCTGCCGGGTGATGGTGGGCGGCGCGGTGCTGACGCCGGAGTACGCGGAAAAGATCGGCGCGGACTACTACGCGAAGGACGCGAAGCAGTCCGTCGACATCGCGAAAGAGGTGTTGGGATAAACAGGCAGCCATAGAACCGGCATACTCGAAAAACGGTATTTTTCGAGGGGCGGCCTGTAGGCCGCGGGAAAATCGCCGCAGACGATTTCCTGCTGATGATGTCACAAAAACGGTTCAAGCGGCGGAAAAGGCTATGGCTAAGCACAAAACAGGCCAAACGGCCTGTTTTGTGCTTAGCTTCTTTACAAGGAGGAAACCGAAACCCTTAGGTATTATATTGAAGCTTTTCCTCCGTCCAGCCCTCGAGCACGGGGACCATCGCCGCCGCCTCGCGGTTCGCGCCGGGCAGATCCTGCTCGCGGTAGTTGCCGCATTCCACTTCGGATGCGCCCGGAATATCGCCCGTGTAATCGGCGATAAACCGCATGCTGTCCTGAACTAGGCGGATCGCGTCCACGTGCGCAAGGCCGCGTGTCAGCAGGTAAAAGCCGGTGCGGCAGCCCATCGGCCCCACATAAATAACATTTTTGCCGCAGGCCGAGTTGCGCGCGTAGGTGGCGAACAAATGCTCGATGGTATGCAGCGCGCCGTTCTCTAAATAATCTCCCGCGTTCGGCTTTTTCATGCGTATGTCGTAGGTGACGACGTCTCCGTCCGTGCGGGACAGATACATCCCGCGTTCTAACTTGGTGTGATCGACACAAAAGCTTGCGATTCGTTCCATAACGTTCCTCCGTTGACTGCTCTTTTCAGATTCGGCCGGCCGTGTTGGCGGCGCGGCTTTGACGTGGCGCTCACCGTCCAGCACGGCGGGTTCCGCGCGCCCAAAAGCGGCTTTGCCGTCTTTTATTACTCCGGCAATTAAGTATCGTAAAAATATGCAATATGTTATCATTGCCGAAGCAATGAGCGGTTTGATAATACATTCCGGATATTCCGGAAATTGGTTTCGCCGGGCCGCGGCGTCCGTTTACCGGTCCCACTTTTCGCACAGCTCGTTCAGCTGGCTGGTAAAGCGGCTGATGTCCTTGTTGGTGCCGCCCTTGTTGTGGGCGATCACGACCAGCAGGCGCTTGCCCGCCGCGATCAGCTTCTGGTACGCGGCACTCAGCGGGCGCTCGTCGCCGCCGTAGGTCACAGCCGGCTGCTTGCGCTGACGATTGCCCTCCGCCGTCCAGCGGCCAAGGGCGAAGTCATACTCCGCGCCGGGATAGGGCGCGTCGGCGCTGTAGCCGAACTCCGTGCGCAGGCGCTCCGAGAAAGAATCGCATACCGCGTCGTCCCCATGTACAATGAATACCTTTTTGGGCTTTTGCTCAAAGCTGCCCAACCATTCGATCAGGCCCTTGCTGTCGGCGTGGCTGCTCATGCCCTCTAATTTCTGGATGTGGGCACGCACCTCGATTTCTTCGCCGAACAGCTGCACCACCGGCGCGCCCTCCAGCAGGGCGCGGCCCAGCGTGCCGTGCGTCTGGTAGCCCACAAACAGGATGGTGCACTCGGGCCGCCATAGGTTGTGCTTCAGGTGGTGGCGGATGCGTCCCGCCTCGCACATGCCGCTGGCCGAAAGAATGACCTTGCACTGATGGTCGGCGTTGATCGCGCGCGAATCGTCGCTCGTCACGCTGGTGACCAGATCGGGGAACGAAATGGGGTTGACGCCCTGCTGCAGCAGGGCCCGCGCGCGCTCGTTGCAGCAGTCCCAGATATTTTTGCGGAAGATGTTGGTGGCTTCGTTGGCGAGCGGGCTGTCGACGTAAACCGGGAAGTGCTCGTGTCCTTTCACAAGCCCACGCGCCTTCACCTGCGAGAGGAAATACAGCAGCTGCTGCGTGCGGCCCACGGCAAAGCAAGGGATCACGACATTGCCGCCTCGATCAAACGTCTTTTGCAGCACGTTGGCCAGCAGCGGGATATAGTCCTCCTGCGGCTGATGCGTGCGGTCGCCGTAGGTGCACTCCATCACCACATAGTCGGCCTCGTGCAGCGGCTTCGGGTTGCGGATGATCTTCTGATTGTGGTTTCCGATATCGCCGGAAAAGACGATCAATTCGGTTTTGCTGTTCTCCGTCACCCACATCTCAATATTGGAGCTGCCCAGCAGATGCCCCGCGTCGTTGAAGCGGATGTCGATGCCGTCAAACAGGTGGATCATCCGGTCGTAGGGATACGGATGGAAAAGCTGTACCGCCTCCTCCGCGTCCGCCACGGTGTAGATGGGCACATAGGGCTGTCCGCCCGCGCGCTTTGCCTTGCGGTTGCGCCACTCGGCCTCGAATTCCTGAATGTGCGCGGAATCGCGCAGCATGATGCTGCAAAGCTGAGACGTGGCGGTGGTGGCGTAGATCGGGCCGGAAAAGCCCTGCTTGACCATCAGCGGGATCAGGCCGGAGTGATCGATGTGCGCGTGCGTCAGCAGGATGGCGTCCAGCTCGCCCGGCGCCAGCGGCAGAGGCTGGTTTTCATAAATATCCGGCCCCTGTTCCATGCCGCAGTCGATCAGCATCCTGCGGCCGCACGCTTCCAGCAGCATGCTTGAGCCCGTAACCTCATGCGCGGCGCCCAAAAATGTCAGTTTCATGGTTGCCCCTCCTTTGTGATGGAGTTTTATTTGCACGGGCGGACCGCCGCCCGACTGCGCACGGGAAAAAGACGCGGCTATTTATATTTATTGTAGCACTTTGTCGGAAAAAAAGATAGCATTTTTATAAATTTTATTAAAAATACGCAAAGGCCCTCGCGGTGCAAACCTGCCGCGAGGGCCAAAAAACTGTTGTATGGCTGGAACTCTGTTCGAAGGAAGACAATCAGAAATCGATATCCTTGTCGTAATAGACGGCAAGCAGCAGCTTCTCCATTTCCGCCTGCGTGGGGATGCGCGGGTTCGAGCCGGTACAGGCGTCGCCAATGGCGTTTTTCGCCACGTCGGCCAGTTTGTCGTTGAACTCCTTCTCGTCGATGATGCTCTTGTCGGCAATCACGCCGCCCTCGCCATAATTTCGGATGGCATAAGGGATGTCGAGCTCCTTGTTCATCTTGCGCAGCTCTGCTACCAGCGAGGCCACAAGCTCCTCGGTGGTTTTGCCCGGCAGATCGATGAAGCGCGCGATCTCAGCATAGCGTGCGGCGGCCTCGGCGTTCTTCGCGTTGAACTGGATGACCTTCGGCAGATACATCGCGTTCGCCGCGCCGTGGATGATGTGCCCGCCGCTGAACGCGGCGCCCGTCTTGTGCGCCATCGAGTGTACAATGCCCAGCAGCGCGTTCGAGAACGCCATACCGGCCAGGCACTGCGCGTCATGCATCACGGCGCGCGCGGCCGCATCGCCGTCATAGGACTTTTTCAGATTGTTGTGGATCAGCCTAATGGCGTGCAGCGCGAGCGGATCGGTGTAATTGCAGTGGAGCGTAGAGACATATGCCTCGATGGCGTGCGTCATAGCGTCCATGCCGGTGTGCGCCGTCAGCTTTTTCGGCATCGTCTCGGCCAGATCGGGGTCGACGATCGCGATATCCGGCGTGATGTTGAAATCGGCCAGCGGATATTTGATGCCCTTGGCGTAATCGGTGATAACGGCGAATGCGGTGACCTCGGTGGCCGTGCCGGACGTAGAGGGAATCGCGCAGAACTTCGCTTTCGTGCGCAGTGTCGGGAAACTGAACGGGGTGATCAGATCCTCGAAGCTCGTCTCGGGATATTCATAGAACGCCCACATAGCTTTCGCGGCGTCGATGGGGGAACCGCCGCCCATCGCGACGATCCAATCCGGTTCAAACGCGCGCATGGCTTCAGCGCCCTTCATAACGGTTTCGACAGAGGGATCCGGCTCGACGTTCTCAAACAGCTGAACCTCCATGCCCGCCTGCTTCAGATATTCAACGGCCTTATCGAGAAAACCGAAGCGCCTCATGCTGCCGCCGCCGACAACAACGATAGCCTTTTTGCCCTTCAGATTTGCCAGCTCGGCCAGTGAGCCCTTGCCATGATACAGATCACGCGGTAATGTAAAACGACCCATGAGAAAAACCTCCCGTAATTTGGATTGCAGGCCGGCGCCCGCGAAATATTTGCAAATGGAGAAATCAAAGAAATCTTCATTTGTTAAAATTTTATCACTTTATTTTTCCAGTGGGTAATGTATAATAAAGATAGCAGATATCACGATTTCGCATAACGGTCCGCGCATAGAATACAGGGGGGAATGGACGATGGATTTGCAGCAGCTTCGGTATGCGGTCACCGTGGCCGAGACAGGCTCGATCACGGCGGCGGCGAAAAAACTGTATATGGGCCAACCCAATTTGAGCCGGAGCATCCGGGAACTGGAGGTGGAGCTGGGCATTACCCTGTTCGAGCGCACCGCGCGCGGCGTCGCGCCCACGCAGAGCGGCGAGGGCTTTTTGGGCTACGCGCGCAGTATTCTCGCGCAGATGGACAGTCTTGAGGCGATGTTCCGCCCGCGTCGCGAACCGGACAGCGGCTTGTTTGTCACCGCGCCGCGCGCAAGCTATGTGGCGCGGGCCTATGCGCGCTGCCTGCGCGAGCACGGGCACGCGCCGATCAGCGCGCGCTACCGCGAAGCGCCCGCGTCCGGCGTCATCAGCGATGTCGCCTCGGGCGCGGCGCGCCTTGGCGTTGCCCGCTGGCAGGCGGAGCACGCCGCCGCGCTCGATAGCCTGCTGCGTGAGAACGCCCTCTCGGGTGAAACGCTGTGGGATTTCAGCATGGTCGTAGTCATGCACGAGAGCCATCCGCTGGCCGCGCTGCCGGAAATTCCGTACCGCATTCTGGGCGATTATCCGGAGCTTGTGCATGGCGACCTCACGCCCGTCATGCCGCCCGAATCGACCCAGCTGCCCCAAGCCGGGCATCTGAGCTATGTCGCGGTGTTCGATCGGGGCGCGCAGTTCGATCTGCTGCGCGATCTGCCGGGCAGCTATATGTGGGTAAGCCCAGTGCCATTTGCCGTTCTTGCCCAGCATGGGCTGGTACAAAAGCCGTGCCGCAGCGGCACGCGGTATCGCGATGTGCTCGTGCGCCGGCGCTCCGGCGCGCTGAGCGCGATGGAGACGGATTTCCTCAGCGAACTGCGGCGGGAGACTGCCGCCCTTGCGCAGCCGTGACGCTTCTAAACGTGAGGGAAAAGGGCAGGGCGCATGCCCTGTGTACCCGATCTTCAACGCTTTTATCGGGAAACGCCGTCCTATATGCCGCCGCTTGTATGTCGCGGGCTTTGCGCCGTGCGGTGTTCGCGGTCGCTGCGCCGTATAAAGTGCGCCGGCCCTTTTCTTACAGTGCCGCCCACGCCCGCTGCGTTTTCCTCGCGCTGGTGCTCCGTTTGTTTTCCCTGCATTGTGTAGGATTGTCAAACAAATTGGACAAGGAACTCAGAAGGAGAAAGCCAATTAAGAGGCCTCATCGGCAAGTTGTTGGAACGGCGGTTATGAGCAGAAAGCTGGTTTTGAAAGTC
>CANRZX010000139.1 GCA_947644575.1 uncultured Clostridia bacterium | reverse complement strand
GCCTGCCCCAAAGGGCGCGTCCGCGGCGTTCTCAAGCCTTGCATTCCACAAAGGAGTGCTGCGGCTTTCGGCCTTGCGGCCACACCCTTTGGGCGGCACGGCTCCGCCGCGCGGCCCTTACAGGCACTTCGTTTTCTTATCTCACCGTCCCTTTCACGCAGACGCCCTGTTTGATTTTCCTCAGCCGCGCAGCTCCTTCACGGCGGCGATTAGGCCCTCGCACATGATGCGCATGCTCTCGTCGTCGATGCCGCACCACCACGGGAACGAAAAGCTGTTGTCCCACCATTTGTCCAGCACCGGGCAGTCGTAAGCGCCGCAGCCCTTTTTCTGGAACAGCGGATAGCGGTACAGCGGATAATACTGCACAATCGCGCGCACGCCGTACTTCTGTGTCAGCAGGTCGAGCAGGTCGTCGCGCGTCTTGCCGTACTGGCTGCCGTCGTAATGCATGATGTACTGATGCACCACATAGCGCCCGCCCTCGACGACGCCGGGGAACGTGATCTCCGGCACATCCCGCAGCCACTCGCGGATCCGGCGGTCCTGCTCGATCAGGATTTCATTATTCGCAATGACGCTTTTGAGCTGCTCGGAGCCGAGCGCGCACTGCGCCTCGCCGAGGCAGAAGTTCTGCGGCCAGCGGTCCTCGAGGAATTCATCCACATTGCTCATCGCGGGGATCCAGTAGCGCTCGCGCTCGCCCTGGAACGCGCACAGGCCGTTGTGGCGGATGCCCGGCACATTGTGGGCGATCTGGTCGTCGGAGCACACAAACATGCCGCCCTCGCCCAGCGTCGTCATCGTCTTGGCGGCGTGGAAGCTGAAGCAGCCGAAATCGCCGAAGGTGCCCACATGCTGGCCGTCGATGCGGCAGTCCAGCGCCTGCGCGCAGTCCTCCACCACCTTGACGCCGTGGCGGCGCGCGATGGCGACGATGCGCTTCATATCGCACGGAATGCCCAGCAGATGCACGGCCACGACGGCCTTGGTCTTGGGCGTGATCTTGCGCTCGAAATCGTCGGGATCGATCGTCCACGTGCCCGGATGAATGTCCGCCCAGACGATCTTCGCGCCCAAATCGCCGAACGGGATGGCCGACGCGCAATACGTATACGCGGGAACAATCACCTCGTCGCCCGGCTGGATGTGGCAGAAGATCGCCGCCAGCTTCAGCGCGTTGGTGCAGTTGTTCACGCCGAACGCGTATTTCGCGCCGACAAAGGCCGCGAAATCCTTTTCAAACTGCTCTAAGTATTTGCCCTGTGTCTGCCCCTCGGCGTTGCGCATGACGTTCACGACGGCCTCGATCTCGGCTTCCGTGTAGGGGTGCTGCATCTGGGGGAAAATGACCTTGTAGCCCTCGACCTTCCCGCGGCCGGAGGGATCGGATAATTTTGCCGGCTGTGCCATTTTGAAAACTCCTCCTGAATGATTGTAATTTTAAGAATATAGTTTGCTTTGCCGTCCGTTTTCCCTATGAAAAAACGACAGCGGATACAGGACGGTTCGTTTTTTCTCGCCGCCCTGTATACGGTCCGCCTGATTCCCACCTTCGGCAAGGCCGTTTGAAAGCCGGGGAAATACGGGTTTGTCCGCGGTTCCCCGGCTTTCAAACGGCCTCCGGCCCGGGAAGGGCCGGAGCGCGTTTGCGCCGCTTTCACGGCTGAAGCAACCACTGATTCAATCGGTGATTACTGGAGAGGAAAACATCCTTGAGGAAAAGCTTTTTTACGCGCCGTAGGTCTCGCGGCACTCCTGGATCGAAGCGTTCAGCGCCTCCTCGATCTGCGCGGCGCCGGCGGCCTCATACTCCGCGACATAATTGTCCCAGTTGGCGTCGATGTCCATCTGACCGCCGATCATCGCGGAGAGGTAGCGGTTCGTAATCTCGGTGCAGGCGGTGCGGACGTCCGTCAGCTCGCCGGGCAGCGCCACGAAGCCATAGTAGGCGGGCAGCTTCACGTAGACGTTGTCCACAAAGCTCTGGATCGTGGACAGGGAGTAATCATAGATTTCCTTGTCCTCCTCGGTGGCCCACTCGATGGTGTTGTCGAACGGCGTGGTCACGGCCTCCCACCAATCCTTGTTCTCGAGGTCGAGCATCATCTCGCCGCCCGCGAACAGGTACGAGAACCACATATAGCGGCAACGGTCGGGGTTCGGGTAGCCGTAGGACTTGTTGATGTTGACGAACGCGTCCATGTCGTATACGACATTGCCGCCGTCCATCGTGTAGGTCAGGCCCTCAATGCCGCGGAACAGCAGCATCTGGCCCTCGCTTGTGGCGAGGAACTCGACCAGGTCGAGCACGCGGTCGGGATAATCGCAACTTGTGGGAACAAAGTAGTTCGCGCCCACCCATGTGCCGGTGTCATATTTGTGCGACCAGCGGCCGTCCTGCTGCAGCGCCGTGCCCAGCGTGACGTCGGCGATCATGGCGGCGGGGTTCGCGGCCTTGAAAACGCTCTTATAGATCTTGTGGTACTGCGTGTAATAGCCGTAGCCGTAGCTGAACGCGGCGATATTGCCGTTGGCAAACTGGGAATAGCCGTCGTCCTCGTCGTTCAGCACGCCGATGCCCTGATGCAGCGCGCCGGTCTTGTACATCTCGGCCAGAATCTTGACGGCCTCCTTGCTCTGCTCGGACGTCGTCATCATGGTCCAATGCTCGTCCGCCGTGCCGATCTTGCTGTCGTCGTCCGGCATGAAGCCCTGCCACGCGCTGCTGGCGGGCGCGAGGATCGTCGTGCCCATCGGCGAGGCGATGGTGGCGTCCATTTCGCCCCAGTTCGTCAGCTTCACGTTGTACGGCCACCAGCCGGAGTAGCCGGCCTTGGCCGCGGCGTTGGTGAATTCGACAAACTCGTCCACCGTCGCGGGGACCTTGCCGTCATTCACCTCGTTCAGAATGTTGGTGTTGTAGGCGGGCACGCCGTTGAACATCGGATACGCGAGCGAGGAAATGCTGTAGATCGCGTACGTCGCGTTCTCGTCGCCCAGATACATCTTATTGTAGGCCTTATATTCCGGCGTGTTGATGATCTTGTACAGCGTGGGGTAACGCTCGGGGTCGCCGTTGATGATCTCGCCGAGGTTGTGCACGGCTTCTTCATCGACCCACGCGCGGATCTTGTCGGCCTCGCCCCAAGTGGGGAACAGCTCGGGCGCGGCGCCCACGGACAGCTCGGTCTGCATACGGTCGTCGTAGCCCTCGGTGCCGGTGTCATACTCGAGCGTGATGTTCACGGCCTCCTCGATGGCCTTCTTGATCGGATCGTTGGCCATGCCCTCGGGGTCGTCCGTGCTGTTCGCAAACTGCGAGAAGCGGATGTTGACGTTCTCGCGGTCGGCGTTGCCCTTCGGGGCGTCGTCCGCGGGCGCGGCGGTGGAAGAGCCGCCCTGCGCCGGGGTCGAGGCCGGAGCGGAGCTGCTCGCGCTGTTGCAGCCCGCCAGCATGGTGACCAGCATAATCGCCGCCAGCAGCAAAGCGAGTGCCTTGGAATGCATTTTCATGTTTTTCCTCCTTAAAATTTATGGATATGCGTATTTTATGTTCAGCCGCCCGGGCGGGCGGCGCAACATCAAAGGGCGGGAGCGCGTCATTCCTTCACCGCGCCGAGCATCATGCCCTTGGCGAAGTGCTTTTGCAGGAAGGGATACACGCACATGATGGGCAGCATGGCGCAGATGATGGTGGCCATGCGCAGCGCCATCGGGGGCGGCAGCTGCGCGCCCAGCGACATCGCGCCGTTGCGCACCTGCGACATCATAGTCTGGTCCGTCAGGATGCGGCGCAGCACCCACGCGAAGGGCTGGAGCAGCGGCTTGCTGGCGATGAAGACCATGTACTGATAATAATCGTTCCACTGGATGACGGCGATGAACAGGCCGACCGCCGCGAGCATGGGCTTGGAGAGCGGAATGATAACGCGGAAAAACACGCTGATGTCGTTGCAGCCGTCGATGCGCGCGGCCTCCTCCAGCTCGGAGGGAACGGAATAGGAGAAGTAGTTGCGCATGATGATGAAGTAGGTGATATTCAGCGCGCCCGGCAGCACCATGACCCAGTAATTGCGGATCAGCCCCAAATCCATATACAAAAGGTACTGCGGGATCAGGCCGCCGGAGAAAAACAGGTTGAACACGACCAGCACGTTCAGCAGCTTCATGCCCTTGACATACGACTTTGAGACGGCGTAGGCCATTGTGGACGTCACCAGCAGGCTGAGCACCGTGCCGATGACCGTCTTGGAGACGGAGATCCACATGCTGTTCACCAGCGACGAATTGCTGAAAATCGTCTTATAATACTGCAGATCGATGCCGCCGCTCGGCCAGAGCATCAGGCCGCCCTTGACAAATTCCTCATACGGCGTCACGGATGCGATCAGCACATACCACAGCGGATAAAAGCACACGAGGGCGAAGCCGATGCAGAAGACCAGCACAAAAACATCGTAGAAGTTGAAGCCGAGCGCCTGGCGCATGCTGCGCCTCGGCTGCTTATTGTTTGAATCCATCTCTTTCCCTCCCGCTTAAAAGATGCCCATAACGTCCATCTTTTCGACGAACTTGTTCGTTCCGACAACGGCGACGAGGCCCATCGCGTTCAGCAGGAAGTTTGCCGCCGTGGACAGCTCGAACTCCGTGCCGCCGCCGCCAAGGCTGATGCGGTAGATGTAGGTGGAAAGCACGTCGCCCGTGCTGAGCACAAAGTTGTTGTACAGGTTGTAGATCTGGTCGAAGTTCGACAGGAAGATCTGCGAGACGGAGAGGATGAACATCACGGCCACGCTGGGCAGAATGCGCGGCAGCGTGATGTGCAGCATCATGTCGAGGCGGTTTGCGCCGTCAATGGCGGCGCTCTCGTACAGCGCCGGGTTCACGCCCGAAATGGCCGCCAAATAGATGATCGTGGAATAGCCCGCCGTTTTGATGATGCCCGTGATGACGACAATCGAGCGGAACATCGCGGGATTTTTGAGGAAATCGACCGTTTCCATTCCGAGCGCCGCGAGCATCTGGTTCACCGCGCCGCCCACGTCGCCGGGCGTCGGGGCCGCGAGAAACACCTGCACGAGGCCCGCGAAGATGACCCATGACAGGAAGTACGGCAGATAGACGGCCGTCTGTACCACGCTCTTCAGGCGGCGGAACTGGATCTCGTTGATCATCAGCGCGAGGAACACATTAAAGGTAAAGCCGAAGATCAGATTGTACACATTGATGAGCACCGTGTTCTTGAACGCCTGAAGGAAGACCGGGTCCGAGAACAGGCGGCGGTAATGCTCCAGCCCTACCCACGGGCTGCCCCAGACGCCAAGGTTCATTTTATAATCCTTGAACGCAAGCTGGATGCCGTACATCGGGCCGTAGTTGAACACCAACATAAAGAGAAAGCCCTGGATCGCCAGCGCATAGATGAACCAGTATTTCCGCAAATACGCCATAAATTTGTTGGGACGGCCCGGCGCTTTTGGGGCGCGCACCGCCTTTGCCAGTTCCGGCATGATAAAACCTCCTGCACCGTTTATTATTAGTAATAATTCGAATCCATTTTATTAAAGTTTTTAGGCCCTGTTTTGTGATAATTTAGCCGATAAGTATTGACTTTTATAAGGTTCTTGTGGCACAATAATCATGCAGAGCTCCTTGACACTTCCAATATATCAGCATTTTGCCCAAGTGTCAAGAGGAAATAACATCAAAGTATCAAGTATTTCTTTAGTAAAAATGAACAAGATAAATCCCAAAATTTGATAATAACAAATAATATATTAGCAAATCCGGGATTTTGGCGGACAGAAAGGAAGCATGGCCTATGAAACGCATCGGATTTATTGGCTACGGCCTTCGGTCGGAAACGATGATGAAATCGTTCCGCGCGCTGGAGGCAGAGCTCTCGGTGGCCGCTGTGGCCGATCCGCGCCGCGAGCAGCTCGCCCCTCTTTATAAGGAGGATCCCTACTTTGCCTCCACACAGTGGCTCGAAAGCGCGGACGAGCTGCTGCGCATGGAGCTGGACGGCGTGTTCATCGGCACACGCTGCTCGCTGCATACGCCGCTGGCCTGCCGCGTGCTGGCGCTGGGGCTGCCGCTTTTCCTCGAAAAGCCGGTCTGCACCTCGCGCGCGCAGTACGAGGCGCTGCGCGCCGCCGCCGAGGGCAGGGAAAAACGTGTCGTCGTCTCGTTCCCGCTGCGACTTTCGAGTATCACGCTCGAGATGAAACGCATCGTGGACAGCGGCGTGCTGGGCAGACTGACGATGGTGCAGGCCATCAACAACGTGCCCTACGGCAGCGTGTATTATCACAGCTGGTACCGCGACGCCTCCGAGACGGGCGGCCTGTTTCTGCAGAAGGCCACGCACGACATCGACTACATCCATTTCCTCACGGGCGAGCGGCCCGCGTCCGTCGCGGCGAAAACCGCGAAGCTGCACTTCAAGGGCGAGCGCCCGGTGGGGCTTCACTGCCCCGACTGCCCGGAGTACCGCACCTGCCCCGAGAGCAGCTATGTGGTCAAGAATATTCTGAAGGAGGACGTGCAGGGCGACGCCTGCTGCTTTGCCGCCGACACCGGCAACGAGGACGGCGCGTGCGCCATCTTCACCACGGACAGCGGGCTGCTCATCAGCTACAACCAGAATTTCACCGTAAAGAAAAGCGCGGGGCGACGCGGGGCCCGGCTGATCGGCACCGAGGGCAGCGCGGAGTTTGATTTTTACACCGCCGAGATCCGCGAGGACCGCTACCGCTCGCCGCAGACGGTGACGCACGCGTTCCACTTCCCTGCCGGTATGCACTTCGGCGGCGACGAGCAGCTAGCGCTGGATTTTCTGCGCGTGCTCGACGGCGGCGAGGCGCAGTCGGACCTCTCGGCGGGGCTCGTCAGCGCCGCGAGCTGCCTCGCGGCCAAGCAGGCCGACGAGGAGGGGCGCTTTGTGCCGGTTTTGTATTAAAATATTACCTTATTAACCTTCCCCTCGAGGGGAAGGTGTCGGCGAAGCCGACGGATGAGGTGGAAAACCGATATTGCAGATTTGGATTACAAAAATTCACCTTATCCGCCAAAGAAGCTTCCGTCCATTGGGCGCTTTCCATGATGAATACAGATTCTAAAAGGAGGCATGTTCATGCTCGTCAACCTGAAAACCATCCTCGCGGATACGCGGGAAAAGCACTATGCCGTCGGGCTGTTCAACTGCGTCACCCTCGAAATGACGAAGGGCATTTTAGCGGCGGCGGAGGAGCTGCGCTCCCCCGTTATCATCGGCCCGGCGGAAAGCCTGCTGCCCGGCGCGAGCCTCGCGGAATACGCCGATATGATGCTCGGCATGGCAAAGCGCGCTCGCGTGCCCGTGGCGCTGCACTTTGACCACGGCTTTTCGCCGGAGCTTGTGGAGGAGGCCATCCGCCTGGGCTTCTCCTCGGTGATGTACGACTGCAGCATGCTGCCCTTTGAGGAAAACGCGCGCCGCACGCGCGAAATGGCCGCCAAGGCACACGCGGCGGGCTGCTCGCTGGAGGCCGAGATCGGGCACGTGGGCTCGAACGGCTCGGCGGAGGAGGCGATCGCCCAGAGCGTCTACACCCAGCCCGGGGATGCGCTGCGCTTTGCCGGGGAAAGCGGCTGCGACGCCTTAGCCGTGGCCATCGGCACCGCGCACGGCGTCTACACGGAAAAGCCCGTGCTGAATCTCGACTGCCTTGCGCGCATCGCGGCGGCCTGCGAAACGCCGCTTGTGCTGCACGGCGGCAGCGGCCTTTCGGACGACGCGTTCCGCGCGTGCGTCGCGGGCGGCATTTCCAAGATCAATATTTTCACGCACAACAATCTCGCGGCGGCGCGCGCCGCGCACGAGCATTTTTCCGACGCGACGGGCGCGTTCGAGCTGATGCGGTTCGTCGCCGAGGCCGTCAAGCGGGAGACGATGCATCACATGCGCGTCTTCGGCAGCGATGGACGGGCGTGACGCGGGCGGCGCAAAGCGCTGCATCGCCGTGCTGGACGTGGGCACGACGGCCGTCAAGGCGTGCCTGTTTTCCCCCGCGCTGGAGCTGCTCGCGTGCAGCGTGCGGGAATACGCGCTGACGACGCGCGGCGAATGCGTGGAGGCCGAGGCCGGACTGTACCTCGACGCCGCGCGAAGGGGCATGGCCGAGGCATTGGCCGCCGCGCCCGGCTGGACGCCCGCCGCCGTGGGCGTCGCCACGCAGGGGGAAACGCTCGTTCCCGTGGACGGTGCGGGCGCGCCGCTGCGGCCCTTCCTCGTCTGGCTGGACGGACGCGCCGTCGCCGAG
>CANRZX010000138.1 GCA_947644575.1 uncultured Clostridia bacterium | reverse complement strand
GGGACGGCAGGCCCTCTCTTCCCCCCCTCCACACCTCCCCCCTAATACTTTACCGGCTGGGAAAGAAGAATAACTTCCCCCAGACAGAGCCGGAAAGGATAAGCTGGCCGGAAGCCAGAAAACAAACGCGAAAGGATGAACGCAAATGAACATTGGCATCGATCACGGCTACTACGCCGTCAAGACAAAGCATTTTTCTTTTCCAGCCGGTATCACGGCCTATTCGCACGAGCCTTACACGCTGCAGAACACGCTGGAATACGAGGGCCGGTATTACGTGTGCGGTACCGGCCGCCAGCCGATCCTGCGGGACAAGACCGAGAACGACAGCTACTTCCTGCTTACACTGGCCGCCATCGCCAAGGAGATCAGGCATCGGGGCGAAAAAGCAGAGTGTTCGGTGGTAATCGGCGCGGGCCTGCCCCTTACGACCTACGGGCGGGAAAAGAAGCCGTTTCGCAATTACCTGCTTCGCTCTTCCCAGCCCGTGAGCTTCAGGTACGAGGGCGAGGAATACAAGGCGGTGATCCGGGACGTGCTTTTGTTTCCGCAGGGCTATTCGGCCATTGTGAATCACCCGGAATTTGTGCGGGATGAGCCATCTGTACTGCTCATGGATATTGGCGGTTGGACGGTTGACGTTATGCGGCTTGACAATGGTGTTCCAAACGCGGCCGCCTGCCGGAGCCTCGAACTCGGGATGATCCGCTGCATCGACGAGGCGCGGGAACAGGTGCGGCGGGACACAGGGCTGTCTGTTACGGACGCACAGGTGGAGCGCGTGCTGGCCGGGCGAAAATGCAGCGTCGGGGAGGAGGCCAGCGTGATCATCCAGCAGCAGGGACGGATCTACACAGAGCGATTGCTGTCGGCAGCAATGGAGGCGGGGTTTGATCTCAAAGCGCTGCCGGTGGTGCTGATGGGAGGTGGGGCGTCGGTGGTGACGCGCAGTGTGCGCGAGCAGGATCGGCTGTGCCGGGTGCTGGTGATAACGGACGTCAGAGCCAACGCGGAGGGATACGAGCGGATCATGAGCCAGATGGCGGGCGGCGCGGATAAAGCATGAGCCGCCCGCGCTATACATTCCGGCCCAGCCTGCAGCGCGACAGCCACAGGAAAGCATGGGAAGCCCTGCAGAGTGTGCCAAAGGGCCAGCGCAATGAATTCCTTGTCCGGGCGATCCTGTGGATGCAGGAAGATGCTGTGCTGGAAGAAACCATCCGCCGAACCCTGCGCGAAGAGCTGGGGACGGCCTGCCCGCGGCCGGAAAGTGAATCTACAGGCGAAAAAGCATTGTCCGAAGCGCGGAGCAGCCAGCCAATCCCGCAGGAAATGATAGGCTTCCTTAATGAGCTTATGAAAAACGGATAGACAGATCCGCTCTTTGAACGCGGAACATCTCTTTTGTTGCTTATGTCAAATCGAGACCATTGCATTTGTTGGTCTTGGTGAATAGCTTAGCGCCCGGTTTTTGAGTATGCTTGTGTTGCCGCAAAGAAGCGGCGGAAAGGAGCCAAAGCAATGGAAACAAAAGGCATATCGTGTAAAATCCCGGTCGAACTGCATCACTGGATTTCGGAAGAAATCCGCACAGACGGCAGTACGATGAGCAGATTCATCGAGAAGATCATTGAACACTACTATGAGACAAAAGAGAAAGGAAATCAGGTTATGAGCAAGACAAGGACAATGGCATTTCAAGTTGACGAGGAGCTGTTCCAGAGAATCAAGGAATACTTGGCCGAGTATGAGCGGGTGTATGGCTGCCGGCTGACCCAAAAGGAGTTCGTGATCGGGCTGGTGGAGCAGGCGCTGGAAGAATCGAGGGAGGACTTCCGGATGGCCCGTCTGGCGCGGGGGATGGAAGAGTCGCTGGAGGACGAGCCGGATCAGAACGAGGAAAGCATGAATGAAGCCGAAAAGGACGCTGCGGGCGAGGGGCCGGAGGAAACAGCGGACGGCGAAGAAGAAATGCCCGGCTCTGACAGAGATGAGGACGAGGCCGAGCCGGAGGATGCTGAGGACAGCGAGGGTGCCGATCCCGAACCGGCAGAATAACACGAAAACAGCGCAAGGCCCGGTGGAGCAACCCAAAAGCTCCACCGGGCCTTTTTTCGTTTTTATCCGGGCGGGAGGGCCGAGCAGATGGGCGGGCCAGCGTTCCACGCCGCATTCGAAAGCCCTCCCTGCCCCTGTGCGCGGCTGTACGGCTTCGTGCGGGCCGATTCGGCGGGGGCTGGAGAAACTGCCCGCCGCACTCCAAACAAGGCGTTACAGAGAAAAAAGAACATCACATGCAAAGCCGCTTCAAGCCCGTCCAAGCCCTTGCCACTGCACGGAGCCTTGGTGGACTTTTTGTATATACAAGCCAATCACGGAAAGGGGGAATGCCATTGTCTGCGCCTGACTGATCCACCGGCAGACCATCAAAAATTTTGTGAAGGAAGTGGTAAATGACACGATCAGGTACATTGACATGTTCGCAGGGATCGGGGGATTCCGAGAGGGCCTTACCCGCGCCGGAGGCTTCGAGTGCGTGGGGCACTGCGAGCTCGACGCCTATGCCGACCACAGCTACCGCGCCCTGTTCGACACGAACGGCGAGTGGTTCTGTGCCGACGCCAGAAAAGCCGACCCTGCCGCTATGCCCCACTTCGAGCTGCTCTGCGGCGGATTTCCGTGCCAGAGTTTTTCGATTGCCGGAAACCGGGATGGGTTCGGAGACCCAAGAGGTACCCTGTTCTTTGAGCTTGCCCGGCTGGCTGAAGCGAGGAAGCCTGCGTATCTGCTGTTTGAAAACGTACCCGGCCTGCTTAGCCATGACGGCGGCCGGACGTTTGCGGTCATCCTCGTTACGCTGGACGGATTGGGGTATGGCGTGGAATGGCAGGTGCTTAACAGCAAAGATTTTGGCGTCCCCCAAGCAAGGCGCAGGGTGTACATTGTCGGATATCTTGATGAGAGATGTGCCGGAAAAATACTACCTTTCACGGAAACAGCAGGAACATCTCCTGTGCAAGTCCGCGCCGGAAATCAGGGCGAGCGGGTCTACTCCCCGGAGGGAGTGAGCTGCACACTAACCGCGAAAACGGGCGGCTTTGCCGGGCGCACGGGGCTGTATGACGTGTCCGGGCTGCCAGTGAAAGAGGGGGCGAAGAAAGACTGCAAGCCGGCCTGTCCGGGCGGCAGGGCCGATCAAGGCATTGCGCATACCCTGAACATCAGCAGCGCACAGGGGGCGCTGGAGGTATGCCCCGTGTATACCCTGCTGGTCTCTTCACCTGAGCGCAATCCCGGCCGAACCGGGAAACCGAACGCGCCCATGTTTACGCTCACCACCAAAGACCGGCATGGTGTAATGGTAGACCGGCGCATCCGCCGCTTAACACCGCGCGAGTGCCTGCGGCTGCAGGGCTGGAGGGACGGGCAGATCGACAAGGTGCTGGCGATCCAGTCAGACAATCAGATATACAAGCAGGCGGGCAACGGCGTGACCGTCACGGTGGTCGAGGCCATCGGGCGGCGGATCGCTGCGGCGGACGCCGAACTGCGGGGTGGCACGGATGGCGCTTGACCTCAAGGATCAATACTTCGGCTGCGAAATTGAGATGACGGGGCTGACGCGTGAACAGGCGGCGAAAGCGGTCGCGGAACTGTTCGGGACATACGCGCGTCGAACGGGAGAATCCCGCGTCTACGATCCGTGGGAGGTCATAGATCAGGATGGCAAGGCATGGCGTTTTGTCTTTGACAGCAGCATCCGCGCAACCCATAGGGTCAGGGGTGTACAGGCATCCGTATCAGACAGAGCCTATCAGGTTGAGATGAACTCACCGAAGCTCGAATACAGCGAAATGAAAAAGATGCAGGAGGTAGTACGGGCGCTGCGTCACGCGGGAGCGGTGGTGAACACAAGCTGCGGGATGCACGTCCATGTGGACGCCTCCAAGCACACGCCCCAGAGTCTCAAGAATGCGCTGTCCATTATGTATTCGAAAGAGGACATTCTGTTCAAGGCGCTGAACGTCAACCCGGCCCGCGTCGAGCGGTGGTGCAAAAAGGTCAAGGAGGATAAGCTGGAGCGCATTCGTAAATTGCCATCCAACGCAGATATGCGCCGGATGAAAGATCTATGGTACTCAGACACCAGCGAAAGCCCATCCTTTCATTACAACGAGACGCGCTACTATGCCCTCAACCTGCATTCGGTGTTCTATCGCGGGACGCTGGAGTGGCGCTGCTTTGAGAGTACGCTCCACGCAGGCAAGGTGCGGGCCAATATCACATTGGCGCTGGCGATCTCGGCACAAGCGATCAACCAGAGCCGGACGGTCATGCGCAAGATGGAGATCACGGAAAATCCGGCTTTTACGTTTCGCACGTTCCTTTTGCACCTTGGGCTGATCGGGCCGGAATACAAAAATGTGCGTGAGCATCTGTTGGAAAACCTGCCGGGCGACTTGGCATGGCGGTATGACAAAAACCAGTATCCCAGCCTGAGAGGGCAAAACCGCAGTCATGAAATGAGGTGAAAGCTATCAAATACTTTGCATATGGATCGAATATGAATCTGGATCAAATGGCGTATCGCTGCCCGAAAGCCGAGGTGATCGGCGTCGTCCGACTGGAGGGGTATCGGCTTGCCTTTGCGGGAGGCCGGGACTACGGCGTTGCCACTATTCTGCCCGAAACCGAAAGCCATGTGGACGGCGTGCTGTGGGAGATCGGCAAGACGGATGAGCGGAAGCTCGATGTCTACGAGGGGTTCCCGCGACTGTATGGCAAGGAGAGCATCGCGGTCAAAGACAAGGAGGGGCGGGAGCATCCCGTCATGGTCTACACCATGAATGCGCCATACCGGGATGACCGGGCATTGCCGAATGACACCTATTTGAATGGGATCGTGATAGGCTGCCGTCAGAATGGCATAGATACCGGCCATGTGCTTGCGGCATTTGAGAGGACGATGGACGAGATAGAATCCCAGCGGGAGGCGCGGAGCAAACAACGCGCCCGCAAGGGGCCGCGCCGCGCAGGGCCGGAACGGTAAAGGATAGGGCGTTTGTTGGTTTTGGCTGCTTTTTGGGGGCCAGCTTTGTTGGATTGTGTGAATGGATGTTTTGACATTGTCACGGTATGCTTGGCTTACCCCCAAGGGGAAAAAGGAAAAGGAGCATGACGTATGAAAAAAGAAAACAGCCATATCCGATCCGCCGCGCTGATTCTCTCGGCGCTTGCGCTGGCAGGATGCGCCGGTACCCCGCCGATCCTGCAGGAACCAGAGCCTCCGCCGCCTGCCATCGCCGTGACCGCACCGCAGAAGCTGGAAAAGGCAGGCCGGCCCTTACAGGAAACGCCCGATCCAGAGCCAGAGCAACCGGCTGAGGAAGAAAACGGGGCGGACAAAGAGACGGGGGCGGGACAGGAGGAAGCCGCAAACAGTGATCCGCCCGACGGAGACCGGCAGGAACAGGCGACCGAACCGCAGCCCGCACCAGAGCCGCCTGAAAGCCCGCCACCCGCACCAGAGCCGCCGCCCACCGCGCCCGCCCCCGCGCCGGAACCTGAGCCAGAGCCAGCACCCGAACCGGCCCCTGCCCCGGCTCCCGCCTACGGCGCAATCCCGTTCAGCCTTGCGGCGGGAACAGATAAGTGGTGGAGCATTGATTCCTCGGACAGCGCATACTGGGCGATGCAGGAGCAGATCAACGCGGTGCGCGCGGCGGGCGGCCTGCCCGCGCTGAGCATGGATAGCAATCTCAGTGCCATCGCCAGCAGCCGGTGCGAATCGTTTGTCGCGGGCGGGCCGTTCGACCATAGCGGCATGGTGACAACGAGCGAGATCTGCGCGGCGGGGCCGCTCGGATCAGCCAGTGCAGCCTGCGCCGCATGGCAGGTAAGTGAAACGCACTACGCCAACATCATGCGCACGGACATTACGAGCATGGGCGTCGGCTGCTGGTTCTGCGAGGTGGACGGTAACCGATATACCTACTGGACGGTGACGTTTGGATAATAACCAATCAATAAAACATGAGGTGAAAAATATGGAAAATTGTGAAAACTGTGGCTACGGAAGAAAAACATGGGACCCGCGCGGATGCCCCGACTATGAATGTACCCGGCCGGGCGGCTGCTACGACAGGGAAACGTATGAAGTGAAAACCCCGCCGCATGATCCGCGCATGGGGATTTACCGCTGGGACAAATCCACATGGCGGGAGAACTGGTAAAACAGGGATAGGAATAGCAGCAGAGGGCTGCCCGTTTGGGCAGCCATTTTTATTGGAGGGAAAAAATTTGAAGAAAACCAAAATGAAATGCCGGATACTCTCGGCACTGCTGGCCGTGGCGCTGTGCTTTTCCTGCATGGGAAGCCAAGCTGCATTCGCGGCGGGAGAGGACGGAGAGCCCCCGCGGATCATGGAATCTGCAGATGAAAATTCCACGAATATGGAGTCCGGCACGGGCGAATCGACAGCAGCAAACGAGGGCGATTCGCAGGAACCGCGCGGAGATGACGTTTCCGCCGATGCGCCGCGGGAGGGACAGACGGCTGAAAGTGTTCCCGAAGCAGGGGGTAACCCCGGAAAAAGTGAAGTAGAGGCCAACTATAGCGAAGCAGAGCAGACATTCCTTTCCGCCGTTGCAGCCATCGACCGTGACGCCATTCTCCGCACGGCCAATGCGTGGGGGCTGGCGCACAAGGCGTGGGAGGGGGATAAAGAAAATGCTGAACTCAAGGCCGCGCTGGACGAGGCTGTGGCCGCGTCTGACGAAGCCGCCGCCGGCCTATATGCCGCCGAGGATCTGTTCTATGAGATTTCCGAGGAGGAGCAGAGCAGTGAGGCAGTGCAGGCAGCGTATCTGTCGCTCATGTCCATTGTGACTGCAATGCACCTTGCAATGGACAACCCTACTGACCCTACCCCTACCGTCCCCGCGCCTACCGAACCCGGCACGGGCGGCGACGAGCCGCCCGCAAAGCCGGACAAGGACGAGATTGCGGCAATCCTGTACGGCGACCTGCCGGACGCGCCCACCGGCTATTACATGGGCCAATATGGTCTGCCTGTGGCGACAGGGGAAACGAAAATCAGCATAGGGGCATGGGAAACGGATTTGCTGTTCAATGACCGTATGGACGCTGGTGCGCTGAACCGTGACAGCGCCGCCATGACAGTGCCCTTGCAGGCGGGCAAGGAATATGCCATCATTTCGATTCTGACACAGGTGGAATATCCCGCGCACGGCAGCTCATCCACGGTAATTTTGCCGGATGGCGTAACACTGCTCAGTCAGGACGGCAGCGGCAGGGAGGCCAATGCAGAAGAAACTGAGCGTATCTTCAATCAGACGTACCATGAATCCTCCGCCGCCGTCTCCGGCTTCTCTGTCCGGGCGTCGGACGATTTTGCGGTGCAGCTTGTGTATACCGCCCCGGACGGCACAATGCTGAAAAAAGAATTGGTTGTCCATATCGACAAGAGCAGCGCGCGGGATGCTGCGCTTTACGGCCTGCCGACCGGCAGCAGCACCTACGCCGGGCGGCCTGCGCCCGCTGTTACCACAGGCAAGGTAACGCGGGTAGAGAAAATAAACGGCACGTAGCTGACCTGGTTTAACGGCGAGCCCGCGTATTGCTGCACCCACGGCGCACACGCGAGCGTTATCGGTTGTCCAACTTACACTTACGCTTATACATCTATCGTTGGCGGCTATCAGTACACGCCGGGCGACCACTACAAAAACCAGATTGAAATCTGGGGCGGCCTTGGGCAGCTTTCGCTTGGCCTGCTGCACAATGATGACGCGGCACTGTTTTCGGCAGACGAGGCCATCGCCTGCTATGACAGTCTCCAGCAGTGGGTTATGGAGCAATACCCGGACAGCGTTGCAGCCCGCACCTACCAGAGCGCCATCGACCAACTGGCAAGCGGCGCTGTTCCCTATGCGACCGAGTCCGACTATTACACCTATATTTACTTACCGCCAGCGGGATACAACTGGCAGACGGTTGCCGTGATCGGCCCGCCCACGGATGGCACCGAGCTGCCCGACGTGGAGGCGGAATACTATGCCGACTGGGAGGCCCCGGCGCAGACGGCCAGTGGCGAGTTTGACTTTTCCTATACGGTCAATACCGACAAACAGCAGCTCGTCACGAAAGAAAAGGTAGACGGCGCTGTCATTGAGATTGAGCCGCTGATTAAATCCGGCACGATTGACGGCGGGAGTTGGGCGATCTCGCCTGCGGCCGCGCAGACGGTAACTACCAGCGGCCATACGCAGGATGGCAATTTCCACCAGAACG
>CANRZX010000137.1 GCA_947644575.1 uncultured Clostridia bacterium | reverse complement strand
TAAATCGCCGCGTGCATCCCGGCGGCATCTTTGACCCCGCATATTCCCGCGGGGAAATGTCGGCTGCACGTTCCTTATGCGGCCGACGACCACCTGCTTTTGTCTCCAAATCTTGAAATACACCAAATATTCCCGCGATTTTTCGCGCCTTCAACAGACGGACTGCGCCCGCAGACGCGTCCAGAGGCCAACCGCCGCACAGCGGCGGCTCTTAGGCCGACGGAAAATCTGCTTGCCGATCTGACTCGTCGATTTAATCAGCGATTACTCGAAATAACCAACGCAAAGGGCGGGCACTGTATGTACCCGCCCTTTGACCATTTTTCCATTCGTGCCGAGAGCTCAGCCCTCGGTGATCGCGTTTGCCGGGCATGCATCAGCGCAGGTGCCGCAGGAAATGCAAGCCGCCTCGTCGATCTCATACTTCGCCCCAGCTTCGCTGATCGCGCCCACCGGGCACGCGCCGGCGCAGGTGCCGCAGCCAACGCACTCGTCGGTAATCTTGAATGCCATAAGTATCCATCCTCTCCTCCGCGCAAATCATGATTTTACGGCCATGTGCGCGAGCGGCGCGGATCAGCGCACACCGATACGAAAGCCGCGCTTTCGTGGTAGTTTTATTTTAGCACAAAATGCGGATTTTTCAAGTGGATTGCGGCAGAAAATCCCGCCGAAACAACGTGAACGCAAAATTTGTCAAAAACGACAAATTTCGCGTTCACGATTTTTTCTTCCGCAAGCGGCCCGAAAGCAAAACGGGAGCCGAAGCGCCCGGCGCGTCACGCGTCCTCGGGGTCCGGCGCGGCCGGGGCGCGCTTGCCGCCGCGCAGGTATTGGCATTCCTCCTTGGAAAATACCCGGAAGCCCGTGGCGGGCGGATCCATCCGGACGCGCAGCGTTCCCGCGATGACGTTCGCCTCCGCCACCGTGCCGACGCCCTCAGGCGTTTTGACGATACTGCCCACGCCCGGCGTGATGCGGTTCAGGTATTCATAGGCGGGCTGCTCGTAGGCAAGGCAGCACATCAGGCGGCCGCAGCTGCCGCTGATCTTCGCCGGATTCAGCGAAAGGCCCTGCTCCTTCGCCATTTTGATGGACACCGGCTGGAAATCGCGCAGAAAGCGGCTGCAGCAGAAGGGCTGCCCGCAGATGCCAAGGCCGCCGAGCATCTTGCTCTCGTCGCGCACGCCGATCTGCCGCAGCTCGATCCGCGTGCGGAACACACCCGCGAGATCTTTAACGAGCTCGCGGAAATCGATGCGGCCGTCGGCGGTAAAATAGAACAGGATCTTGCTGCGGTCCAGCGTATATTCCACGTCGACCAGCTTCATATCCAGCTTGTGCTTTGCGATGCGCTCCTCACAGATAGAAAAGGCGCGCTGCTCGTCGGCGCGGTTCTGCTGCATGCGGCGCACGTCCATCGCGTCGGCGACGCGCGTCACGGTCCGGAGCGGCTTGACAATGCGGGAATCCGGCACCTCGTGCGGGCCCTTTACGACCTCGCCGCACTCCGCGCCGCGCGTCGTCTCCACAATGACGGCGTCCCCGGCCTGAATCCCCAGCGATCCGGGGCTGAAATAATAGCTTTTTCCGTTCGGCTTGAACCGAACGCTGATTACCTTTGTCATAAATGGTTCCTTTCAGACGCCGCCGTGCCCGGGGTGTCTCTCTATAGACAGGCCATCTCCAGCAGGCTGTCTTTCATGCCGCGCGGTTCGCCGCTTTGCCCTTTCAGGGAATTTCCGCCGTCAGCTGCGCGGCCAGCAGCGTCATGGCCAGCTTGCCGTTCCCGTTGCCGGAAAGCCGGAGCAGGGTTTCCCGCACGGCGTCGGCGCCGCGCGCGGCGCGCGGCGGAGACAGCAGCTCCCTGGCCGCGGGCGCGCCGCGCAGGGAAGCGCCGCATACGCCGCGCAACAGCGCCAGCATTTCCCGCGCGGCGAAGCGGTCCTTTTCATATTTCGACAGCACAAGCAGCGCGCCATAGGCGTCCCGCTTTTCCGCGCGCTCCGCCAGCGCCCGCGCGTCGGCCAGCCGGGCACGCCCCTCCTCGCTGGAAAGGCATTTTTTCGCAGTACCAAGCCTGCCCCCGAACAGGGCGGCGTCGCGCGCGGCGTCCGGCCGGTTGGGAAAATGCCGCCGCAGATAGGCGGCGCACGCCTCCTCGGACACGGGGGCCAGCGAATAGACGCAGCAGCGGCTGCGGATCGTCGCCAGCACGCCCGCCTCGCTAGAGGCCGTCAGTAGAAACAGCACGCCGGACGGGGGCTCTTCCAGCACCTTCAGCAGCGCGTTCGCGCTCGGCGCGTTCATCCGGTCCGCGCCCGTAAGCAGCACCACGCGGCCCGCCGCCGATAAGCCGGTATTGTAAATTTCGCGCCGCACCGCGCGCACGCGGTCGACCCGAATCTCCCCGGACGCGCCCTCGCCCTCGATCCGCAGGCATTCCGCGCTCTGCCCCGCCATCACCTGCCGCGCGCCATCGCCGCCGTCGGGGTACAGATAATCCGCCGCGAGGCACCGCGCCGCGAAGCCCGCGCCGACACCGGCCTCGCCGCACAGCAGGATGCTGTGGGAAAGCCGTCCGGCGCGCAGCGCCGTCAAAAGATTTTCCTTGAGCGCCTCGTTCCCAAGCAGAGCGTCAAGCGCGGCCATTACAGCTTTTCAAAGCGTTCCACATTTGTGACGAACACCGTCGCGCCGCCCACCGTAACCTCCAGCGGATACGCGGTCGTCACGCCGACGCCGTAGCTGGACGTGCTGGGCACAACCTCCTTGCGCTGCTTGGAGCACGAGGCAATCAGCTCGATACAGGCATCCACCTTTTCGTCGTCCGTGCCGATCAGCAGCGTCATATTGCCCGCCATCAGAAAGCCGCCCGTAGTAGCTAACTTCGTTACGGAAAAGCCGCCCTTTGTCAGCGCATGCGTGACGGCGTTCGCGTCCTCTTTGTTGACGATTGCGGTGACCATTTTCATAACCCATACCTCCCAATGCTGATATGTTATGCCGGACGCACCGGCGCGCCGCGCCGATACCCCTGATGGTATTGTATCACAAATGGGGAAAAAAAGCTACCGCGGGAACGGGGCGGTGAGATAAGAAAACAAAGAGTCCGAAGGACCTGCGCGGCAGCGCAGATTCACTGGGCGGGTGTGGCTGCAAGGAAGAAAAGCGATGAAATACTCTATGTATTTCAAGCTTTGATGACGCAACAGACGTGTCTGCACAGCAGAATCCGCGGCTTTGTTTTCTTATGGAACCGTCCGTAATCCGGCGGCGTTACCTGCGGTTATCCCAGTTCTGGCCGCGCCAGGCGCGGCGTGTCCTGCTGTAGCGCAGCTGCCGGCGGAGGGTATCCAGAAAATCCCCGCCGAAAAACAGCAGAAAATTCGCCAGCGAAAGCACGATGGCCGCGCGGGCGCTCCAGGAGCCAAACAGCAGGTCGATCAGGCACAGCGCGCCGGAAACGAGCGCCAAATACTTCATTTTAACCGGGATGATGAAAAACAGCAGCACGCCGAAATCCGGATACAACATCGCGAACGCAAAGAACAGGGACAAATTGATATAGTAGCCCGTGCCATAGCCTGTGACCGCCGCGGCGAAAATCGCGCCGAGCATCCCGCACAGATAGTAAACGTTGAAGCGAAAGCCGCCCCACGTATTCTCCAGCGTATTGCCGATCAGATAATAAAAGTAGAGCGAGAGGATCAGGCCGAACGGGCTGGTCGTCTGCGGGATGAAGATAAACGTGACAAGCCGCCATACCTCGCCCCGCATCACCTCGGGCCAGAAGAGGGAAAGGCGGTTCATCAGCTGAATTGCCGGGCTGAGCTGGCTGGCGAGGAACACCATAGCCTGCCCCACGATAATCACGAGCATCAAGCGCGGGATATAATAGCGGCCAAATTTCCGCTCCAAACGATAGACCCATTTCATAGGCGCTTACTTTCCTTTCTTTTCCATCCCTTCACACGGACCCACACGCCGGCAGGCCAAATCGGTGTTTTACCGCAACGGTTTTCAAAATTCTTTGCCAAACCTTTGTTCTTTGCCCCGAAAACCATGTTTGCCCTTGTCAAGCGATGGTTCCTCCGCCGCCGCGGACGTTTGCTGAGTGCGAAGCCACCGGCAAGGCCGCGCCCCGAAACCGTTTCGGGGGATTTTTTGCCGGCAGCTTCATTGTAGCAAAAAACCGCCGCTTATTCAACACGGAGTTATGTACAATCTGTAACATCGCAGGAAGGATGTGGAAAACCATGCGCCATCTCACGCGCTTTTCAACGCTTTCCACAGGGTTTTCAACAAAAAATGTGAAAAACCCGCTATACAATGTGTAAAACTCGGTTGAAAAGTTGAAAGTTTTCCCCGCGTGTGTGGAAAATATACGGCTATTCCTCCGCGTTTGGCGAGGTAAAGCCCTCGCCGAAAACCTCGCTCGCCTCGGTAATCATGACAAACGCGTTCGCGTCGACGGCGTGCACCGCGTTGCGCACCTTGAAGATCTCCGCCTTGCCGCAGGCGCACAGCACCAAATGGAGCTGCGCGCCGGAATACGCACCGATCGCCCTCACCAGCGTCGCGCCGCGCCCCGTCTCGGCGTCGATGGCGCGCGCCGCCGCGGGGCCATCCGCCGTGATGATGATCGCCAGTTTGCCGCTGCCCGCGCCGTACATGATTTTGTCAATAATCAGCGACTGCGCGTAGGTACAGATCGTGCCGTACAGCAGCGCGTCGATGTTGCCGAAAAACAGGCCGCCCAGCAGAATGACGGACATATCGATCATCAGTGAGACCTGGCCCATTGAAAAATGCGGCTTCAGCTTCTTGACGCTGACAATCAAAAAATCGGTGCCGCCCGTGGACGAGCCGCGCATATAGATCAGCGCGAGGCCCGCGCCCATAAATACGCCCGAGAACAGCGCCGCCAGCAGCGGGCTGCCGACGTACATCGGCGTCAGCGGGAAGATGAGATCGAGGAACACGGTGGAAATGAGCATCGTGCGGAAGCTTTTCAGGAAAAATTTCCGCCCTAACACGCGGTAACTAAGCAGGATAACCGGAATATTGAGCACCAGCGTCATGGTGCCGATGGGCGCGCCCGTCAGATGGTTGATAAGCAGCGCGAGGCCCGAAATGCCGCCCGGCGCGAAATCGGCCGATTTGGCAAACGTATACACGCCGATCGCGAACAGGATGCTGCCCGCCACGTCGTAGATCAGATCCCCCGCGAGCGTGCGCCGCCGCTGCGCGCGCTCCTCCCGCGTTTTGGGAGGCTTTTGTCCGTTTTTCATCCCGCGTCCCGCCTTTCCCGCGCGCCCGCGCGTTCTTCAAAAAAGGAGTTTTCTTCACAATCAACACGCTCGAAAAGGGGTGCTTTTCGAGGTGCGGCATGGGTTGCCGCGCCAAAATCGCCTGCGGCGATTTTCTGTCGATCCTGCAGTCAGCACGCACCGCGTGCGTCGTGCAAAGCGCGCCACTTGAAAACAAGATGCTTGTTTTCAAGTGTACTGACTATATTATACACGCTTTTGCCCGTAAAGAAAAGCGCCGGGCCGTGCAGCGCGGAAATTTTTGTCCTCGGAAATCCGCCCTTGACAACGCCGCGCGGCAACACTATAATATGTGTAAAATATATAGATAAACTATATATTATCTTATTGAGAAAGGGGCGACTGCCGATGGCGCAGGAAAAAAACTTGGTGCCCGGCTCGGCGCAGATGCTGCTGCTGCGGCTGCTGGCGGAGCGGGATATGTACGGCTATCAAATGATTGAGGAGCTGGCGAAACGCTCGAACGATACCTTCGCGCTCAAGGCTGGGACGCTGTATCCGATCCTCCATACCTTAGAAGCAGAGGGCAACATCGAGAGCTACGAGCAGCCGGGCGGCGCGGCCACCGCGGGCAAGCCGCGCCGGTATTATCACATCACAAAGGCCGGGCGCGGCGTGCTGGAGGCGCGTCAAACCGAATGGCGGCGCGTCGCGCGCGCGATCAACGCGGTGCTGGACGCGTGCGCCGCGCAGCTTTGCGGGGAGGGAGTTTGATGGGCGAATGCATGAGGCAATGGCTTGAAACCGCCACGGCGCAGCTTCGCTACCGGCGCGCCGCGCCCGGCGTCGCGCGGGAGCTGGAGAGCCATTTGAACGAGCAGTACCACGCGTATTTGCAGCAGGGCTGCGCGCCCGGCGAGGCCGAGGAAAGGACTGTCGCCAGCATGGGCGATCCGGTGCTCGCGGGCGGCGCGCTCGACCTCGCCCACCGCCCGCGCCCGGCGTGGGGGCCGTTCCTCGCCGCCGCGCTGCTTTTGCTGGCGAGCGGCGTCCTGCGCTGGTGGGAAAGCGCTTCCTTCTCCGCGGATGGCGCGCGCTTTTGGCCGGAGGGCGCGCACGGCGTCCTTTTCGCCGCGGTGCTCAGCGTGCTGGCGCTGGCCTTCGCGCAGTTCTGCTTGGACGTCTCCCGGCTGGCGCGCTGGGCGTGGCAGGTCTATGGGCTTCTGCTCTTTCTGTGGGCGGGCGGCTTTTTCCTCTGGCCCACGATCCTCAACGGCCGGCGCTACGGCAGCCTGCCCGGGCTCGGCCTGTTCAGCGCGCTTGATTTCACGCTGCTCTTTGTACCCGTCTGGGCGGCGGTCGTCTACCGGCAGCGCGGGCGGGGCTGGCGCGGCTTTTGCGTGGGCGCGCTCGCCCTTGTCCCCGGCGGGCTGCTGTGCCTGTACGCGCCGCAGCTTTCGGCGGCGGTGCTGACGGCGGTGTCCGGGCTGGTGCTCGCGGCCGTCTGCTGCCGCGCGGATTGGTTCGGCGTCGGGCGAAGGCGCGGCGGCCTCGCGCTTTGCGCGCTGGTCGCGGCGCTGATCCTGCCCGCCCTCGCGCTTGTCCTCACCGTTCCCGAACTGAGGCAGACGCTTGCGCGGCGCTTTGCCTCGCTCTCCAACCCTCTGGAGAGCGGCTACTGGACAAACGGGCTGCGGCGCATGTGGGACGGGATGCGCTGGTTTTCGCCCGGCGACCAGACGTTGCTGCTGAGCGAGGCGGCCGGCCTTGTGCGCGTCGAGGATTTTGTACAGCGGGGCGCTTCGACGCTGTGCGCGGAGTATCTTCCTGCCTATCTCGGCTGGCGCTACGGCGCGTTCTGGGCGCTGCTGCCGACAGCGGCCGTGGGCGGCGCGCTCGTGTGGCTCTGGACCACCGCGCTGCGGATCCGCAGCGCCATCGGCCGCCTGTGCGCGGTGAGCGTCTGCACGCTGCTCTCGGCCAGCGGCATTCTTTCCCTGTGCGTCTGCTTCGGGCTTCTTCCGGCGTCGGAGCTCCTGCTCCCCTTCTGGGGCAGCGGCGTCGACCGGGTTCTGCAGGCCCTCGTCATCGGGCTGCTGCTCTCGGCCTTCCGCTTGGACAATGTCCTGCGCGAGCCCTCCGCCGCGCCCCGGCCCGCGCCCGGCACGGCGTGAGCGGCACGTAAGCAACTTTATAGAAACCCGTAAGCCTTTTGAAAGGTTTTGCCCCGTCCGGCTGTCAGGTTCGCGGGGTAAGATGATCCCATATTGTCAGGGAGGTTCTGAAAAATCGCCGCCCCCATCCGCCGCAGAGACGCGGCCGGCGATTGCGCCAAAGCTTCCCCGAGCATTTGTGCGCCGTTTCGCCCGCCGCGCGGCGGGCGCGGACGGCCGGGAAAGAGGGATCATCATATGAAGCAATCAAACAGGGAAGAGCGCCTGCCCGTCGCCGTGCTGTTCGGCGGGCGGTCCAGCGAGCACGAGGTCTCGCTGCAGTCGGCGGCGGCGGTGATCGGCGCGATGGCGGAAAGCCGGTTTGCCGCCGTGCCGGTCGGCATCACGCGCGCGGGGCGCTGGCTGCGGTACCGTGGCCCGACGGAAAAAATCGCGGACGGCGCATGGGAGAGCGGCGACTGCGCGCCCGCGCTGATTTCGCCCGATCCCGCCGTACACGGCCTGCTCGTGTGGGAGGACGGCGCGCCGCGCGCGGTGCGCGTGGCGGCGGTGTTCCCGGTGCTGCACGGGAAAAACGGCGAGGACGGCGCTGTGCAGGGCCTGCTGGAGCTGGCGGGCATTCCCTGCGTCGGCTGCGGCACGCTGGCCAGCGCCGTCTGCATGGATAAGGACGTCGCGCACCGGCTGGCCGCAGCCGCCGGAATCGAGGTTCCGCCCTGCGTCGTGCTCGACGCCCCGGCGCGCGCGCTGTCCCCCGAGGACATTGCCGAACGCGCGGCCGGGCTGCGCTGTCCGCTGTTCGTCAAGCCCGCGCGGGCGGGCTCGTCGTTCGGCGTCACGCGCGTGGAGACGCCGGACGCGCTGCCC
>CANRZX010000136.1 GCA_947644575.1 uncultured Clostridia bacterium | reverse complement strand
AGAGCGTTGTAACTTTCTTGCAATTAGATTGTAACCCTTTTGTCACCGCTTGTCAAGGGGTTTTCCGAAATTTTTGTTACTCTTTTTTAACTTTTTTGTTACCGTTTCATTTTTCGTCCTGTTCCCTGGGCGGGCACAGCACTTTTTTCCACGCCAGCATTTTTTTTGCGGCCTTGTAGATGTCGCCGCAGCCCAGCGTGATGACGAGGTCGCCCGGCTCGGCGTGCGTCATGACGTGCGCCGTCACCTCGTCGAACGTGTTGAACCAGACGCTCCCGGGCAGCTTCGCCGCGAGGTCCTTTGTGCGCACCGTGTAATCCTCGGCACGCTCGCGGCTACCCATGATCTCGGTCATGACGACCTTGTCCGCCAGCGAGAGCACGCGGGCGAAATCGTCCAGCAGCAGCTCGGTGCGGGAGTAGGTGAACGGCTGGAACACCGCCCAGACGCGGCGGTAATCCATACGCTTCGCGGCCCGCAGCGTGGCCTCAAGCTCCGTGGGATGGTGGGCGTAGTCGTCCGCGATGGTGACGCCGTGCGCCTCGCCCAAAAACTCGAACCGCCGCCCCGCGCCCCGGAACGCGCGGATGCCGCGCGCACAGTCCTCGGCCGCGCAGCCGGAGAGTGACGCGCAGGCGAATGCGGCCAGCGCGTTGTACACGTTGTGCCGCCCGGGCACCGACAGCTCGATGTGCGCCGCGCGCGCGCCGTTCTCCTCCACATCAAAGCAGAAGAACGACGGGCGATACTCGCGCACGTTGACGGCGCGCCAGTCGGCGGGCTTTTCGACGGCGAACGTGCGTACAGGGCACGTCAGCCCCGCGGCGACCTCCATCGTGTTGGCGTCGTCGGCGTTCGCCAGCACCGTATTTGTCGCCAGCAGCGCAAATTTGTGGAATGCGGCCTTCAGATTCTCCATGTTGCCGAAGAAATCCAAATGGTCGGCGTCGACGTTCAGAAGCACCGCCAAATAGGGGCGCAGGTGCAAAAAGGTATTGCTGAATTCGCACGCCTCGACGATGATCTCCCCGCCTGCGCCGTGGCGTCCATACGCGTCGATAAGCGGCAGCTTTCCGCCGATGACGGCCGCGGGATCGGCGCCCGCCATCACCAAAATCTGCGTCGTCATGGCGGTGGTGGTGGTTTTGCCATGCGTGCCCGCGATGCACACGGGGCGCGGGTACAGCGCCGCGACGCAGCCCAGCAGCACGCTGCGCTCGACGGCGGAGATGCCCAAACGCTCGGCCTCGGCGATCTCGGGATTGCCGCTCAGAATGGCGGCGGTGTAGACGACCAGATCCGCGCCGTGTACGTTTTCGGCGCGATGGCCCATCGAGACCGGAATGCCCATTTTTCGCTCACGGTCGATGATGTTGCCCTCGTTAACGTCCGAGCCGGTGATCTCGTACCCTTTCGCGTGCAGGATCTGGACCAGCGGGAACATCCCGCTCCCGCCGATGCCGATAAAATGCAGACGGCGCTTGCCGTCCAGCAGCCCGTTTTCCGTTTGACTCATTGCTGTTCACCTCATAAAACGCCCGCGTTTTTCGGCAGACTGTTCAAGCATCCGGCCATGGCCAAGGCGCTGTCCCCGGCCCGCCTTTCGCGCGGGAAACTTTGAAAAGCACGTTTCCATCGCTCTTGTTACAGTATATCGGATATTGCGCCGAAAATAAACAGTTCCGCGAAAATTTAACGGGAAAAGCCTGAAATCCAATATTGAATTTTACCAAAAAAATCAACCTCTTTACCTTTCCCTTGAGGGGAAGGTGGCCAAGCGCAGCGAGGTCGGGTGAGGGGTAATACCCATAGAAGGCGTGTTGAATTTTATGAAAAAATTCTTTTTTCGCGATTTTCCGTTGTCATATTCGGAAAACCGTACTATAATAAATATAATTGTGGCCGTTTGGTGGCCTTTGACGGAGGGAGGGGGAATGCATTTTGCACTATTTGGACAATGCCGCCACTACGCGCGTGGCCAACGAGGTGGCCGACGTCGCCGACGCCGTGCTACGCGAGCATTTCGCGAACCCCTCCTCGCTGTACGCGCCCGGAGCGCGCAGTGAGGCGCTGATCGCCGAAGCGCGCGAGACCGTCGCCGCGTCGCTGGGCGCGCGCCCGGAGGAGATCGTTTTTACCGCCAGCGGCTCGGAGGGCAATAACCTCGCCGTGCTCGGCGCGGTGAAGGCGCGCGGCGCGTGGGCCGACCACATCGTCGTCACGGGCTATGAGCACCCCAGCGTGCAGAACCCCGTCGCGGCGCTGGAACAGGAGGGCTGGCGCGTCACCGTCGTGCCGCCCGACGCGGGCGGGCACGTGGACGCCGGGCGGATGCTCGACGCCGTCGGCCCCAAGACGGCGCTTGTCGCCGCGATGCACGTCAACAATGAGATCGGCACGATCCTCGACGTCGCCGCCCTCGCGTGCGCCGTCAAGGAGAAAAACAGCCGCGCCGCCGTCCATGTGGACGGCGTGCAGGCGTGGGGAAAGGCGCCGGTCCGGCTGAATGAGACGGCCATCGACAGCTATACGGTTTCCGGCCACAAGATCCACGCGCCCAAGGGCGTGGGCGCGCTGTATCTGCGCCGGGGCTATCATATCGCGCCCGTTTTGTTCGGCGGCGGGCAGGAGGCGAAGCGCCGCCCCGGCACGGAGAACATCGCCTACATCGCGGCGATGGCAAAGGCGATCGAGCGCATGAACCGGGACGCCGCCGCGCGGGAAACGCACATCGCCGCGCTCAGCGCGCTGCTGTGGGAGCGGCTCGGCGCGCTGCCGGGCATCACGCGCAACAGCCCGCCCGACGCGCTGCCGGAGCTGGCGAACTTTTCCGTGGACGGGATCAAAAGCGAGGTCATGCTGCATTTTCTCGAGAGCCGGGAAATTTACGTCTCCAGCGGGTCGGCGTGCAGCCGGGGCGAGGCCAGCCATACGCTGACGGCGATGGGCCTTGCGCGCCGCCGGATCGAGACGGCGCTGCGCGTCTCCTTCTGCGGCGAGAACACGGCCGACGACGTGGACGCGCTGGCCGGAGCGCTGGCCGACGGCATGCGCACGCTGGCAAAAATGCGGCGGTGAAGCCGGGCATCCCGCCCGCTCATCCGCTCCTCTGCTTTGCCGGCCGCCACGCACAGACTGTGTGGAAAATACAGAAATGGGAATGCGTTTATGAAAGAAATACTGCTGGCCTATCAGGGCGAAATGTCGCTCAAGGGGCTGAACCGCGCCACGTTCGAGAGCGTGCTGCTCAAGACGATGCGCCGCCGCCTGAAATCCTTAGGCGAATTCAAAATCTATAAGGCGCAGAGCACCATGTACGCCGAGCCGGGCGAGGGCGTCGACGTCGACGCCGCCGAGGACCGGCTCTCCAAAATATTCGGCATCGCGGCGCTCAGCCGCGCCGCCGTCTGCCCGAAGGATTTTTCCGCGATCCGGCAGACGGCCGTGGAATATCTGAGGGAGCCGCTGACGGCGGCGCGCACGTTCAAGGTCAGCGCCAAGCGCTCGGACAAGTCGTTCCCGATGAACAGCATGGAGCTCGCGCGCGAGCTGGGCGGCGCGCTGCTGGCGGCGTACCCGCACCTGAAGGTCGACGTGCACCGCCCGGAGATCAACGTCACGGTCGAGATCCGCGACTTCGCGGCCTACGTCCACGGCGGCAAGCGGCCCGGCGCGGGCGGCCTGCCGGTGTCCACGTCCGGCAAGGCGATGCTGATGCTCTCGGGCGGGATCGACAGCCCCGTCGCCGCGTACCTGATGGCGAAGCGCGGGCTGTCGCTGGCGTGCGTCCACTTCGCGAGCCCGCCCTATACCAGCGAGCGCGCGCGGGCCAAGGTGCTGACGCTGGCCGAAAAGCTGACGCCCTACACCGGCAACCTGAACGTGTACGTCGTGCCGTACACCGCCGCGCAGGAGTATATCCGCGACAACGCGCCGGACGTGCTGTTCACGGTGCTCATGCGCCGCAGCATGCTGCGCATCGCGAATTTCCTGTGTGAAAAAGAGGCCGCGCAGGCCGTCATCACGGGCGAGAGTCTCGCGCAGGTGGCCAGCCAGACGCTGTGGGCCATCGCCTGCACGGATGCCGCGCAGCCGCTGCCCGTTCTGCGCCCGTGCATCGGCATGGACAAGACCGAGATCATGGAGCTCGCGCGGCGCATCGACACCTACGAGACGAGCATCCTGCCATATGAGGACTGCTGCACCATCTTCACGCCGCCGCACCCCAAGACGAAGCCGCAGCTTGGCGAGATCGAGGCCGCCGAGGCGGCGATGCCGGGCCTCGCGGCGCTCGAACGCGCGGCCGCGGAAGGGACGGAGCCGGTTCACGTGAATTTGTAGAAGGCTGTTGAGCCGGACGTCCGGCGCTTACGGAAGGGAAACAGCCCCGTGGGGCGGTGCGGAGCGCCGATCCGCGTGCCCGGAGGGCTTTCGGCGCTTGCAAAGGAGGGAACGCAATGGAAGCGGAAATCATTGCCGTTGGCACGGAGCTGCTGTTAGGCGATATTTTGAACACCAACGCTCAGTTTTTGAGCCGGGAGCTTGCGGGCCTCGGCATCTCGGTGCATTTTCAGACGGTCGTGGGCGACAACCCCGCGCGGCTTGAGAGCGTCGTGCGGCTGGCGCGCTCGCGCAGCGACCTGTTGGTCTTCTCCGGCGGCCTCGGGCCCACGGAGGACGACCTGACGAAGGAGACCGTCGCGCGCGCCTTTGGCGATACGCTGCGCTTTGATGGGGAGGAGCTGGAGAAAATCCGTGCGTTCTTCACCGCGTGGGGCCGCACGATGCCGGAGAACAACCGAAAGCAGGCGATGGTGCCCGAGCACGGGCGCAAGATCCCGAACGCGAACGGCACCGCGCCGGGCATGATTTTTGAGGACAGCCAGTCGCCCGGCAAATACGCCGTGCTGCTGCCCGGCCCGCCCAAGGAGCTGCGGCCGATGTTCCTTGACAGTGTGAAGCCGTGGCTCGCGGCGATGAGCGACAGCGCGCTGCACTCCGTCACGCTGCGCGTCATGGGCATCGGCGAGAGCCATTTGGAGAGCAAAATCGGCGACCTGCTGCAAAACGCGAACCCGACGGCCGCTGTGTACGCAAAGACGTCCGAGGTCGTCGTCCGCATCACGGCAAAGGCGGAAAATGACGCGGTGGCAAAGCGGATGTGTTTAGAATATGCGCGGAATTTTTACGACCGTTTAGGCGACTGTGTTTACGCGCAGGACAAGGATTCGCTCGAGCAGGTGGTCGTCGAGGCGCTGGCCGCGCGCGGCCTGACGGTCGCCACGGCGGAGAGCTGCACCGGCGGCCTGCTATCGCAGCGCATCACCTCCGTGCCCGGGGCGAGCGGGGTGTTCGCCTACGGCGCGTGTACCTACGCGAACGAGATCAAGCAAAAAATGCTCGGCGTAAGGGCCGGGACGCTGGCCGAATACGGGGCCGTCTCGCCCGAGACGGCGGCCGAGATGGCGCGCGGCGTGCGCGAGGTCGCGGGGGCGGATTTCGGCGTGGGGATTACCGGCATCGCCGGGCCGGGCGGCGGCACGCCCGAGAAGCCTGTGGGGCTGGTTTATGTGGCCGCGTGCGACGGGGAAACGACATACGTGCAGCGCCTGGCCGTCACGGGGCGCACGCGCGAGGTGGTGCGTGTCTCGGCCACGCAGCGCGCGCTCGAGATGGTGCGCCGCTTGGCGCTCGGCCTGCCGCAGCCCGGGTGTGCGGCGTTCGCGGCGGGGCAGCCCGCGCATTGGACGGATACGCAGACGTCCGCGCGCGACGCGTGACGCATCAGATCGGAAAACAGTGCCCGCAGACAGGGACGGGAGGAAAGGACCAACCATGCAGTCAATGGAGAAAAATGTCGAAAAGCAGATGATCATCCGCACCTTCGAGCCGAATTTGGACGAGCTGAAAAAGACCGCGCGGCAGCTGGCGCACATGCAGGACGTCAGCCTGAACCTGTACGGGCAGGCCGGAGAGGTGCTGATCGTGGTGACGGCGCGCGCATTCGCGCAGGCCGCCGCGACGGAATTGACCGAGAGCGTGGCCGAGCAGTTCGAGCTGTCGCTGGGCGCGGCCGTCTACGGGCGGGGCAAGGGCAGTCTGGCCTATTTCACGGCGGGCGAGCTGATCGAGCACGAGGCCAATATCGCCGCGGCGGACAACGCCACCGGCGCGTTGCTGGCGGAGGAATTCGGGCGCACCAAGCGCGGCCCGTCCGTATTTGATTTCGGCGAGGGCAGCTACCGCGACCGGCGCTATTTGGAGAAGGTGCGCGCCGCCGAGGAGCGCTATGCCGACGAGGACGACCTCCCGCAGACGGCCGCGGCCCGTGCCGTCGCGGCCGCGAAGTACGGCCACGCGGATTTCGGTGCGGCGGTGCTGGGCGTCGGCTCGGGCGAATATGTCTATATCGCCGTGGCGCATAAGGGCTATGTTTATCTGCGACGCCTGCGCGACGGCGACACGGCGGGCAAGAGTGCCGCGCTGATGTCGCTGGAGCTGGTGCGCCGCCTGATCAAAAGGCTGCCGGTCGACAACGCGCGCATGTTCAAGGCGAATTCCGATTTCGCGTGGGACGAGCCGCTGAAAAAGCGCGCCGCGAGCCCGTACCTCACGCCCATCATCATTTTGGCGGTGCTGCTGGCGGCGCTGGTCGTCGCGTGCTGGTACTTCTTCACGCACTATTCCTTTGGCGGGGACGCCGGTTCGGGCGGCGCGCTGCCCGTGAACAGCGCCGCGGGCGTCAGCACCCCGGCGCAGCCCGATCAGACGCCGGACGCCGGGGACGGCGCGGGCACGCCCGGCGTGTCGCAGTCCGCTTCGCTGCCCGACGTGTCGATGTCCGCATCGACGTCTGATGCGTCGGTACAAGATGCGCCGGATGCCGGAAACGGCGCGGGCGGACAAAACGGCGGGGACACGGTGCGCCATCCGTTCGGGTGATCCCGGATGAGGTAAAATTTTTATAATCGACACACTCGAAAAGAGGTACTTTTCGAGGCGCGGCATGGGATGCCGCGCACAAAATCGCCTGCGGCGATTTTGTGTCGATTCAGTAGTCAGCACGCACGCTGTGCGTGCGGCGCGCAAAGCGCGCCACTTGAAAACAAGTACCTTGTTTTCAAGTTTGTTGACTATATCACATCATCTTTTCCGGGAAATTGGAAAAGCGGCAAAGGAGAATGAAAATGAAGCCGGTTATTGGGATTGTTTCAGCCTGTACACGGGAGCTGCACCCGGCCTATACGACAGGGCGCGATTACGTTCGCGCGGTAGAGCGCGCGGGCGGCCTTGCGTTGCTGCTGCCCGCCGCGCCGAATTCCGTCAACGAAAATATGGCCCAATGGCTGGCGATGTGTGACGGCTTTTTGATGGCGGGCGGTGGCGACATCGCGCCTACCTTCTATGCCCAGAGCCCGCTGCCGCAGGTGGCGAGCACCGACCGCCTGCGCGATCAGGTGGAGCTGACGCTGTGCCGCGCTGCGGTGCAGCACAATAAGCCCGTGTTGGGCGTCTGCCGGGGCGTTCAGGTGTTGAACGTGGCCTTTGGCGGCACGCTTTGGCAGGATATCCCCGCCCAGTGCCGAGGGGCGATCTGCCATATGCAGGACCGCAGTGCGCGCGGCGAGCTGTTCCACAGCCTGACAATCGAGCAGGACAGCCTGCTTTTTCGCGTGATGGGCGCGGGGCGGCACGAGTGCAACAGCTTCCACCATCAGGCGGTGCGGGACGTCGCACCAGGTTTTGCCGCCACCGCGCGCACGCCGGACGGTATGACGGAGGCCATTGAGCGGATGGACGGCCTTGCGCTCGGTGTGCAGTGGCACCCCGAGAATTTAGCGGCCGAGTACGCCGACCACGCCGCGCTGTTCGGCTGGTTGGCCGATACGGCCAAGCAGCGTGCGGCTCCATAATGATCGACACACTCGAAAAGAGGTGCTTTTCGAGGTGCGGCATGGGTTGCCGCGCCAAAATCGCCTGCGGTGATTTTGTGTCGATTCAGTCGTCAGCACGCACGCTGTGCGTGCGGCGCGCAAAGCGCGCCACTTGAAAACAAGAACCTTGTTTTCAAGTGTGCTGACTAAAAAAGCGCCCCGCGGCGTGTTTTCCATCGAGGAAAGCGCCGTGGGGCTTTTGCTCTGAAACGATGCGGGGGCAGACCGCCGCCGATTCGACACGTCAATTGAATCAGTGCTTACTTCAGTGGTGGCCGCCGTGGTGGCCGGGTTCGCTGTGGTGCGCGCCCGTGCCGCTCTGCCCGCCGTGGTGGTGCGAGGCATCGCTGCAGTCGAGCGGGCAGTTATGATGATGGCTGTAGTCCGCGCAGTCGGCGGGGCAG
>CANRZX010000135.1 GCA_947644575.1 uncultured Clostridia bacterium | reverse complement strand
GCTCCATCTGCCCGCGCAGAGCGGACTGCCGCGCGCCAAGCTCAGCCCGCAGCCGCGCGGGCAGCGCGCGCGACGGTGTCAGATAAGGCGAGGACGTCCGTTCCCGCGCTCTGCTTTGGCAGGCACGCAGCTGGCTCTCCATCTGCCGCCGGATATTGGCATATACGGCGCAGCGGCTCCGCAGCATTCCCGCTAAATCCGGCATCACGAGCTCCGCCGCCGCGCTGGGCGTCGGCGCGCGCAGGTCGGCCACAAAGTCCAAAATGGAAAAATCAATTTCATGCCCGATCGCCGACACAATTGGCGTTTCGCAGGCAAACGCGGCGCGGGCGATTCCCTCATTATTGAACACCCATAAATCCTCGCGCGAGCCGCCGCCGCGCGCGACGATGATGACGTCCACACGCCCGCTTTGATCCAGCCGCGTGATGGCCTTTTCGATCTGCGGCGCCGCCTCGGTGCCTTGAACCGTCACGGGCGCAAGCAAAAAACGCGCGACGGGATAGCGGCGACGCGTTATGTTCAGAATGTCCTGAAGCGCCGCCCCGGTCTTGGAGGTGACCAGCCCAACGCAGCGCGGCATCGCGGGCAGGGGCTTTTTGTGCTCTGCCGCAAACAAGCCCTCGCGCTCTAACTTTTCCTTGAGCTGATCGAACGCCATCTGCATCGCGCCGATGCCGTCGGGGAACATGTCCTCCACATACACCTGAAACGCGCCGTCCCGTTCAAATAACGAAACGCGGCACCGCACAATGACACGCATACCGTTCTGCGGCAAAAAAGCGAGGACCTGCGCGTCCCGCCGGAACATCACGGCCTTGACCGCGCACTGCTCGTCCTTCAGCGAAAAATAAAAATGGCCGGTTTTATAGTGATGAGTAAAATTGGATATTTCCCCGCGCAGCGCGATGTCCATCAGGACCGGGTCCCGATCGAGCAGCGTTTTGACATAGCGATTCAGCGCCGTTACCGTAATGACGTCGGCCACACGCGCCCTCCTTTCCCAAATCCCTCTATAAAACCGGGCTACTCCGCGCACGCCCGCGCGGCTAAGATCGCCACGCCGATGGCATTATCGCTGGCATATTTTCCCGGTACGAACATCGCCTCCGGCTCCTCCTTCTGCACGGCGGCGCGGATCAAATCGCTGCTCATCACGCCGCCCGCGCATACCACTGGTGTATCCGGCTCCTCCGCGCGCGCGGCGCGGATCATTTGCAGCACGGTTCGCGCGACCGCCAACAGGCAGTACTTCGCCACATACGCGGGCGGCTCGCCGCGTTTAAGCAACGCGGCGCATTGATTCTCCAGACCGGAAAAGCTGCAATCCGCCCCCTTCACGCTGACCTTGGGCCGGATATCCTCTCCGCATTGGGCCGCGAGACGGGATAGCTCCGCGCCTGCCGGGAACGCAAAGCCCAGCCGGACGCCGATGCGGTCGACAGCCTGCCCCGCATATAGGTCGGTGCTCGCGCCTATCCTGCGCAAAATGCGCGCACCCTCGCACAAAAGCAGCTCGGTCGTACCGCCGGAAATATGAAATACCAGCACCCGCTTTTCAAGCAGCGTGCTGTCCGCCGCAAACAGTGCCGCGGCGATGTGCCCCTGCTGGTGCGTCGTGCGGATCAGCGGCACGCCGCGCGCGAGCGCAATGCCCTGCGCCGCGCTGACGCCTGTCAAAAAGCACGGCATATATGAGCCCTCCGCCGGGCGCGGTTTTTCCGAAACGCCCACCGCGCCGACCCGCCGCAGCGGAAACGCGGCGCCAAGCTGCCGCAGCAGCTCCGGCAGCGCTGCCGTATGGTGAAACACGGCGTCGCTCTGCCGCAGGCCCAGCCCGCCCGCTTTCACAGGCAGGAAGCGCTTGCAGTCGGCCACGACCGTCCGCCGCGCGGCGTCGAATACCGCTAAAGAAGAAGCGTAATTGCTGGTATCGATCCCCAGCGTAAACATGCTCAGGCCTCTTTTCCGCCCGCTTCGGGCTTCGGCGAAGCGCCGTGCTCCTGCCGGGAAATAACGCCGAGGATGCCGTTGATAAACTGGTAATCCCCATCCCCACCGTATTTCTTCGCAAGCTCGACCGTTTCGTTGATGACGATGCTGTCCATATCGTCGCTGCCGTTGAACAGCATCTCCGTCACGGCAAGGCGCAGCAGCGCCGCTGCAACACGCGGCAAGCGCTCAAACGTCCAATCCTTCAGCTTCTCGCGGATCAGCCCGTCCACCTCGGCAGTATGCGCGCAAAAGTTGATCAGCAGCGCCTCGCCATAGGCGTCGACCGCATATTCCCCCTGCTCCCTCGACAGAGTGATAATCTCCTCGATGCTGTTTGCGGCAAAGCTTGCTTCAAACAGCGCGATAAACGCGTTTTCCCGGGCGGTTCTTCTTTTCATGCTCGCTCCTCACAAAGATAAGCCCCCCAGCGAAGAAAACGCCGACGGCATCGGGAAGACGGCGCGCCGTCATCCGCGCCCGATGCTCCGGCACTTGCGGCAGCGGGAGGGCTATGATATTTTCCGAAAACGCCGGGCTCTGGGCAATCGGCGCGTTTCCTGTGCCGCGCCGGGCAAAGCGACTTCTATGCGTGAACCCGGCGCGGCAAGGCCAAAAGGCTTTTATGCTATTCCTCCGCCCGGGACGCATTCTCCTGCGCGACGCCCGTCACCACGACATTCACCTTTGAAACCGTGATGCTGGTCATATTCTGCACTGAGCTTTTTACATTTTCCTGTATTTTTTCGCACAGCGGCGGAATTTTGCGGCCATACGCCACAATAATGTGTACTGTGATCTCCGCCACATCTTCGGTGAACTGGACAATTACCGGCTTTTGCAGGCTCACCCGACGAAACAGGCCCTGCACGCCGTCCGCTCCGGCGGAAATGTCCTCCACGCCATCCACCTCGAGCGTCGCGAGCCGCGCGATCTTCGCGATCACATCCCCCGAGATCCGCAAGCCCCCGCCGATGCGGTTGGAATCTGTTACCTCCATTGTAAAACCTCCCTGTCCGCAGCCCAAAAAGGCGCGGACAAATTATTTTTTCTGTGCGGTTCTGACACCGGAAGGCTGGATCGGCCCTTTTCCGACCGCGCCTGCGCGCCCCTGCGGGCGCAAATGCAAAAAGATGCTATAATATTCACGTCGTGAATATTATAGCATCTTTTCTTTCGTTTCACAACACTTATTTCACTTCCACGATGCTGATATTTTGCGCTTTGGTTTCTATTTTGCCCAAAATAATATCCCGAAGCTGCGCTACCTCGCCCTTCGTCAAGCCCTCGCTGCCGGTTTTCACCGTCAGGCTGACGCGCTCCCCGTCGACAAACGCGACACAGTCCGCGAAGCCCTTTGCCTTAACAAGGCTCTCGATATCGCTCTCGACCGTAATGCTGTTGATCGCGCTTGTGAGCGTCTGGGTGACGGCGGCTTTTTCCTCCTCGGACAAGGCAGCGTTTTTCAGCGCCTGCTGCATCGTGTCCAGCGCCTCGTCGCGCGTTTTGGAGCGCGACAGACGGGCCTGTTCAAAGTATTGATCGGTTCCGGTCTCCCCGGCGCTGACAAGCTGCGCGTCCCCGTAGTTCTTGTCAGGCAGCGCCTCCTGTACGGGCAGCGCGTCCTGGATGCCTCCGGACGTGCCCGAAGAGCTGGACGGCGACGCCCCCGTCTGCACGGCGAACGGCGCGTCCGCCTTTGCGTATTCCCAGTTCAGATAAACCGCCACGCCCAGCGCCACCACAAGGGCGAGCAGGGTAAATTGCCGTTTGTTTTTTGCGCTTTTCATGATGCATCCTCCGTCTCTGTCATTTTTATCACGCACACCCGATTGGTCGGCAGCCGCAGCACAACCGAGACCAGTTCGGTGACGCGCTTGATCACAGTAATGTCATCGCCTCCCTCACACACCACGGCTACGCCCTTGACCTCCGGCTCCAAACAGGTTTCTACCAGCGCCTGCGTACCGTTTTCCGCCTCGATCATTACATGCCTGTTTTCATAGGACTGGCTTCGCTCGGCCGCGCCGCCCTCGCCGCCGTACACGGTTTGCGTGTCGCTCTGCTCGTCGTAGGCGTAGACGGTCTCCCCCGCATTTTCCAGCGTGAGCATCACGCGCACACTTCCCGCGCCCTCAACCTGACTGATCAACTCGGCGAGACGGGTCTCGAGCGCCTGTTCGGTACTGGCGGCCGGCGCGCCCTGCGGCTCCGCCTCGGGCAGCGCCGCTTCCTCCTTTGGCCGCCCGGCGAACAGCGCGTCGGATAAAAAAATCAGCAGTATCCCCGAAAGGCCCAAAATGAAAAGCGCGTTTTTCTTCTGCAAAACGCCGCGCAGCAGCGCCATCCAATCTTCCCGTGTTTTTTTCTGATTCATTTTATGATCCTTCTTCCTGCAATACGATAGGCACCTCGGCCCCCATCGCACGCGCCACGGCCTCGTGTGCGCCGTCCGTTTTTTGTCCCGGAGAGACGCCGACCGTCACACGCTCCACTTCAACCTCCTCGCCGCCGCATGTCAGTTGGACGTCGACAAAGCGATAGGCGACGCCCGCTGCGGACAGGGCCCGCTCGACTTGCCCGGACAGCTCCCGCCGTGCCGCGTCAAGCGCGAGCGCTTGTACGTCCGGCGAGGGCATGGCCTGCGCCGCAGGAGCAAGCGCCGGGAGAGACGCCCTCCCACCCGCGCGCAGCGGCAAAAAAGCGGCTGTTAAAATATATAGAGCAAGCACAAGCTTTATGACTGAGAATCGGTTCCTCTCGCTGGAAATTCGGCCCATCAGCCCCGCCACAATGCAGGCAAAGCAAAAGGACAGCGTCCACGACCGCAGCGCCTCCATTCCATTTCCCCCCTCTCGCCAACCGGTGTTCAGGCCGTTCCCAGCAGGATCAGCAGCAGTGTCGAGAAAACCACGATCAACGCGAAAAATAAAAGCATTGAGACAAAAATGCCGACACATTCGGCCAGGCCAGCGAGCAGCCGCCCGCTTCGCTCCCCGCCAAACGCCGAGGCGGCGAGTTCCCCCGCCGCGAACACAAGCTGGTACGCGCAGCATTGCAGGAGGATCGGCAGAAACGCCGACGCCATCACCGCGATGAGCGCGAATCCCACTGATCCCTTGACAAGCCGCATCCCGGCCAGCACGCTGCCCATCGCGTCCGAAAATGCGTGCCCCACCACAGGAATGCTGCTGCCCAAAAGGAATTTGCCGGTTTTCATCGCGACGGAATCCGCGCTCTGGGCAAAGACGCTCTGCAGACCGATCAGCGCGCCGAAGACAGTCGCGCAAAGCGTCAGCAGCCATTTGGTCCATTTGCAAACGGCCGCCGTCAAGCGCGGGAGTGTCCTTGTCCCCGAGGCGGCCCCGGCCGCGGTCATCGCCAGCAGCATGCGCAAAAACGGCACACCAACACGGCACAGCGTATCCGCCGCCAGAATGGCCGTACTGAAGAAAAAGCCGCCGTACAGCGCCGCGCCGCCCGCCTGTCCGCAGGCTGTCAGAACGGAGGCAAACACCGGCACAAAGGAAACAATGTACGCGCGGCTGGCCTGAACCGCGCCGTCCAGCGCCTCTGTCAGCGATAAAAGCGGCGCGGCGCACAGTGTGAACACAGCCAGCGCCGCCACCGTGTCCACCATGCCCAGCAGCTCGGGCGACGAGCGGTCCGCGCACAGGCCCTGCCCCACCGCCGCCAGCAGCAAAAGCCCACACAGCTTCGCCAGCAATCGCAGCGGGCGCTCAAACCCCTGCCGGAGCAGGCCGCCCAGCCGGCCGAGCCAATCCGGCAGCGTCATCGCGCCAAATTCCTCCGCAGTCATCGGCGCGTCCTGCGCGACCTGCTCCCATTCCCCGGGAAGCTGCTGCGCACCGCTGTCCGGCGGCTCGTCCCCCCACGCGAGCGCGGGCGGCTGCGCTGCCGCGGCGCACAGCAGTAGAGCCAGCAGGCAGGCCGCGCGCTTCATCCAAGCAGGGAGAGCAGCGTGTCCGCCAGCGAGGTGAACAGCGGCAGTGCCGCCAGCAGCACGGCCGCCTTGCCCGCCAGCTCGACGCGTCCGGCCAGCGCCGTCTGCCCGGCCTGCTGGCACAGATCCTGCACGCTCTGCGCCAGCAGCGCGATCACAACCGCCTTGCACACGCTGCCGAAGTGCTCCGAGCCCGAAAGCTGTGAAAGCCGCCGCGCGAATTCGACGACCGGCTCCAGCGTCCGCGCCGCGAGCGCGAGCAGTACGGCGCAGCAGGCCAGCGCGGCCAGCACGGCGAAGGTGGGGCCATACTGCCGCAGCACGTCGAGCAGCACCAGCGCGCAGAGGCACAGGCCCAAAATTTTGAGAATTTCCATCGCGCGTCACAGCTCGAACAGATCCTTTATGGTATCGAACAGCACGCTGATCTGCCCGATAATCATCATCAACACGACGATCAGCCCCGCCAGCGTCGTCATCATGGCCTGTTCCTCGCGCCCGGACCGGATCAACAGCTGATTGAGCACCGCCACAATAATTCCGATGGCGGCAATCTTAAACACAAAATCGATATTCATCCTTCGCTCCCTTTCGCGCCGCGCGGCCAAGACGCGGCGGCTCTTTCCTCTTTTTGCGAAATCCTCTCGGGCCCGCGGCGAGGCGGACGCAGCGCCGCCCGCTTTTTATCGCAGAAAATAGAACGCTCGCTGTTTTTCACCGGTTTATAGCAGCAAGAGCGCCGCAGCGCCGCCAAGGGAAAAGCCGATAGCGCGGTACAGCCGCTGCTGCGCGGCGGCCTGCGCGCGCGCCTGCTCCAGCGCCCGCTCCAAGACGGACTGCGCGTAAGCGAGGCGCTGCTCCTCCTCGCGCGCGGGGCATCCGCCCAGCGCCTCGAGCGCGCCGCGCAGCAGGGCACGTTCTGCCGGCTGCGTCACATCAGCGATTTCCTGCTCGGTGCGCCAGAGTGCCTGCTCTAACTGCGTCTGCAGGCCGCCGCCCGCGCGCAGATCTATAAAATAAAGCGGCAGCGCCGTCAGCCGTGTGTTTCTTTGCGCCTCGGCAAGGATTTCCTCCGTGCGGCCGCAGCGAAAGTGCAGCTCCCGCCGCGCCGCCGCCAAAAATTCGCACATCTCCGCCAGCACCTGGACGCGGCGCGCGCACGCGTCTCCCCTGCGCCAGCCCAACGCGCCGCCTGTGTACAAAATCAGCAACGCGCCGATTCCTTTAAGGATCAGCTTCCACATGGACAACCTCCGATAAAACGCCCGGCCACGCACTCCCGCGCAGCAGCGCGACATCCGTAACCGCGCCCGTGCTCCGCAGCGCCGTATACTGCGGCCTGCGTCGCAGCGCGGCCAAATCGGGCGCGTGGATCGTGAGCACCAGCCCGACACCCGCGTTCACCGCCTGCGCGATGGCGTCGATCTCTTCGACACCGCCCACCTCATCGCACACTAAAACCTCCGGCGCGAGCGCGCGCAGCGCGTGCTGCATTCCAATATGCTTCGGGTAACCCGAGAGCACGTCGCAGTGCTGCGGCGGCGGGCCGCAAAAGCCCCGCGGCCCGGTAGGGACAAGTTCAAGCCGTTCGTCAACCACCGCCGTTTTCCGCCCGGAGTCCGAAAGCCGCTCCAGCACAGCACGCAGCAGCGTCGTTTTCCCGCTGCCCGGCTCGCCCGCAATAACAAGGCCTACGCGCGGCGCACGCAGCAGCGGCAGCAAACGCGCGTCACACGCACACACCGAGGTTCGCGCGATGCGAATATTCACCGAGGTGATTTCCTTCAGCGCAAGCCCGCCGTCACCGTCCCTGTAGGCCGTTCCGCACACCCCGGCACGGTGCCCGCCCGGCATGGGGACAAAGCCGTTCGCGATGCTGTCCGAAAAGCTGTGTACGGAATGGCCGCACACGGCCGCAAAGCAGCTTTGCAGCAGCGCGTGCCCTGTAAACAGCGTATTGTCCGCCGCCCACTCCGCCAGCCGTCCCTCCGGCGTAATGAAGCGTGGGCCCTCCGGCGTGGTGAGCGTCACGCGCCGCTCGGAACGCAGCCGAATCTCTGTGACAGTTCGCGCCCGCTGCGGCGCGACGCGCCTCAGCGGCGCCGATACCGCGTCCGGCAGCTGCGCCGCCGCGTGATAGAACGCGTCCATCCGCAGCCCCCTTCCGACGTTTCAGGCCGGCTCGCGGGCTTTGCCCGGCTCCGGTGATTTCCCCGCGGCCTATAGGCCGCGGCTCGAAACGCATCGCTTTTCGTGTGTGTTGATTCTATGATATGAAGAAGGGACAGGCATTAGAACCTGTCCCCGAGACTGTCGACAAAGCCGACAGTCTCGGGGACACCAAACGCTTTGTGCTCCGCTTCGCTGCGCAGTCGCTTATTGGTTTCCCTCAGTTCTCCTTTCCGACGGCCTA
>CANRZX010000134.1 GCA_947644575.1 uncultured Clostridia bacterium | reverse complement strand
CGTTACCAGCGCGCTGCGCAGCGCGCCAGGGTCCGCGCCGGGCGCGCCTGCCTTTCGGCCGCGTGCGGCCAGCTCAGCCTCGTCCGGCACGCACCGCTCCAGCAACAGCGCGACGGCCATGCCCGCCACGCACAGGCTGGCGGATGCCAGCGCGGCGGGAAAACGCCCCATCGTCTGCGCGTAGGTTTCGACGGTGTGCGGCAGCATATCGGACAGCGACACCGTAAGCATTACGCCTCCGGCAAAGCCAAGGGAAAAGGCCATCGTCCGCGCCTTAGGGCGGCGGACCAGCAGAACGGCCAGCCCGCCGAGGCCCGTGGAAAGCCCCGCGAGCGTCGTGAGCGTCAAGGCAAACAGCATAATTGTCGGCTCCTTTTTTCCATCAGGACATTTTGTCCTATTCATATGCAAAAGGGAGCCGGAATAACGCAGGAGGGATCGCCGGCGGCGCGGTGAAGCCCGGCCGCGCACGTACGGCAAGGGGGGTAGCGGAGAAAACCGGCCGCGGCGCCGCGTTCCCGCGAAGGGAGAAAGCGTCCGTACGCCGCGCGAAACGGCCGGCTTGAGCCGGGCGCGTCAGTCCGGCCGGGAGTCCGGGCGAAGCTGGAGGAATTTCAGCGTGAAGATCTTGTTCGCGAAGCACAGCGCAAGGCCGCGCACCAGCTCGCTTTCCGGCGTGACGCGTCGAGCGCTGCTGGGCGCGGAAAAATCGCGCGTGGCAAACGTGGCCTGCAGCGCTTTTTCCAGCTCGGCACAGAAATAATCATACGCCTGCGCGAGCGGATAACTCCGCGATTGAATCAGTAGCAGGCTGTGCAGCTCGGAAATGCTCATCACCTGCTTAAGCAGGCAGATGCAGTACAAAAGCGCGAGCTGCTCGCGCTCGTATCGCTTTTTGACCGGCGGCTCAATCAGGTGCAGCTTGACATAGTTGTTGATCATCGCCGCCGTGAGCACAGGCTCATCCCGGCCCGAAAAAAACGGCGCGGTATAGCGCTCCAGCGCGTCCAGCACCTGATCGCGGTACAATGGGATGTCCGGAAGCTGCTCATAGCGCGGGCAGCGATAGGCCAGCATCTCTTCGGCGAGCTCTTTTTCCATTAGATCGGACAAGAAAAACACCTCCGAAATTTCACGCGCCCCTCCCGGCGCGGGGACGGCGCGGTTTTCCTCTGCTTCTATTGTAGTCTGTTTTTCAAGACTGTCAAGCGATTCTCTGCGGCACTTGACATATTTTATTAAAACACTTATAATGGCTTTTAAAATCATGTTAAATGATTTTGATGATTAGCTCTATTTGCCCATATCCGATATAGGCAAACCCGGCAGTCCATCTTGAGCATTGATTCCGCGTATTTTTTGAGAGGGGCGTTTTTCATGATCCGCATTCTGTCCGATACCTCCACGCTGTATTCCCCGGCGCAGGCGCAAAAGGCGGGGTTCGCCGTCGTGCCGCTGTCCGTCACGATCCGCGAAAAAAGCTACCGCGAATTGGAAGAAATTTCGCCGGACGAATTGATCGGCCTGATCGACGCCGAGCATCTGCCCACCAGCAGCCAGCCGTCAGCGGGCGAGATCGCCGCGCTGTACGATCAATATAAGGGCGATACAATCATCAACATCGCGATGGCCGACGGCCTGTCCGGCACCTACGCAAGCGCGGCGGCCGCGGCGAAAACCTGTGAAAACGCGGAAAATGTCATTGTAATCAACAGCCGCACGCTGTGCGGCCCGCACCGCTACTTGGTCGAAAACGCCGTGCGCATGGCCGGCGCGGGCGCGGACGCGGACGGGATCGTCCGCCGCACCGAGCGGCTGGCCGATACAGCAAAAAGCTTTTTGATCCCGTCCGATTTTGCCTATCTGCGGCGGGGCGGAAGGCTGTCTCCGCTCGTTTCCTATGTGGGGCAGGTCGTACGTTTTTCCCCGCTGCTGACGCAGACGCCGGAGGGCGCGCGCCTGACGCTGGCGGGCGTCAAGCGCAGCTTTTTGCAGGCGGCGCAGGCCGCCGCCCATACGTTCCGGGAGATGGGCGTGGACGGGGGCTGGCGGCTGTACATCACGCACGCGCAGGCGGAGACTCAGGCCAAGCAGGCGCGCCGGATGCTGCGCGCGCTGTTCCCGAAAACCCCCATTGAGATTCTGCCCCTCAGCCCGGTATTCATCACGCATGGCGGCCCCGGCTGCGTCGCCCTTCAGGCGATCCACGCGTGATTTTTGAGCCGCGTCAGGCATGGAAAGCGCCGCGTCGTCTGGCTTGGAGGCAAAAAGAGAAGGGCGTGCCGCAAAATAGCCGGCGCAGAAAATGCAAAAAGAAATACCGCGCTCCAAGTGGTTTTGCTGCTTTGGAGGGCGGTATTTGTGTTTTGTTCTTTGTGCGGATCGCTGTCGGGATTTCATTTTGCAGCAAACCGTATGTTTACACGGGGTTCGCTTTGCCCGCGCGCCCGGACGCCGGATAAAAGCCTGGTGCGGCTTCTCAGAATTCCATCTTCGCCTCGATATAGGCGCGCAGCTCGCCGATGGGCAGGCGCACCTGCTGCATGGTGTCGCGGTCGCGCACCGTCACGCAGTTGTCGGCCGGCGTGTCACCGTCGCCGACTGTCTGGAAATCGACCGTGATGCACAACGGCGTGCCGATTTCGTCCTGACGGCGGTAGCGCTTGCCGATGGAGCCCGTCTCGTCGAAATCGACCATAAAATACTTTGCCAGCTCGGCGCGGATCTCCTCCGCTTTGGGGGAAAGCTTTTTCGAGAGCGGCAGCACGCACGCCTTGAACGGCGCGAGCGCCGGGTGCAGGCGCAGCACCACGCGTGTGTCGTTCTTCGCGGCGTCGACAACCTCCTCGTCATAGGCGTCGCACAAAAAGGCCAGCGCCACGCGGCCCACGCCCAGCGACGGCTCGATGACATACGGGATATAGTGCTCGTTTGTTTCGGGATCGAAGTATTCAAGGCTCTTGCCGCTGGCTTCCTGATGACGGCCCAGGTCGTAGTTGGTGCGGTCGGCGATGCCCCATAGCTCGCCCCAATCAGTGAACGGGAACGCGTATTCGATGTCGGTCGTCGCGTTGCTGTAAAACGACAGCTCCGCCGGCTCATGGTCGCGCAGGCGCAGGTTTTCCGGCTTGATGCCAAGGCGCAGCAGCCAATCGCGGCAGGTGTCCTTCCAATAGGCGAACCATTCGAGGTCGGTGCCCGGCTTGCAGAAGAATTCGCACTCCATCTGTTCAAATTCCCGCGTGCGGAACACAAAGTTGCCCGGCGTGATCTCGTTGCGGAACGCCTTGCCCACCTGGCACACGCCGAACGGCAGCTTGCGGCGCGTGGTGCGCTGGATGTTGGCAAAGTTGACGAAGATGCCCTGCGCCGTCTCGGGGCGCAGATAGACCTCGCTTTTTGCGTCCTCGGTGACGCCCATGAACGTTTTGAACATCAGGTTGAATTTGCGGATGGGTGTGAAGTCATGCTTGCCGCACACGGGGCATGCCACGTCGTCATGCCCGGCGATGTAGGCGTCCAATTCGTCGAAGCTCATCGCGTCGGTATTGACCTCGGGGTGCGCGTCGCCGATCAGCTTATCCGCGCGCTGGCGGCTGTGGCAGGCGCGGCAGTCGACGAGCGGGTCGGAAAAGCCGCCGACATGGCCGGTTGTGACCCACGTCTGCGGATTCATCAAAATGGCGGCGTCAAGGCCAACGTTGTACTTCGATTCCTGCACGAATTTTTTCCACCACGCGCGCTTGACATTATTGAGGAATTCGACGCCAAGCGGGCCGTAGTCCCAGCTGTTGGCGAGGCCGCCGTAAATCTCGCTGTCCGGGTAGACAAAGCCGCGGTTCTTGCATAGGGCGACGATTTTCTCCATCGTTTTTGCGCTGTTTTCCATCCTTAGACACACCTTTTCTTCATAGGATAATCGGTATCGATTTTAGTTTATTGTACGGCAGGCCGCGCGGCAAGTCAAGGTTTTCTATCTTAAAAATCGTCCGGCCGTCATCGCGCCACGGACGAAGTTCCGCCGGCCTTGTGGAGCTTTCGGGGCAAAGCGGCGATGGGGATCAAAGTATATTATAAATTAGGCAGTCCGTTTTCAAGTGCTGCAGGGGCAGGGCTTGGCCCGCCCGGAAACGCCGCAGCAATCCTTTCGAGAAGGCCAAGGCCCTCCCCTGAGAAAGCCGCGTGGAAACCTATCCTTGAAACCGCTATAGCTATAATTTTTCATAAGACTTAACCTTTTGGCCTTCCCCTCGAGGGGAAGGGGGATAAGGCAGTATTTTTCAAACAATTACAGGTATTTTGTTCTTTGGCTTGAAAACCGTGTTTGCCCTTGTCAAGCGGCGGCTATGCCAATGCTTTACATCGGACGCGGTCGGTGATACAATAGCGGCAGACCGTACGAGACAGCGCGCCGACGCCGCCCTTTTGGCGCCAAAGGAAAGACAGCGATGGAAAAATCAATCGAGATTGAGCGCAGCATCATCAAAAAATACAAAAAGCCCATCTGGCACCGCTTCATTGGGGGGTGCAAGGACTATCGGCTTATCAACGAGGGGGACCGGATCGCGGTATGCGTCTCCGGAGGGAAGGACAGTTTTCTGCTGGCGAACTGTATGCGGCAGCTGCAAAGGCACAGCGACGTGCCGTTCACGCTCGAATTTCTCTGCATGGACCCCGGGTACCGGCCCGAAAACCGCGCCATGATCGAGCAAAACGCCGTGCAGATGGCGCTGCCGCTGCATATTTTCGAGACGGAGATTTTCGACGCGGTCGCGGACGCCGGGCAGTCGCCCTGCTATCTATGCGCGCGCATGCGGCGCGGATACCTTTACAAAAACGCGCGGGCACTGGGCTGCAACAAAATCGCGTTGGGGCACCATTTCGACGATGTGATCGAGACAACGCTGATGAGCATGCTGTGGGGAGCCGAGGTCAAGACCATGATGCCCAAGCTGCACAGCACGAACTATCCCGGCATGGAGCTGATCCGCCCGCTCTATCTTGTGCGGGAGGCGGATATTTTGGCGTGGAAACGCTACAACGGGCTGTCGTTTTTGCAATGCGCTTGCCGCTTTACTGAGCGCGGGACGGCGGAGGGCACGCGGGCGAACGGCGAAGCCGGCGCGCGGGCGCAGACCAAGGCGCTGATCGCCGCTTTGCGCAAAACCAATCCGCAGGCGGACGTGAACCTGTTCCGCAGCATGCACAACGTCAATCTGAATATGGCGCTGGGCTGGACGAAGGACGGGCGGCCGCACAGCTTTTTGGAGGAATACGACAAAGCGGACGCAGCTTTTTAGACGGTTTGGAGATAATCCGCGCATGGGAAAGCAAGCGTTTGGTTTTCGAGGGCGATTGGAACAGGCTGAGGCAGGCTCCGCGGGAGTACGCGGGGCCTGCCGTTTTTGCTTAGAGGGAAAGGCAAATGAAATATTTTATAAAAACAAAGCATCTTCTATAGATTTTCCACCTCATCCGTCACGGCGGAACGCCGTGACGGATGAGGTGAAACTTCCGTACGCACAATTTTTTTCGAAAATTATATGCCGCTGAAATTCCGCGGCCGGTTTCAAAGCGCTGCAAGAGAAGTCTTGGCCTTTCCGCGAGAGTCGCCGCGGCTTTCCCGGGCGGGGCAAGCCCCACCCCTGCGCACATTAACAAAGCTCTTCAAATAAATTTTTCATAATCTCTTGACAAATTTTGCGCCATGTTATATAGTTAGTTACACAAGTAATGAACTATGCAACCGTGTTTAGGATTTGTCACGCACGCCGCGGGGCGGACGGAGCGGCGCCGACGGGGCGCGCAAGGCAAAATCACCGGAACGCGGGAAATGGACGGCTTGGGGAAAGGAGGCGAGGCGCCGCTTGAATGTGCCATTAAATGAAGCGACTTCCTTGTATCTGCAGATCGCCGCGCGCATCGAGGATCAGATCCTGCGTGGGCTTCTGTTGGAGGAGGAGCAGGCCCCCAGCACCAACGAGCTGGCGCGGCTGTACCGCATCAATCCCGCTACGGCGGCCAAGGGGCTGAACCTGCTGGCGGACGAAGGCGTCCTGTACAAAAAACGGGGCATCGGCATGTTTGTCGCGGCGGGCAGCCGCGAGCGCATCATCGAAAAGCGCAAAACGGCCTTTTACGAAAGCTATGTAAAGGGCCTCGCGGCCGAGGCGCACAAATTGGGGATCGGCCGGGCGGAGCTGGCGGAAATGCTCGCGCGCGCCGAGGCCGAAAACGGAGGGAGCAAGGTATGAAAAACGGGGTTTTACAGGCGGAAAACGTCGTCAAGCGGTACGGCAAAAAGGAGGTGCTGCACGGCGTTTCGCTGTCGATCCGGCCGGGGCGCATCTACGGCCTTTTGGGCCGCAACGGCGCGGGCAAGACGACGCTGCTCAGCATCCTGACAGCGCAGAACACGCTCGACTCGGGCTCCGTCACCTACGACGGGGAAAACGTGTGGGAGAATCAGAAGGCGCTGGACGAGATCTGCTTTTCGCGCGAGCTGTCGCCCATGCTGCTGTTCGGCCAGAACTCGATCAAGGCGAAGGAATACCTGCGCGCGGCGTCGCTGTACTATCCGCATTGGGACAAGGACTATGCCGACCGGCTGGTCAGCCTGTTCGAGCTGGACGTGAAAAAGCCCATCTACAAGCTGTCCAAGGGCATGATGAGCATGGTGACGATCATTCTCGCGCTGGCCAGCCGCGCGCCCGTCACGATTTTGGACGAGCCGGTCGCGGGGCTGGACGTCGTCGCGCGCGAACAGTTTTACCGGCTGCTGCTGGCCGATTACGAGCAGACGCGGCGCACCTTCATCGTTTCGACACATATCATTGAGGAAGCGGCGGGCGTGTTTGAGGACATCATTCTGATCGACAAGGGCCGTATCCTTGAGGCGGGCAGCTGCGCCGAATTTGTGGCGCAGTTCCATCTTGTCACCGGGGCCGAGGCGGACGTCGCCCGCGCCTGCGAGGGGCTGACGGTCGTGCACGAGGAACGGCTCGGCCGCAGTGTTACGGTCTGCGCGCGCGGCGACGGCGAACGCCTGCGCGCCAACACCGCCGGGCTGGACGTCGACGTCGAGGCGGTCAGCCTGCAAAAGGCGTTCGTCTGCCTGACGGGCGGCCAGAAGGAGGGGGAAGCATGATCCGCACCGCGCGCTATCTTTCGTGGATTGTCTGGCAGTACCTTTTCTCGCTGGCGGGCATGGGGGCGCTGCTGATCGGGTTTCAGGTGCTCATCACGCCGCCGTCCGAGGCGGAGTTCGCGGCGGGGCGCATCGTCGGCATGGCGTTCAGTACGGCGCTGCTGTTCCCGACGCTTTTGGAGCTCTCAATGCTCCCGGCCTATCTGCCGCTCAGCCTGTCGATGGGCGTGACACGCCGCGGCTTTTTCTGGGGCGCGCAGGTCGCGAAGCTGCACCTCGCGCTGGGCATCGCGGCGATCTTTGAACTGATGCAGATCGCCACACAGCTGATTTTCGGCTCGCCGGCGCTGTTCTACGGCAGAAGCCTCGCGGGCGTCTGTATGGGGATTCTGGTCTGCGCCGCGCTGGGCGAGACGCTCGGCTTTGTTGGAATGCGCTTCGGGCGCTGGGGCATTACCGCGATGTGCGTCTTGATCGGCCTTCTCGCCGGTGTTGTGGGCGGTGTGATCGGCTTTATGTCGGTGAGCGACGGGAACGAGGCGGGCGTTCTGCTGGACTCCGTGATCGGGCTTTTGTCGAACACGTCCCTGCTCGGCGCGGTCGTTTTGGCGCTTATGCTTGTGCTGGCCGGTGTGGACACGGCGCTCTGCCGCCGCTTCACCGTGCGGTAGGCCGGAAAGGAGGGTGTTTTATGTGGAAATCCATCAAACGGGAAATTTCCGTCAACCGCGACAGCCTTTGGCAGTCCGGGCTGATTCTCGCCGGGGCGTGCCTGCTGGGCGAGGTGCTCGCTTTTGTTATGATGCGCATTTTCAGTGAGGAGCCGGCGTTTATTCCGTTCGGGGTGCTTTTGACGGCGATGACGGCGGTTGTCTGCGGGCTGATTTTTCCCGCCTACTATTTTTCGTGCGGCTATGAGCAGGCACTGACGATGGGCTGTACGCGGGGACGCTTTTTGGTGGGGGCGCTGGTTTTGTCGCTGGTCCATATCATGCTGATGCTCGCGATGTCCATGCTCGCGATGCTCGTGGATCTTGGCCTTTGCCGCGCGCTTTATCCGCGCGTCTACGCCGAAACCGACTGGGCGGACTTTTGGACGGGCCTTCCGTCCGGCGCGGTGCTGCTCGGGGGGCTCGCGCTCTGCGCGGCGGTGCTGCTGTGCGCGGGGCTGTTTCTCGGCGCGTGCCTGCAGCGCTGGGGCAAGCGGGGCTTCTGGATTTTGTACGGCGTG
>CANRZX010000133.1 GCA_947644575.1 uncultured Clostridia bacterium | reverse complement strand
CAGGCGTTTTTAGATACCATGATATTCAGTACGACATCGTCCGTCACGCCCATTCCCTGCTTGACAAGGCGGCCCAAATTGTTGAGCGTCTGCTCGATGTCGTCGGAAACGATGCCGTTCATGCCGTCCGCGCTGTGGTGCTTTTCCGCGAGACGCGCGCAGCGGCACGCGCTGCTCACCGCCGTAGCGATCTTTAGCGCGCAGCCCGCCTTGCCGCCGTCGCAGATGATGCCGGAAATATCGGCCACCATATTGCGGATCGCGGCGGCCATGACATCCAGCCCCGCGCCGCGCAGGTACAGGATGCCGCAGCACGCGCCGATGGACGCGCCGATGCCACAGCCGCACAGCGCGGAAAGCTTGCCGATTTTTTCTTTTACGTGTACCGTTACCAAATCGCTGAGCGCCACCGCGCGCAGAACCTGCTCGCGCTCGGCCCCAAGGCACCGGCCGACGGTCGTGACGGGCAGGGTAGCCGTCAGGCCGTGATTGCCGCTGCCCGCGGTCGTCATGACGGGCAGGGAGCAGCCCGCCATCCGCGCGTCCGCGCCCGCGGCGGCCCAGCTCATGGCGCTGCTGTCCATATCGGGCGCGCCCTCCTCGTGCTGGCTGCTCTCCCAAATGCTCTTGCCCACGCACAGGCCGTATTCATGCGTCAGGCCCTCGCGGGCCATCGCTTCGTTCATATCAATGCCTAACTGTAAAAATTCCAGCTCCCGCGCGGGGACGGTCGTGATAAAGGCGTAAATATCCGACATCGTCATCCCTTCAGCACCGCTTTCCTCCTGCTGGGACGCGGCCGGCGCCTCATACTGCGTCTTGCCGTTGCGGACAACGGACACAATATTGGTATGTGTCCCGGCGATCATGACCTCGCCGGATTCCTCTCCCGCGTAGCAGCCCACGCGGATATACAGGCGCTGGGACGTCTGCGCCACGGACACCGCGACGCCTTTTTGCGCGACAAACGCCCGCGCCTGCTGCGCCTGCTCAGGCGTGATCCCGGCCAGAACCTCCAGCACGGCGTCCGCGTCCCCGCCGAACACGCCCAGCGCGGCGGCGGTTTCGATGCCGACGTCCTTGCTGCCCGGAATGCCCACGCCCATGCCGTTTTTCAGGACATTGCCGCTCACACTCACCTCGACGCGGTCGGGGTCGCGTCCCAGCACCTGCCGGGCCTTAGCTGCGGCGTAGGCCACCGCAATCGGCTCGGTGCAGCCCAGCGCCGGGCGCACCTCGTTGTGAAGAATCGAAAGATAATCCAACATCGTTGCTTCCCTCATCCTTTTAGTAAGCACTGATTAAATCGACGTATCAAATCGGCGAGCAGATTTTCCGTCTGTTGAAGCTGAAAAATCGCCAAAATACTTGGTGTATTTTAAGATTTTGAAGCAAGAACAGGCGGGAAAGATGCCGCCGAGATGCGTGCGGCGATTTATTCAGTGGTTACTTTAGTAGATCCGGTGCTCATGCACCCGCGTGCCGGCGGCGCCGGCTATTTCCCGCGTTCGGCTTCAAATTCCCCGGCGGCCTCGACGACCCAACGGATGCGCTCGGACGCGATGTCCGCCGGCAGCGAGCAGTCAGCCCCTAAAATAGCCTGTCCGTCCACCGAGGCGAGCTGTTCTTTGGTATAAGCCTTGACAGCCGCTTCGTCGGCGGTGTACAGCAACCCCTCGACGCGGTTGTCAAAGCCGCCCATCACGGGCCGCCCCGTGAAGCGCTTTTTGCCCTCGGCAAGGGAGATGCCCTCCACCGCCGTGGCCCAGTTGACGACGCGCACGCGCGCGTCTAACCCGTCCCAGCACTCCAGCTGGTTCTTCACGCCGCTCCAGCCGCACATATGACAGACGCTGTATTTTGAATATTCCCCCGCCGCCGCATAGACGGCCGCGTCAAAGGGATGCACGAGCGCGCGGTACTCCTCGACCGAAAAGCGTCCCTCCTCGGCGCACTGCAGAGGCAGGAGCATGCCGTCACAGCCGCCCCGTTCCATGATGCCGCGCATCAGCGTCAGCGTATCCTCCAGCACGACCTTCATGCCCTCCACAACCGCGGCGCGGTCCTCCTTCAGAAAGGCGGAGACCGCCTCGTCCGACAGCGTGTGATTGAGTGTGCTGAGCGGGCTGAAAATGACGTACAGCGTGGGGTGGTCCGCGCCGACGCGCTCCATCATCCACCGCGCGCGCTCGACCTGCTCGGTAAAGTAGGACGCGCCGGCGGACAGCGGACGGATGCGCCTAAGATCGGACGCCGTGCGCACCGGCGTGGAAAACGGGTATTCCATATAGCCGTCCACGCTGATTTTGACGACGTCCACATTTGTCTCGCGCACAAACTCCGCCTGCGCGTCGACATTCGCCCGTCCGTGCGAAAGCTCGTCAAAATAATGGTGCCACATACAAACCGGGGCGCGATCCGGCCGAAGGCCGTCCGCGACCGCGTAGAAACGTTCCCTGTGGTTCATGCTTATCCCCCTTACCAACGGCTCCGAACGCCGGGCCCGCCGGGCTTTCCGCGTTCGTTCTGCTGATGAATTATCCCTTCAGGCCGGCCATCGCGATGCCCTCGATCAGGTATTTCTGTGTGAACAGGTAGACCACGATCACCGGGATCAGGCTGATGACGGACGCTGCCATGATAAGCGTATAGAGCGTCAGGTTCTCCATGCGGAACGTGGATAGCGCCACGGGCAGCGTCAGCATGCTCTTATCGTTCAGGTAGATCAGCGGCGCGAGGTAATCGTTCCACTGCCAGCGGAAGGTGAAAATGGACAGCGACGCGATCGCCGCTTTGGACAGCGGTACCACGATCTGGAACAGGATGCGCACCTCGCTGCACCCGTCGATGCGCGCCGCCTCGAGCAGTTCGTCGGGCAGGCTGAGGAAAAACTGGCGCAGCATGAACACGCCGAACGCGGAAAACATCCCCGGGAGGATCAGCGCGAGGTGCGTGTTGACCAGCCCCGCCTGCCGGAACAGGATGAACTGCGGGATCATGACCACTTGGAACGGCACCATCATCGTGGCGAGATAGCCGAGGAACACCTTGTCGCGTCCCCGGAACGAAATCTTGGCGAAAGCGTACGCGGCCGTGATGCTTGTGAGCACTTGCCCGACTGTGATAATGCCGGAAACCTTCAGCGAGTTGGTAAACGGTACCATGAAATTCATCATGGTCCACGCCTTCTGATAGTTATCCCAGTGGAACTCCTCGGGGATCCACTGGATGGGGAACACGAACATCGTCGTTTCCGTTTTCAGAGAGCTGCTGACCATCCACGCGAAGGGCACGAGCGCAAGAAACATCGAAAACAGCAGGAACGCGTAGGTAAACGCCTTGCCGGCCACACCGGACAGACGGAGCTTGGATTTTCCGTTCAATTCGATTCCCCCTCCTTTACTGCACGACCCATTTGGACTGGCCGCGGTACTGGATAACGGTGACGATAAAGATCAGCGCGAAAAGTACGTAGGCCATCGCCGACGCGGAGCCGAAACGGTAATAGGTGAAGCTTTCCTGATAAATGTAATAAACCAGCACGTTCGTAGAGCGCCCCGGCCCGCCCTGCGTCAGCAGCGCGACCTGATCGAACACCTTGAACGAATTGATGATGGCCATAATGACCACGAAGAACGTCGTAGGCGAGAGCATGGGCAGCGTAATGCGCCAGAATTTTTTCCATATGCCCGCGCCGTCGATGTCCGCCGCCTCGTAATAATGCGACGGGATATTATTCAGCGCCGCGAGGAACAGAACCATATAATAGCCCGCGTTCAGCCAGATGCTCATAATAATGATGCACAGCATCGCCCACTTGGGATCGCCGATCCATTGGGGCGGGTTCTCGACGCCGAACGTGCGTAGGATCATGCTGAACGGGCTGTAGGTGGGGTGGTAAAACGCTTGCCATACAATCACGATCGAAGAAATCGTCACCATGTTGGGCAGAAACAGCGTGGTGCGGAACAGCGTCTTGAGATGCTTGACGCTGTGTACCGCGAGCGCGAGCGCAAGGCCCGACACAATCGTGGTGGAAACGTTCAGCACCGTGTATATCAGCGTGTTTTTCATCGCGATGCGAAAGCCGCTGTCCTTCAGCAGCGCGAGATAGTTGTCCAGCCCGACGAACACCTTGTCCGTGATCCCGTCCCATTTGAAAAAGCTGATATACAGCGCGTACACAAAGGGGATCAGCGTAAACACGATGAAGCCAATCAGGTTCGGGGCCAAAAACGCGTAGCCCAAAATGTCGTTGCGGCGCTGAAGCTTGCTGTTTGTCCGCTTCGCTGTTTTCAATGCTCTCGCCTCCTATTTGCGCCGTTCGCCCGGATGACGTACGGATCATGATGGGAAGGAGCGCAGGCGCTTTGGGCGGTTCCCTTGGTTCAAGCGCCTGCGCTCCCCCGCAGCTTAACTACTTATTGTTATGGTAAATAGGAAATCATTCGATATCCAGCTTGGAAATTTCCTCCTCCAAACGGGTGACGGCATTCTTGATGGTGTCGTCAAGGCTCTGGCCGTTCTCGGTCATATACAGGCTCAGTTCCTCCGTCAGAACGGTGCTGGCCGCGCCGGCGGCGAGGTTCTGCGGATCGTAGAACGCCTTCGCGGGCTCAAAGTACAGCTCCGCCTGCTCCTCGCTGTAGACCTCGACGCCCTTCAGCCACGCGGCGCGGGTCGCGTCGGTGTTCAGCACGGGCTTCGAGCCCTGCTCGGCAATGATCGTCTGGCCTTCTTCGCCGCACAGGAACATCAGGAAATCGGCCGCGAGTTCGGGATTTTCCGCCTTGGGGTTCATGCACGCCGTCGTCACGGCGTTGTGCGTCGAATACTCCACGCCGTCGTCGGACGGGCAGCGCGCCATGCCCCAGTTGAACGTCAGGTTGCCGTCTTTGATGTTGTTTTTGATATTGCCTGCCATGTAGTCGCCGCCAAGGATCATCGCGGCCTTTTCGCCCACGAACACAGGCGTGATCGAGGCGTTCGTCGCGGTGGCCTCGGCCGGGGTCATCTGGGATTTGTCCACCACGCAGGTGTTGTAGTACCATTCCAGCGCCGCGCGCACTTCGGGGGTATCCAGATCCACATTGTAATCGTTGTCAACGATCTTGGTGCCGGTCTGCATGGCCTGGAACATCTGCATCCACGGCCAGCCCATCATGTATACGCCGTAGACCTTGTCGCCGCCCTCGCCGTGCGTGAGCTGCTTGGCCACCTCGCGGAACTCCTCCCACGTATAGCTCTCATACATATCGGGGTAGGGGATATGTGCCTCGTCGAACATATCCTTATTGTAATACAGATGGTATCCGCCGCCGCGGTAGGGCACGGCGTACGTTTTGCCGTCAATCTGATACTGCGAGGCACAGTACTCATACGGGCTCAGATCAAAATCCGCGGCCGCCAGGTAATCGTCCAGCGGAGCGCACAGGCCCTTGGATACGTACGTGGACAAAACGGTCTCGCGCATGAAGAATACGTCCATTGTCTCGCCGCCCGCGAGGGAGGTGTACAGCTTGGACTGATAATCGAGGAACGGCGTCAGGTTCAGGTCGATCTCGATTTCCGGGTGCTTAGCCTGATACGCTTCCACCACGGCCTGCGCGGCGTACTCGTTGTCCCACAGATAGATGCTCAGCTTCTGGCCACCCTCGGCGGGCTGAGCGGGTGCGCTGTCTACTGTGCTGGCGGGGGTGCTCGTGTCCTGCGCCGGTGTGCTGGCCGGAGCGCTGGATGAAGGCGCGCCGCAGGCCGTCAGCAGCAGCATGGCTGCCGCGAGGATCGCGCACAGGATCCGTTTCGATAAATGCTTCATAAATTCTCCTCCTTAATGCTGGAATGAATGTCGGCCGGGGACCGCGTCCCCTTTGGGATGGCTTAAGTATAACAAATCGGCGCGCCGGCAACCGGGACGATTTTCGCCATTTTCCTGAACTTTCTCTATTTTTGCGCGCCGGCCGCGGGCGGCCTGACACGCGTTTCTGGTAATTTCTTCGCTTTTGCTCCTATTAAAAGTGAAAATCGTTAAATTTTATTATATATATTGTACAGAATGGAAATTTATTAGGGGGAAAAACGCCAAAATATTACCTTGCTTTCCATGCCTATAGATAGGAAAATAGAGGCAGCCAAACGAAAACTGCTGCGGCTGTTCAGGCAGCCGACAATAGAAAGGAGCTACAGCCCATGACACCTACCCTCCAGGCTAAGCGCGACGCCCTGCTCGACCATCGCCACCACTCCATTCGCCGCCGGGTGGAATTTGAACCGGCGGAACGGTTCGAGCAAAAGCAGCTCAGCCACGCGCGCCGTGTCACCGAGGCGCTTTGCCGGATGCTCGAGGCCGAAACGCCCTATATCGCGCCGGGAGAAAGCATTTTTTTCTGGCGCACCGTGGAAAACCTGCCGCCCATTTTGACGGACGCGGAATGGGCGCGGCTGCGCGAGAGCGGCTTTTTGCATGAGCAGGGCCGCGTATGCAACCTCTCGCCCGATTACGGCCGGGTGATCCGCCGCGGTCTTGGGGCCGAGCGGGCCGAGGCCGAACGGCTGCTCGCCGGCGCACAGGACAATGAACAGGCCGAATTTTACTGCTGCGCCATCGCTTCCATCGACGCGGTGCTTGATTTGTGTGCCCGCTATCAAAAAGCCGCCGAGGATTGTGGCAGCCCTCACGCGGGGGTGCTCTCGCGCGTACCGCGCGAGGGCGCGCGTACCTTCCACGAGGCGCTGCAGAGCCTGCGCATTTTGCAGTACGCCCTGTGGTGCGAAGGGGAATATCACAATACGCTCGGACGCTTTGACCAGTACATGTGGCCGTATTTAGAGTGCGACCTGCGGGACGGGCGCCTGACGGAAAGCGCGGCGCTGGAGCTGCTGGAGGAATTTTTCCTCTCGCTGAACCGCGACAGCGACCTCTACCCCGGCATCCAGCAGGGCGACAACGGCCAGAGCCTGATGCTCGGTGGCGTCACCCCGGCGGGCGAGCCGGCGTTTAATCTGTTGTCCTCGCTGTGCTTGCAGGCGTCAAAGGAGTTAAAGCTGATCGATCCCAAAATCAACCTGCGCGTGGATCACACCACCCCGCTCGAAATCTTTGAGGCGGGCACCCAGCTCACGCGCGAGGGGCTGGGCTTTCCGCAGTATTCCAACGACGACGTCGTGATCCCCGGCCTTGTGGAGCTGGGCTATTCGCTCGAGGACGCGCGCGATTATACCGTCGCTGCGTGCTGGGAATTCATTATTCCCGGTGTCGGCATGGATATTCCCAATATCGCGGCCGTCAATTTCCCCGCACTGGTGAACGACTGCGCCAAGCGCCATCTGGAAAGCTGCGCCGATTTCAGCCAATTCCAAAGAGCTTTTTCCGACGAGCTGTGCGCGCTGTGCCGCGATACGCTGAAGAGCACGCGGCCGCTGCGCATGATCCCGGCGCCGTTCCTGTCCGTATTGATGGACGGCTGCATGGAGCGCGGGCGGGACATCTCGTTTGGCGGGCGCTACAACAATTACGGCTTTCACGGGGTGGGGCTCGCTACCGCGATTGACAGTTTAGACGCGATCCGCCGCTGCGTGTATGAGGAAAAGACGCACACCGCGCGGCAGATGCTCGACGTGATCGACGGGTGCGCCCCGGGTGAGCTGCTGCGCCAGCTGCGCTACGACCTGCCCAAATTCGGCACGGACGACGACGGCGTCAACGAGACGGCCGTCTGGCTGCTGAGGTGCTGGGGCGACGCCGTCGCCCCCCTGCGCAACGAGCGCGGCGGGCGTGTGCGCGCCGGAACGGGCAGCGCGATGTTCTACCTGTGGCACGCCGATAAGATCGGCGATACGCCGGGCGGGCACCGCGCCGGGGAGGCCTTCGGGGCAAACTACGCGCCGCAGCTTTTTGTGCGGGACTGCGGGCCGCTGTCCGTGATCCGCTCGTTCACCGCGCCCGACCTGAAGCGCGTCATCAACGGCGGCCCGCTTACAATGGAATTCCACGCCGGCATCTTCCGGGACGAGGACAGCCTGCGCAAGGTGGCGCTGCTGGTCAAGGCCTTTGTGGACGAGGGCGGACACCAGATGCAGCTGAACACGGTCGACCTCGAGGTGCTCAAGGACGCGCAGCGGCGTCCCGAGGCGCATAAAAACCTAATCGTGCGTGTTTGGGGTTGGAGCGCGTATTTTGTCGAGCTGGACGAAGAATTTCAAAACCACGTGATGGCAAGGCAGGCATACCGCCCATGAGCTCCGCCGTTCAAAGCGGGCGCTCCGGCGTGATTTTCGACGTCCGGGAGTTCACCGTGCACGACGGCCCGGGCGTGCGCACCACAGTCTTTCTGAAGGGCTGTCCGCTGCGGTGCCAATGGTGCCACAACCCCGAAGGGCTGAGCCCGCGCCCCCAGCTGATGGTCACCCGAACCGGCTGTACCG
>CANRZX010000132.1 GCA_947644575.1 uncultured Clostridia bacterium | reverse complement strand
ACTGCTCCATATCGAATGCCATAAGTTTCCTCCTTTTCTTGCTCGGGCGGCGCCGTTTCGCGCACCCGCAAACGCTTTGCCTTCCAATGTATTTTCGCGGATCAGCCTTTGCTTTCCGCCGCTTACCGCGAAAAATGCAGCGCCCGCAATCCCTCGACCTCGCTGCAAATTTTTTGCAGGCCGCACGCGTCGCAATCCATCACCGCGTTTTTCAGAATGTGGTCGATGGTCTTGGTGATCTCCTCGACTTGCTGTGCGCGGCGCGCCAGCGCCTGATAATCGAACGAAGGCTGTGTCACATAGAAAAGCTGCACCGCCCGGACGGCTTTGTTCCGGTGAAACGCAGCGATCATCCGGCCGCCCGCCTTCGCGAAATCCAGCCCGCGCGCCAGCGCGTCCCGCCCGACGCGGACGGTCTCCTTGTGGCGGGAGGCCGACACCCGCAGCATAAAGCCCTCGGGATAAAAGTGGTACCGCGTATATTCCAGCGCGCGTACGGCGTTGTACAGCGCCTGCCCTTCGCCCAGCGCGTCCGCAGCCACGCGCACCAGCGCGACGCGCGCGAAGGGCGTATCGGCATGCAGCCGGGGCAGATCGTCCCCGGTCAGCATTAAGGCATCTGCGGGGACGAGCGCCTCGTCCGCCGTCAGCACCGTACAGCCGACGGCGGGAAGCCCCTCCCCGCCGAGCTCATATGCCATGTCGCCGCGCAGGATCATGCTTTTGTCCGTGACCTCAGGCCACGCGTCCCCGCCTACGGGCAGCGCCGCGCGCCCGGGTACGTCCAGCAGAGCCTGTATTTCACGGATCGTCCCGTCATACAGCGTCAGCGCGCTCATAGGTGCTTATCCCTGTCAATCTTATCATAATGCTTTTCAAACAGCGGCGCAAGAGCCGCCGTCAGCTTCATGTCCAAATTGAAGAAATAAACAAGAAACGACAGCGCGAACAGCCCGACGGCGACGCCCGCCACGATCAGAATGGCCTTTATCATTTCGCGCTTCCTTTCTGCCTAGCAAATTCCGCCGCGCCCAGCGCGCCCATCAACTGTGGGTCGATAGGCAGCTCGACGACCTTCAGCTTCAGCACCTTTTCAATGGCGTCCTTCAGGCCGTCGTTTTTCGCGCAGCCGCCCGTCAGCGTGACGTTATCTACCGCACTGGCCTTTTTGGCCATGACGAAGCAGCGCTTCGCCACCGACAGCTCGATGCCCGCGGCGATTTCCTCCATCGGCTTGCCCTCGCCGACGAGCGAAATGACCTCGGATTCCGCGAACACCGTACACTGGGATGTGATAGGAATCACGTTCCGGGCCTTGAGCGACAGCTTGGAAAATTCCTCCAGCTCCATCTCGAACGCTCGAGCCATCGCCTCGAAGAAGCGGCCTGTGCCCGCGGCGCAGCGGTCGTTCATCGCGAAATCGAGCACGGTGCCGTCCGCGTCGACGGCGATGCCCTTGACGTCCTGTCCGCCAATGTCGATGATCGCCTTGACGCTCGGGTCGGCTACATGAACGCCCATCGCGTGGCAGCTGATCTCGGAGATGTTTTCATCCGCGAAGGGCACCTTGTTGCGCCCGTAGCCGGTGCCGACCAGATACGCTAGCTCCTTCGCGCTGCCGAGCGCCGGAACCTTGGCTGCCGCCTGATCCAGCGCCTCCTGCGCGCTGAGCACGGAATTGATGCGGCTGCGCAGCGTGACGTCCGCCGCCATTTTGCCGGTTTCGTCCAAAATTACACATTTGGTATAGGTACTGCCGGAATCACAGCCCCCGTAATATTTCATTTTGCCGTTCCTCCTGTCTCGTTTTTCCGCTTTACCAGGAATGTTCGTCGTGGATAACCTCCAGCGTCGGGTCGATGGGTTCCTCGCGGAACACGGTGCGCATATAGCGGTTGACCTGATCGCGAATTTCCTGCCGCGAGACGATGCGCGGATCAAACAGCTCGTGCTCCACCCAAATCAGATGAATGCCCCGTTCCCGGGCCTTTTCCTCAAACTGGCCGTGCATGCCGTCCAGCGCTTTGCAGCTCATATGTTCCCACAGGATGACGGTATCCGCGCGGAACTCCTCACAGAATTCCCACAGCTCATCCAGCAGCACCCGGTAGCCGCCGTGCGTGCGGTTGCGCATAATCATATTTTCCGTCAGCCACGCCATGTCGTAGATGGCCTGCTCCTTATCGTCCTCGGAAAGCACTTTGGTGGAGACCATCGACAGCATATCCGTCAGCGGAAGGATGCCCCAGCAGTTTTGCAGCCAGATCAGGAAATCAAAGTAGAAGTGCGACTGTACGCCCCAGATGATGGCGCGGTGGCGGTACTCCTTGACCACCATCGTTTTATTTTTGTATCCCTGCTCGGCGAGAGCGGAGATTTTCCGGTCCGCATCAACAAAAGCCTGAAGCTTGCCGCAGATGGCCATGTAATTTGTTTCGGTATAAAGCGCTAAATTTGAGCCGAACACCTGCGGGTAATCGGTCTTATTCATCTCAAGCCATTCATGACGGTGGCGTGTGGATTCATTGACGCGCTTGGCGCACGTGAAGTAATAGTCCCAATCCCATTTTTCGCCGGTATGCTCCTCGATAAAGCGGATGGCGTTGCGGATTTCCTGCGCGGCGTATTCCTGCACGTCGTCCTCGCGGTGGCGCAGCGGCGCGGCCAGTTGGAAACAGGGGATGCCGTCCTCGAGCTCTAACCGTTTGGAGATGACGCCGTTGCCCAGCAGCGAGCCGTCGCAGGTGGTATTGCACTGGATGGCGCACGCGCCCAGCACCGGGAAGTCGTCGTCGATGGAGACGCCCGCCTCCGCCGCCGGCATCGGGCACACGTCGCCCGGCAGGCCGAATTCCTGAACGACGTCCAAATAGTGGCACGCCGCGTATTGGTTCAGCAGCACCGAAACATAGACGGCCGGCGTCTCGCGGCTCAGGCATTTCAGCGTTGGAAAGCCCATCATGACGGCCGTCATTTCATTTTCGTCCATCAGCACGACCTTGTCGGAAAACGCTTTGTCGTTGCCTATGCGGCGGTCGCCTCGGAACAGGCTGTCCAGCAGCTTTGCCACATCCTCCATGACGAGGTCGAATTCCGTATGGGCGATACGCAGCTGCGGGCCGCGCAGGCCCTGCGTGTGACGGTCCACCATCATAGGGGCGGCCAGATAATTGCTCATCCAGCGATAACGGAAAAACGCCTTGATGTTGCGGGGCTTGACGATAAATTTCGCCAAAATGCCCATGATGTGCAGCCAGCGCGTATAATCGTAAAACGTATCCCTGACGCCGCGCCATTCACGGCGCTTGCGCGCCGTGCCGTTTGTGTAAAGGTCGCCTAAGCGCTCGCCGCCCGGTTGCCTGCTCACGATGCGCCACCCCCCTGAAGCTTCTTGATTTCGACGCTTTCCATAAACGCCTGAATGCGGGTGCGCAGCTGGCCGGAATTGCCTACGGCATAGGGCCGGTCAACCGACAGCACCGGGTAACAGTACTCGTCGCGCATCACATGGGTGCCCACCATGCGCTCGTAGGCCCACGGATCACAGAATTTCACCTGCTGATAGATGATTCCATCTGCGTGGTACTCCCGCGCGAGACGGTCGACATAGCGCCGCCGTTCCCCAATCTTGTCCTGATTCATATAGCGGGGGCACTGGCCACGGTACATGTATTGGCGACAGATCTGCGTCAGCGCGTCCTCGCCGTCCGTCAGCTCGATGCGGTCGCGTCCGGGCAGCGAGCCATAGCAGAAGCGGTCGGCGCAGACGTACGCGCCGCAGTCTTCAATCAGGCGGACGACGTCGATGTCGTCCATCTCGGAGCCGACTAGCACCACGCGCGCGCGGTACTTGCCCTTGCCGTCCGGCTCGCGGGTTCGGATTTCCTCCAGCGTTTCTCGAAGCTTATCGATCAGCGGCTCCTTCGGCGCGACATAAGTGGCCATTGTCAGGATATGGAATTCATAGCCGGTGACACGGGGGCGCGCCTCCTTGCGGAACTCGCCGATCGCGTGGATCAAATCGCAGATTTCGTTGTGCTCCTCCACGGCCCTGCGGATGGCGGCATCGGAAATATCGACGCCGAATTTCTCATGCAGCGGCTTTAGAATGTGGTTCTTGCACTGTAGCGTATACAGCGCGAGGCCGTTGTCGTCCGCTTTCATGGGGATTTCCATGTACTCGTGGAAAAAGCTTTCCTTGGGCATGGTTTTGAGCAGCTCCATATTTTCGGCGCAGCGGTTCAGCATCGAGCAACCGTCCGGCACGATCAGGCAGTCCGCGAAGGAAAAGCCGCCCTCCAGCGCGCGCTCGAGCAGGGCGCGCGTGTATTCGCACAGAAAGCGTGTCATGTAATACGTCGCCATTTCTATGGAGCCGGTGCGTGGTGCGCGCAGCCGCACCGAAAACGTACCCGGCAGGTTCAGCAGCGGCTCGGGCACATTCTCACAGATGGTCGCGACACATTTTTTTCCGTTTGCCTGCGCTTCGCGCACAAGGTCGTTGTTCGCGTCCTCCAAAAGCTTTTCAAAATAGTACAGATGCTTTAGGTCTCTCATCGTTTCCTCCTCTCCCTTGCTTCCGGCCTGATCAAAGAATGCCGATCTCCCGCAGGGCCTGCCGCGTGCCCTGCACGATTGCCGCCTCGTCCGGTAGATAAAAAACATTCTCGCCCTTCAGGTCAAATTCCGCGAGGGACGCGTCCGACGGAATGGCCGCCAGCAGGGGCAGATCGCCCGTGTCGAGCAGCGCCGTTACCTCTGTGGACGGCAATCGGTTCGCGATAACGCCGATGCGCTCATACATCACCAACTCGTCGGCCACCCTGCGGATGGCCGCAATGACCTGCGTTCCCTTTTTGCTGGAATCCGTGATGAGCAACAAATGGCTGACCTTTTCCATCACACGGCGGTTGATCTGCTCGATGCCGGCCTCGCCGTCGATCACCACATAGTCGAAATTTTCCGACAGGATGCCGATGACTTCCTTCAAATAAGCGTTGATTTTGCAATAGCAGCCCGAGGCCTCCGGGCGGCCGATGGCGATAAAGCTGAAGCCGTCCGTCTCGACAAGGGCGTCAAAAATACGGTACCGCGCTTCGCCCAGCAGCTCGATCGCGCTTTTGTTGTCGCCGCCCTCGGCCGCCGCCACGACCTCCCGGCGAATATCGTCGAGCGTGGTTTTCACCTCGATGCCCAGCGCCGTGGAAAGGCCCACGGCAGGGTCGGCGTCAATGGCGAGGATCCGCTTATCCGGATACGCCTTGACCAGCACGCGGACAAGTGTGGCCGCAATGGACGTCTTGCCTACGCCGCCTTTGCCGGCCACGGCCAAAATTCTGGTTTTCCTTTCTTCCATCCTCCGATGCCCCTTTCCAGTGTTCCCCGTGCGGGAGGCCGTTAAAAAACAACGCAGAAGCCATAGGTGGGCCGATCGCCGCCTTTGGCGGCCGCGTCCTTTGGGACAGCTAGGGACTGTTGACAAACAAAGCTCTGCAGAAAAAGAGAGCGATTTTTGCTCCGGCCTAAGAGCCTCGCTGCGCTCGGCTGACCTTTGCACGCGCCTGTGGGCGCAGTTCGGCAAATAAAACAAAAAGCACAGGCAAGGCTTTGTGCCTTAACGAGCATTTTTGTAATCATAGCTGCAAAGCAGCTATGATTACGCATCCGCCCACTCTGTGGGCGGGCGCTATTGATTCAAAGGCCGTGGGCGCGGAGCGCCCACATGGCCAATTTTACAGCTTTGCGCTGCAAAGCTGTAAAATCTGCCGGAATAAAGCGCCGAATGTTTCAAGGAGCGGCTTTGTCAACACCCTCCAGCCTGCCAAAAAGCCGTTACGCGCGCCACGCGTTTGCCTGCGCGACGATCCAATCCGCCAGCTTATCGATGCCCTCGCCCGTCTTGGCGGAAATGTACAGAATGTCAATATCCGGGTTGCGCTGCTTGGCGTACCGCTCAACCTGCTGGGGATCAAAATCGAAATAGGGAAGGACGTCTGTTTTATTTACGACAAGCAGGTCACATTTCTCATACATCAAGGGATATTTGAGCGGCTTGTCGTCCCCCTCGGGCACGGAAAGGATCGTCATATTTTTTACTGCGCCGGTATCAAATTCCGCCGGGCAGACCAGATTGCCCACGTTCTCCAGCACAATCAGTTCCGCGCCCTCAAGGCCAAATTCCGCAAGGCCCTGCCGCGTCATGTCCGCGTCCAAATGGCACATGCCGCCGGTATGAAGCTGGATGGATTTCACGCCCGCTGCCTGCATCTTTTCGGCGTCCACGGCGGAATCGATATCCGCTTCCATCACGCCTAATTTGATCCGGCCCCGGAGTGCCTTCGCCAGCGCCAGCAGGGTGGTCGTTTTGCCCGCGCCCGGCGAGGACATGAGGTTCAGCAGAAAGACCTTTTTTTCTTTCAGCTCGGCGCGCAGTCTTGCCGCATCCTTGTCGTTATTCTCAAAAATGCTACGCTTCACTTCGATCACACGCACATGTGGTTCCACTTGCGTTCCTCCTTTTCCGCAAACGCCGTACAGCCGCCCGGGCGCGCCGCTCTGCATGCCCCGTGCCGTGGGAAACGCGTCCTGCGCGGACGTTTGCCCCGGCAATTTCCCGCCGGTGCTTACATAATATTCTATAATATATGTTCCGACAAAATTCGGAATTTGTAAATTGACAGAGTTCCCAAAAAATCACAGTTAATTTGTCTGGTCTTGGTCTGACCATCTATTGACCTTTTTCTTCCGCTATGCTACGATGGACAGAGATGGAATCGGACGGAAAAACGCTTTGCGCCAGTGCTTTGTTCCGGCGCGGGGAACCGTCCTGAAAGGGGTTTTCCATGCGCTTCAAAAAAATCGACGCGCCGTCCATCAAGGAGCTTTTTCTCACTCAAATTCAGGAAATGATTCTCTCCGGAGAGCTGAAGCCGGGCGACGCCCTGCCGCCCGAGCGCGAGCTGGCCGACGTTATGGGCGTCAGCAAGACGATTGTTCACGACGGTATCCGCGAGCTGACCCGGATGGGATTTCTGCTTGTGACGCCCCGAAAGGGCGTGTGCGTGGCGGATTACGCGAGTACCGGCAATCTGGATACGCTCCTCGCGATCATTCGCTTTAAGGGAGGCATGCCGGACAAGAAAATGCTGGTAGACCTGCTCGACGTGCGGTTGTATTTGGAATGTCCCGCGCTTGAGGCGCTCGCGCGCAGCCACTCTTCCGAGGACATTCAGAAGTTAGAGGAATTACAGGAGGCCGTAAAGCGGGCCCTCACCGCCGACAGCGAGACGTTTGCCTCGGCCTTGTTCCTGTACCGCAAAACGGTCGCAGCCCTGAGCGGAAACTGTATTTCTCCGTTGATTATGAACGCGTTTTTTACAGGCTCGATCACCGCGTGGGCGGATTACTGTGAATCCATCGGGCGCGAGGATACCTACGCCGTATTGGCGCAGACGACCGAATATCTGCGCGACGGGGACGCTGAAAGCGCCGTCCGCGTTTTCACGGAGTGCATTCAGCGCTATAAAAAGGAGCTGACGGAGCGCGTTTAAGGCGTCCGTAGCCACCCAGCGCAGATATGGAACTTATGTGGAGCAAACCAATAAAAACAGCGGAGGCCAAGGCTTTTACGCCTTGACCTCCGTTGTTCGTTTCGGCATCAGAGCCACACCATCACGGCAAAGCCGCCGAATAGATACCTGCCCAATGTCTAATAATGAAATAATGGAGCGAAAAGCAAAATCCGGGCCCTTCGGACCCGGATATTACGATGTTTGTAATAGCGTAACACTATAGATATCAGTCTGATCTTGTGTTTAAGTTTAAAAATGGAACAGAGGTTGAAGTACAACTATAATATGACAGAAAAAGCGATAAATCTTACTTTACAGGTTTACCGCTTTTTACTGCTTTTTACTGTTAGTTATTTGCATCAGACTTTTGTGGCAGTGGTTTGAAAACAAGGGGCATAGGCAAGACCGAACTTGTTCGCTCTAAATACATTAAACTAAAAATTGTAGAATATAGTCCATGATATTCAGCATCAAAAAAATTCATTATACTCGTTCCATATTCAATAGGAGTTTCTGGTGTTAAATTCAAAATAAAACCAAATGGATATACGCCTAAGTCACACGCTATAGTTGTTTCAAACCCTGTTTCTGTTTTATGAATCACCGATGAAGGTCCTATCATTAATTGACCAACATTCAAAGGTGTTAGATACATTCGTAAATCAAATAGTGCCTTGTCAATATGATTTGACTCCTTATCAAGTAAAAATGTATTAAACCCTAATCTTTTTACTTCTTCTACAGGGAGCAAGCTACAAAACATTGTTATAACTTGTTTTGCAAATGCCAAAACTGGTAGTTTACTGAAAGAAAATTCTACTATATCTCCATGTGTTAATTGTTTGTTGCTATGCAAAGTACAGTTTACAAGGGACTACACAAGGTAACGGTCTGACGGGCGCTGATATG
>CANRZX010000131.1 GCA_947644575.1 uncultured Clostridia bacterium | reverse complement strand
GGGGCCGCCGCGCGGCGCGAAATGACGCCACGCGCCGAAGCCCAGCGCGGCGGCGAGGCAGACGGCCGCCAGCGCCAGCGCGCGTTTTTTCGTCAGGCGGAGGGTCCGCAGCTTTGCCCACAGGCGGGCGGGAAGGGAGGCGATGCGCTTCATGCAGAGGACTCCTTTCGGGGCTGCTGACAAAGCCGCTCCTTGAAAAATTCCGGAACGTTGTTTGTCAGCAATCCCTTTTCACATTTTTTCGCGGGGCCGCGCACAGGTCTTGACAGCACCGTCAAAGCAAACGGCCGCGGGCGCTGTGCCCACGGCCATTATCTTACGGGAGAAATGTGTAAAGGATGTGTCAGACTGCTGAAAAAGGCGTGATAGACTTGTGAAAAATCGCGGCCAACCGCCGCGCGCCGGTCAGAGCCGCGCGGCGGGCGCGTCCAGCTCGCTCTGCGCGCGCTTCAAAAAGCGCGACAGCACCACGACGGCGGCAATGGCCATGATGAGCTCGGCCGCCGCCTGCGCGTAGGCGATGCCGTAGAGCGGGAACAATCGGTTCAGCAAATACAGGAACGGGATCTCCAGCACGATTTTGCGCAGCAGGGCAAAGATCAGCGCCTGCTTGCCCATGCCCACGGCCTGGAACACGCCCACGGAGAGGAAATCCACGCCCAGCAGCGGCACGGAGAGCGCCATCCCGCGCAGAAAGCGCATGCCGTAGGCGACCGTCTCGGTGTCCTCGATGAACAGCCGGACAAACAGGCCCGGGAAACAGACGAACACCGCCGCCATCGCCGCGAGGAACGTGACGCAGATGCGCGCCGCGTAGAAGATCGTGCTCTTCATGCGGCGGAGGTTGCGGCTGGCGTAATTGTAGCTGATGAGCGGCATCACGCCCTGCGAAATGCCCATCGCGATGTACATGGGCACCATCGCAAGGCGCGAGCAGATGCCCATCGCCGCCAGCGCCGGCGCGCCGTAGGGCGCGGCCAAATTGTTCAGGATCGTGCTGCCCGTCACGTTCAGCAGGTTCTGAATCGAGGCGGGAACGCCCACGGCGCACACGCCGCCCACAATGTCCCTGCGCAGCGAGAACGCCTTGGGGGAAACGCAGACCAGCGTCGTTTTGCGCCGCGCGGCCAAATAGACGAGGAAATAAACGAGCGCGCAGCAGTTCGACAGGCAGGTGGCCATCGCCGCGCCCGCCGCGCCTAAATTCAGCCCCCACGGCAGGATGAAGATCGGGTCGAGGACGATATTCAGCGCGCAGCCGCTCATCGTGCCGATGCTGGCGTGCAGCGCCGCGCCCTCGGAGCGGATCATGTACGCGATCACGACGTTCAGGATGGCGGGCACCGCGCCCAGCGTCACCGTCCAGTTCAGATAGCTGTCGGCGGCGGCGCGCGTTGCCCCGTCCGCGCCCAGCAGCCCGAGCAGCGGCGCGCGCAGCACGGTGCACAGCAGCGAGAACAGCGCCCCGCACAGCAGCGCGCCGTAAAAGCCGAACGCCGAGCTGCGGCGCAGCGTGTCGAAATCCTTGCGGCCGTACGCGCGGCTCATCATGCTCGAGCTGCCCACGCCGAACAGGTTGTTGACGGCGTTGAACGCCAGCAGCACCGGCGCCGCCAGCGTGACGGCGGCCGTCTGGATGGGATTGTTGAGCAGGCCGACAAAATAGGTATCGGCCAAGCTGTACAGCACCGACACCAGCGAGCTGAGCACCGTCGGGACGGACAGCGTCACCACGGCGCGTGGAATGGAATAGCTTTCAAAAACCGCCTCGCGGCTCTGTTTGGGTGCCGCCATCTGTTAACCTCTTTTCTCTCTGCGGGCTGCGTGCTTTTACGCGTTTCTTTCGCCGCGCCGCATATTCAAGATTATTTATCCACTATATTATAGTTGAAAATAGCGAAAATGTCAAAATATTATGATTTTTGTATTTTTTTACGAAAAAATATAACGCGCTTTTTCGGTGCGTTCTTCGTAGGAGGAGGGCTTGCCCCGTCCGGGAACGTGATCATGGGTCTTGCGGAAGGGCCAAGGCTTTTCCTGTGAAAGCCGCGTGGGAACATATTTTTGAAGGAGCTATTATTTCCAATTTCAAAGTTAGGGATAGTAGAGTAGAGTCGAACCCGCGCCGCTTTTCATCGGCCACACTCGGCCCTTTTGGGCTGGTCCTCCTTGGCAGGCGTCAGCCTGAATTCGTCGTTCGCACCCAAAATGCCGCGAGTCCGGCTTGCTGAAAAGTGCGCAGCAGTTTTGCTGTGGCGGAGAAGCGTCAGGGCAAGGAATCGAGCTGGTGGCTTGACAAGCGATGATGACGCTGTACTGGCGTTTCTCCGCCCGGCAAAACCGACGTGGGTTCGACTCTTCGCTACTATATTGTTTTTCCGCTTCATCCGGATAAACGCGCGGTCTGAATCGATATGATCAGAAAGCGCCCCGGGACATTGCCTTGCGCAATGTCCCGGGGCGCTCTTTTGCATCGCTATTGCGGTGCTTTTGTTTTACTTACGGGCGGGCAAAAAGCCTCACGCGCGGGCAGACTTGTCGCCCTCGGAGCGGCCAAACATCGAGGCCGCCGCCACGCAGCACTGAGCTACGGCGAGGAGCGCCATGAGCCATGTCCAGCGATCTGCGAAGACCATAAGGCCGCCCAGCCGCTCGGTGAGCAGGAACGCCGCGACGCTGGCAACTGCGGGCACAACGCCGAGCATCCGCGTGCGGCTGCCCTTCTTACCGATTACGCCGGCTGCCATCAGGACGCTGGCCAGCACGGTCGCGGCCATCAGGAGCAGATTCAGCAGCGACCAAGCGCTGCCCGCCGAAAGCGGCGTATCCGCCTCGGAAAGCTCCTCTTCCTCAGGCGCTTCGGGCGTTTGCTCCGGAGTGTTCTCCTCGGGCTGCGCGGGAGGCGCGAGCGGGGTATCCGGTTCGGTTACCTCCTCCTCGGGCGGGGCGAGCGGCGTCGCAGGATCATCGATCACCGCAGCCGTCGCGGTCGGGGTTGTCGTCGCGGTCGGCGTTGTCGGAGGTGTGACCGGCGTCGTCGGTGTTACCGGGGTTGTGGGCTCCCCAGGATTCGACGGCGCTTCGGGCGTTGTCGGCTCCTCGGGTTTCGTAGGCTCGTCAGGGGTCGTCGGGTCAGACGGTTCCGTCGGATCAATCGGATCGGTCGGCTCGGTGGCATTCTCCACCCACAAGGCGGTGATCGTCACATTGCCGTCCCCGTCCGTCGCCAGGGTGCTCCAGCGGAGGAACGTGTAGCCCTCGCGCGCCGGGTTTTCGGGGGCATCCTCCGGCGTGTAGCCGGTCACATCAGCCAGCACGCGCACCGGGGTATCGGTATAGCCGTCCAGCCATGTCACGGAGAACAGCTTCGCCCATTGGGCGGTGAAGGTGATATTTCCCGAATTCTCGTCCGTCGTAATGTCCCAATCAACAAAACGGTATCCGTCGCGAGGCGGAACAGCGGGATAATCGTCTACAGACAAATTGTCGGCTGATTCAAGATCATACCGTGTATGCAAAATCGGTTCCTCACTGAAGCCGTCGCTCCAGACGATCGTAATATTTTTCTCCGGCCGCACAAGATAACTGCCATTGGGAAGCTGCGTTGTTGTATAATCCTGCGCGCAAAGAGACCTTTCGTGGAACTCGGCGACATTATCGCTGAATGTGCCGCCGGTAATGCTGACCTTCGGCGCGCCATTTCCGCTGCCGCCCTTTTCTTCACCGAGATAAAATACCTCTCCGTTAGATTCAAAGCTGCCGCCGAAAATGTTGACGACATGCTCCACATTCTGATAGGGGAGTGAAATCAAATGCGCCGATTCAGTCGGATTTTTGGAGCGGAACGTCCCGCCGTAAATATTGGTGACGCCCGTCGCGGAAAGATAGAGCAGAGAATTGAACTTTTCTGCACCCACAACGCCGTCCGTCTGATAAGTATTATGTGTTGTATAGGTGCCGCCGTAGATGGTAAGCGTACCGGTCTCCTTCGTGTTATTCATTCCCACGGCGCTGGCAAAAACATCTGCAACAGGGCCTGTTCCAGTGGTTTCGTCGCCCAAGGTTACAGAAGCGCCGCTAAAAGTGCCAAAAGCGCTGGGCCCTGTAGTTGAGCCGCTCTCATTTATGCGGCTGTTTGTTGCCGTAACCACGCCATTAAGCATCGTGATATGAGAATTGCTCCCTTGAGCGCTGATAACAGCGTTTGTTCCGGTACCGTTGCTCAAGAAATTGCCATCCTTGATTAGTACAGAATGATTTGGATAGACAAAAACAAGCGTTGTACCACATTCAAGCGCCTTGGTAGTCTCTGTGGGCTCTGTAATAAATGTGCCATTTTCAATAACCAGATCGCCATTCATAGCGTGAAGGCTTATATTTTTTGAATCACGATTTATAATTGTGCCATTCCCGGTTATTGTCAATGTGCCCGCATTCGCAATAATTGTGCCGGTTGTTGTTAACTCTATGGTTTTGCCGTTTAGATTCAGGGTAAGCCCTTTGCGTACCCAAAGAATACTGGATTGCGTAATGTCTTTCAGCAGCACGACCTCGTCGCCGTTCGCCGCGTCCGCGACCGCGTTCGCCAGCGTATTATAATACGTCTCGCCAATACGGGCGACCCGCATCGGCTGTACCTGATAGGATTCATCGGACAGCTTTGTTGTGGTGAACCCCTCTATACAAAAACGTGCTACATCATTTCCATAAACGCCGCTTGAAACCGAGATTACTCCATAGTTTGCTTCATCTGCTTTTTCGACAGGCTGAACATTTGTGCGCATGCCATCGTTTTTTGTAACAACAAGTCTGGCATGAGTTCGCAAATCACCTGTAATAGTTAAAGCAGGTAGAGTAGACGGCCCTGCATAGGGCTCTCCCGGATACCATGCGACCGTACGGATTTCTTCAACATTGATTGTTGGCGTACCGGTGATTGTCATTTTCGATACGATATTACCAAATGTAGTATCGTTGTCATAAGCCCATGTACTGATTGACCCGCCATTGATTGTACCGCCGCGGATATTTACAGTGCCATACCCCTGAATTACGGTATCCGAGGTTGGGCTATAATCCGGAGCACCTGTAATGGTGCCTCCCGAGATATTCAGTACCGCACCCGGCTTATTGATTACAGTAATATAGGTTACCTGCTCAATTTCGCCGCCGTTGATATTCAAGGTTCCGAAATTTCCTACAAGGGAATTGACATCAGCATTATTTACTACCTTGCCGCCAGCTATTGTCATTACGCCTTTGTTATGAACAGTATAATGGTTGTTCCCCTGAGCGACGGTATGCTCCGAAGCGAGATACGCTTCCCGGGTAAACATACCGCCGTCAATTGTACATTCAGCGTTTGTTTCGTTTGTGATTGCCGTGCCTTTGCCCAACTTCCCGTCGGCTTTCATAAAATTAACGCCTACAACCATACCGGTTTGGTTTTCGCTTTTATCCAAAATGGTCAATATACCGTTGTTGTCAATTGTATTTCCATTCTTACCGGTAAGCGTCTTGCCATTCAAGTCGAGCGTTACATTTTTCCCGCTTTCAATGGTGACGCACTCGGTCACATTCTCTAACAGCACAACCGTTTCGCCGTCGCCGGCTGTCACGGCGGCGGCCAGCGTGCTATAGTAGCCGCCCGCGTTTTTCGCGACAATATCCGCACTCGCGCCTTCGCCCAGCGTGAACGTACCGGTTCCCTTGGTCGCGACAAGCGGCGTTTGGGCGGCCGCCGCGGCGTTATCCGTCACCGAACCGTTTTCAATCGTTAAGAACGCGCCGTCCTTCACGCTGAATACGGGATTCTTATAACCCTCCTTACGGGAGACATATGTATTCCGCAACGTCAGAGAAAGTCCCGAAGGAATCTCAATAGGATTATCCGCGCCAAGAGAGAAGGACGCACCATCCATATCAATGGTCTGCGGGCCGCTCAGCGTCCCACTCTCGAGCTGCTCGCTGAGCCACAAAATACCGCTGCGCACATTTCCCGCTACAAGGTGGTAAACGCCGTTCTCGTCCGCAGTGAATTCACTTTCCTCGCTCATCGTAACGGCAGCCAGCGTCGCGAAAAGCTCCTGCACCGCTTCGTCCGCTTTCGCTTCCTCCGACAGCGCCTCATACAGAGCTTTTACCTGCTCGACATAGGCGGCGTATGCTTCCTCATCCTCGGGAAGGTTTTCGGCCAGCTCATAGACGCTGGCAAGAAAAGCCTGTACCTCCTCCGACACGTCGGGCTGCTCTTCCGGGCCATCAGTCTGATCCGCCGGCGTATCCGCATCGGCCTCCTCCGGGGCATCCGCAGCCGCGTCAGGTTCCTCTTCGCCGTCGGCGGCCTTGTCCGCATCGTCCTCATCGGCAGATGTGTCCGCATCGTCCTCATCGGCAGATGTGTTCGCGTCGGGGTCGTTGTCCGCCGTGCCCGGAACACTCGCATCGGGCGTGACGCCGTTGGGAGCGTCCGCGGCCGGGACGTCGTTTTCCGGCGTCGACGGGTCGGGCTGCAGCGGAGCGGAAGGCTCAGGATCAGAACCCAGTACAGGGGGGGTATTCTGATTCCCCTGAGCCAATCGTCGGTTCTGTTTCGGGCTCTGTCACCGGTTCTGTTGCGGGCTGCGTGGTGGGCTCTGGGACAGGCTCCGTTACCGGCTCGACTGCGGGCTCCTGTACGGGCTCTGTTACGGCCGGAGCCGTGTCGACGGGCTCGCCGTCCGCCGCCAAAGCGCCGCTGGGCATCGCGGTGAAAAACATCGCGAGAACCATCAGCACGCTCATGACACCGCGCAGCTTATGATGTGAATGCTTCATGATACTCCTCCTTTTGAGCAAGCGTATAAATCCATGGCCTGTTCAAAGAAATCCGGTTCGATCTCCTCGTGCACGCCTTACATCTATGCTTAAACAAATTCTATCACATTTTTATCACAAGTGATAGAGCCAACGGAAAATTTTATCATTTTTTTATAAGAAGCCGCACCAATGGCCGCCGCGTGCATTCTTGCGGCGGCTCCCGGCGCGGGCGCCTATTCCGCTGCATGGAAATCGTTTTCCCCCGCGGGGAAAATTGCCTCGGCGGTCGTGCCCACGCCAAGTGTGGAGGTAAAGGAGAGGCGCGCGCCGTGGCTCTCAGCGATCTGGCGGCACAGCGCGAGGCCCAGCCCCGCGCCACCCTGCTCGCGGCTGCGCGCCTTGTCGGAGCGGTAGAACGGGTCTCCGAGGCGCGCGAGCGCCGCCTCGTCCATGCCGCGCCCGGTGTCCCGCACGCGGAGGACCACGCAGTCCCCGTCCCGGTGAGCGGAGAGCGCGACGCTACCGCCCGCCTCGCACGCCTTGACGGCGTTGTCCGCCAAATTCACGAGCAGGCTTTCCAAAAGCGGCGCTTCGCCGTACAGGACGCAGCCGGGGGGCATCTCCCGCCGCAGCGCCACGCCGCGCGCGACGGCCTTGGGCCCGACGGTGCGCAGCACCCGATCCATCAGCGCGGACACGTCCACCGGGTCGCGCGTGGCCTGTTCGCCGCGCAGCGCGGCCATCTGCAGCAGGCGGCGGCTCATGGCGGACAGGCGGTTCGTCTCGTCCACGATGTACTGGGTGGCCTCGTATTTTTCCTCCTCGGTCAATTCCGCGCGCTGCAGGTACTCGGCGTAGCCGCCCACGGCCGTGAGCGGCGTGCGCAGCTCGTGCGCGACGTTGTCCACCAGCTGCTGCTTGCGCTGCGCCGTTTCGCGCAGGTCGCTGATATTCTGCTCCACGCGCGCGGCCATTTCGTTCAGCGCGCGGGCGAGCTGGCCCACCTCGTCGCCGCCGCGCTGCAGGCTGCGCGCGGTGTAATCGCCGTCCGCAAGGCGTCCGGCTACGGCCGCTAAACGCTCCATCGGGCGCGAGAGCCCGCGTAGCACGGCGTACAGCGCGACCGCCAGCGCGGCGGACGCCGCGGCCGCCCCCGCGAAAAACAGGCTGCGCGTCCGCTCCCATTCGGCAAAGAAATCCTCCATATCAAACGCGCAGGTCAGGGATACCCCATCCGGCGGCGCGGGCAGCTGCGCGGATACATACAGCACGTGCCGGCCTTTGGCGGGCAGCACGGCGTGGACGCGCTGCCCTTCGGGCGGAAGGGCGGGCATCGGCTCGTCGGGCGCGGGCATGGTGTCGGCCCAGATCTCGCCGTCCCGCGTTATGCGCAGCGTCAGCCCCGAGCCGGCCGTCTGCTTGGCATAGCTGGACGCGAGGCGCGGCAGCGCCTCGGCCCGGCGCGCGTACACGGCGGCGACGTCCGCCGCGAGGGCCTGCGCCACGGAGTGCTGCCGCGTCAGGAACTTATCGCATTCCGCCTCGAACGCGCGCTGCTGCGCGGCGGACGCGATCGCCGCGACGCTGCCGCCCAGCGCCAGCAAAAACAGCGCCAGCGTCATCAGATACGCCTTTTGCCAGAATTTGAGCGAGCGATTTTTGCGTTTTTGCTTCTGTGCCATGACGCCGCCTCCTTTGCGGGATCAGTTAACCATAGGGAAGGTCCAAATCGCGCGGA
>CANRZX010000130.1 GCA_947644575.1 uncultured Clostridia bacterium | reverse complement strand
ATATTTCAAATTTTCCGCGATCACACTACCATCCAAAATCACATTGACGCAGGGGCGCTCGGCTTGCGGTGACAGCTGAAGATCTTCCGGCGTCACGGGGCGGGCAGTGGCCAGAGGCAAAAAGCTCAACTGCCCGTTTGTCTCAAGGATCGCCGTATGAAGCTGGGAGAGGTCAAAGTATCCCGCCGTCCTGCATTGTGTCAAGAATTCATTGATGTCCAGCTTGGCGGCGGAAAGATTCTTTTCGTAAAGTTTTCCGTTCTCATACAGGATCACCGGCTGTCCATTGATGAACTTTCGGATCCGCATGGATTTGCAGGTCGCAATAGAGATAGCCGCTGTGACCACGCCATACAGCACCATTGCGGTAAACGGTTTCCAGAAATCATCCTCTAAGCTGGTGGCGAATTCCGCCGCGATCGACCCAATGGTAATGCCGTTTATATAATCAAACAAACTCATTTGGCTGACCTGCCGGTTGCCCATCAGCTTCGCAAGGAAAAACAAAATGATGATTGAGCAGAAGCTTGTCAACAAAATATGTGGAATATCCCGCATAGGCTTTCTCCCTTTCCGGCGCTTCATTGTATTGCCTCGACAATTAAACTATTATAGGCGCTGCGGTAGATGCTCATTGCCGGGGCAGCGGTTTTCTTTAGAATTTCCTTTTCCAGCGGAAATATGCACGGTTGCCTTACCCGCTGGCAATATTTTGTGCGGCACGGGGATTGTATGTTGCTGAAAAATGCGGTATGATGAAACAGACGGGGGGAATCTTCCATGAAGCATGTGTTTATCGTTAATCCGGTTTCCGGAAAAGCGGACGCGAGCCTATACCTTGTGCCCAAGCTGATTGAAGCCGCCGCGCAGGCGGGTGTGGATTACGCAGTGGAGTTGACGCGGTATCCAAAGCACGCGAGCGAATTGGCCCGCCAATACAGCGAGAGCGGGGAAACGGTGCGTCTGTACGCTTGCGGCGGCGACGGGACGCTGAATGAGGTTTTATACGGCGCGTACCCGTATCGGAACGCGGAGGTAGCGAGCATCCCCTGCGGCTCGGGCAACGATTTTGTCCGAAATTTCGGCGTGGCGGAGGACTTTCTGAACTTAGCGGATAATATTGCCGGATCGGCGGTCCCCGTTGACCTAATTGCCGTTAACAACGGAATCTCAGCCGCGATCTGCTCGGTGGGCATTGATTCCGAGGTCGCCTATGGCATTCCCAAATATCGCCGTCTCCCGCTGTGCGGTGGGCAGATGGCCTACAACCTATCTATTGTCGAGCGCTTGCTTCGGCCCATCGGCAAAAAAATGCGAATTACAGTCGATGACGAAGTACTGGAGGATGACTGTCTGATCGCGGCGGTCTGCAACGGCGCGACCTACGGCGGCGGCTATTGGGCCGCGCCCATGTCCGACCTTCAGGACGGAATGTTAGATGTAATTGTTGTAAAGAAAATTGGACGTTTGCGCATCGCAGGTGTGCTGGCGAAATACAAAAATGGCGAACACTATCAAGATGGGCACGTCGTCTCCGAATTTGCCGACATCATGGAATACCGCAGGGCCCGGCGTGTCAGTGTTGCGCCGGTCGAGACAGGCGATGTGATTGTGAACATCGACGGGGAATGTGCCCCGGCTCCGGCACTTTGCGCGCAGGTTCTGCCAATGGCGGCGCGTTTTGTGCTGCCCGCGCCGCTTTATGCCGCCTTCTCCGGGAAAAAGGCTATCGCTACGGCAGCGTTTGTCCCATAATTCTGAATAAGAAATTTATTATTCAAAAATTAAGCTTCTTCTATCGGTATTCCATCTCATCCGTCGGCTTTGCCGACATCTTCCCTTCGAGAGGGAGGAAGGTAAATTAAGAAAAAATTGTGATAAAGATTTTCCACGCATCCGATTTTATTGTTGCTCAGCCACCTTCCTCTCAAGGGAAAGGTGGCTGATGCAGTATTAATAAGAAATTACGCGGCTTTCGTATGGAAAGTCTTGGCTTTCCGGCAAAGCCCGTGATGGCGTTCTCGGGCGAGGCAGTCTCCGCCCCTATGCCCATTATACCGCTGCTTTTTTATTCACAAAAATTTTTTATTTTACCCCCTTGATTTTTTTGTGGAATGTGGTTACAATATAGTTAGCACTCAAAGATAAGGAGTGCTAACGAAATAAAGATTTCATTTTAGGAGGAAAGTTTTATGAAAATCAGACCTCTCGCTGACAGGGTTGTCATTAAAAACATTGAAGCGGAGGAGACCACGAAAAGCGGGATCATCCTGACGGGCTCCGCCAAGGAAAAACCGCAGGTGTGCGAGGTTGTCGCGGTAGGCCCGGGCGGCCTTGTAGACGGCAATGAAGTTGTGATGACCGTCAAAGTGGGCGACAAGGTTTTGATTGCCAAGTATGCCGGCACGGAAGTCAAGGTGGACGGCGAGGAGTGCACGATCGTGCGCCAGTCGGATATTTTGGCAATCGTCGAGTAATCAAGTTTTTCAAACAAATAAAGGGAGTTGTTTTTTTATGGCCAAACAGTTGCTCATGGGCGAGGATGCCCGCAAGGCGCTTTGCGCCGGTATCGATAAGCTTGCGGATACGGTCAAGATCACGCTTGGTCCGAAGGGCCGCAATGTGGTGCTGGGAAAGAAATTCGGTTCTCCGGTGATCACGAATGACGGTGTTACCATTGCCAAGGAAATCGAGCTGAAAGACGCGTTTGAGAACATGGGCGCGCAGCTCGTGCGCGAGGTTGCCACCAAAACAAACGACGCCGCGGGCGACGGCACGACGACCGCGACCGTTCTGGCGCAGGCGCTTGTCAACGAGGGCATGAAGAATGTTGCCGCTGGCGCGAACCCGATGGATTTGAAGCGCGGTATGCAAAAGGCTGTGAAGGCGTCTGTCGAGGCGCTGAAGGAGAACAGCAAGAAGATGGACGGCAGCGCCGATATTGCCCGCGTGGCGACAGTTTCCGCCAGCGACGAGGTGATCGGCAACCTGATTGCCGAGGCGATGGAGAAGGTAAGCGCCGACGGTGTGATCACGATTGAGGAGAGCAAAACCGCCGAGACGTATTCCGAGGTCGTGAAGGGCATGCAGTTCGACCGCGGCTATATCACTCCGTATATGGTGACGGACACCGAGCGCATGGAGGCCGTGCTCGACGACGCCTATTTGCTGATCACTGATAAAAAGATCAGCGTAATTCAGGACATTCTGCCGTTGCTCGAGCAGATCGTCCAATCCGGGAAAAAGCTTGTCATCATCGCCGAGGATGTCGAGGGCGAGGCACTGTCTACGTTGATTGTGAACCGTTTGCGCGGCACATTCACGGTTGTGGCTGTAAAAGCGCCGGGCTTTGGCGACCGCCGCAAGGAAATGCTTCAGGATATCGCCATCCTGACGGGCGGCACTGTAATCAGCGAGGAGCTGGGCTATGAGCTGAAGGATGCTTCTGTGGAGATGCTGGGCCGCGCCCGCCAGGTGAAGGTGACGAAAGAGTACACCACCATTGTCGACGGTATGGGCGACAAAGAGGCTGTTAACGCTCGCATCGGCCAGATCCGCGCCCAAATGGCGGAAACCACCAGTGATTTCGACAAGGAAAAACTTCAGGAGCGTCTCGCGAAGCTGTCCGGCGGCGTTGCCGTGATCAAGGTTGGCGCCGCAACCGAGGTCGAGATGAAGGAGAAGAAGCTGCGCATTGAGGATGCTCTGAACGCGGCCAAGGCGGCTGTGGAGGAGGGCATTGTCGCGGGCGGCGGCACGGCTCCGCTGCACACCACCGAGGCGGTCGACAGCCTGATCAATTCGCTCGAGGGCGACGAGCGCACCGGCGCGCGCATTGTGCGCAAGGCGTTAGAAGCTCCGTTGCGTCAGATCGCCGCAAATGCCGGCTTGGAGGGAAGCGTAATCATTGATAAGATTATGTCTGCCAACGACGCGAACTATGGCTTCGACGCCCAGAAGGAAGTGTACGGCGATATGATTAAGGCCGGGATTGTCGACCCGACCAAGGTGACGCGCTCCGCTCTGGAGAATGCGGCCAGTGTCGCGTCGATGGTTCTGACGACCGAAAGCCTTGTGGCCGATGAGCCCGAGGATCCGGCCGCGGCTGCGGCCGCCAACGCCGCGATGGCCGGCGGCGGCATGGGTGGTATGTACTAATCCCTATATCATCAACGATCAGCCCCGTGAGTTTTTCTCACGGGGCTTTTTCATTTTGTATATTTGTCAAAAATGGGGGAACGATATTTCCATCATAGAAAAGGAGGCGTTTGTATGGACGCGATTACCGCTGTCGAGCTGTCCGGCTTTTCCGAGTTGCTTACCCATGAGGAAAATATTATTCGAAAGTATAAGTGCTATGCGCAGACCTGTGAGGATCCTGCGCTGAAGGAAATGTGCGAGGATATGGCGCAGCGCCACACACAGCATTACGATGCGATTCTGAAGGAATTGCAGTAAGGAGGATGGGCATATATGAATTGCTTTGACGATCAGGCAAAAATGACCGACGCGCTCAATACGCAAAAAGCCATTACCGAGGATTATAATCACTATGCCGGCGAATGCGCAACAAAGCAGCGCAAGGACAAGCTGATGGGCATTCTCTCCGAGGAGCATGACATGCAGTTCGAGCTGTTCAGCGAAATGCAGAAGCGTGGCTGGTACGAGCCGAAGCCCGCGCCGCAGCAAAAGGTTTGCGAAGCCTGCAAGCAGTTTGAGGAAAAGGAATGTAATTTCCAATAAAAGCGATTGTCCCAGCAGGGAAAGCGTTGTTTTCGCTCCTGTTGGGACTTTTTTGAAAAAAATCGAAAAACCATGAAAAACGCTTGCAAGAATGGTAAAGATTCGGTATACTATATAATAATGTCAAATATGAGGAAGAAGGTTTTTCGATGAATCCAGAAACTACTACCATGCTTACCACGCTGCTGTTTCCCTTGCTGATGATCGTGGTGCTGTATTTTATGATGATTCGCCCACAGCGCAAGAAGGAAAAGGAAACCGCGAATATGCGTAATTCCATTGAGGTGGGGGACGGCATCACCACCATCGGCGGCATTGTGGGCCGTGTGGTCAGCATCAAAGAGGATACGTTTGTACTGGAAACTGGCTCTGATCGCATTAAAATGCGGTTTAAGCGGTGGGCCATTCAGGAAGTTGAGAAGCTGACGCTGGACACGGCCTCCGACTCCGGCTCTGCGGGCAAATAAGCATATATCTATTAAAAATCTGTTATAAAACAAACGCCCCTGTGCATACCTTTTGGGTAGGACATGGGGGTGTTTATTTTATGCAAAAAAAGAAAAAGAACGCACAGAATGATTTATGTCGTTTCGCGGCGCAGTTTGCGGCAGCGTCCCTCAGCGGCATGGGAGCGGCGGCGCTTTTGCTAAGCGGCTTTGCGGTGCTGTGCTGTAAGGTTGATTTTGCGCCGCAGACATTATCGCTTATTCCGACCGGCGCGGTTGTTCTCGCGGTACTGTTCGCGGGTTTTGTGTTAGCTTTGCTACGTCGGGAAAAGGGGCTTTTGTATGGCCTTTTGATGGGTGCTGCCTTCTATGTGTTTTTGTGGATCGCGGCGCTGGCGCAGGGCCAGACAGAATTTTCCGCTTTGGCCGCTATCAAGGGCGCGGCGCTGCTGTGCTCCGGCGCAATCGGGGGCTTCCTTGGCATCCTGCTGCAAGAGCGCCGCCGCAGAATACGAAAGTAACAATGGAATTTTTCGCTGATTGGTTGCATATTTCTGTATCAAGGCGAGGGACTTGCTGACCCAATCAAGAGCGCGATGACGAGCGCACGACAGTCTCTGTACAAGCTGTGAAAAGGGAAGTGAAATTAAGATGTGGGAACAGTGGAAATTTAAGCCTGCGTTTTTACGCGTACACGCGGCAAACCCAGAGCATCCGGGTTTATCGCGAAGAAAAAATACACGTTTAAAATTATTGGGGTTGTCATGCGCGCTACTTGCAGGGGTGCTTTTGGGCAGTGTCTGTCAGGTAACCGCCGAATCAAGCCGTTATGCTACATACTTTGTGCGGCAGTATTTGAATGGTATCCACGGTGGCGGTTTTACTGCGACGGTATCCGGAACCTTTCTTTCATCAATGACGATGCAAGCCGTTGTGCTTTTTTTTAGCTTATCCTGTATAGGAGCGCCTGTTTTGCTGTGCCTTCCGTTTCTGCGAGGCGTCTCTATTGGGTGTGTTTCAGCTTATTTATATAATGAGATGGGATCACGCGGCTTGCTGGCCAATCTGATTCTGTTGTGGATTCCCGAGGTGCTCCGCGCATTGCTGTTGATCTTTTTCGTTTCAATCGCGTTGGATACCTCTGTCAGTTTATTCCGCTTAAATTTTCTCGCGCGGAGCCCCAGCCCGGACATAGGAATTAAACGATGCCTGCACAGCTTTGTATTAATTTCTTTTGGAATGCTTCTGGTATCCATGCTGGAGGGCGTACTTGCCGCGGTTTTTGCCCCGGTGCTGCTGGGACTGTCCGCGTAGTGGAAAACTGATAAGCAAATTCGATTTTATCCTTCAAAAGAAACGTTGTATTTTTAAGACGTTTCACCTTTTTTGTTCTATCCTTAGGTATTTCCTTTGATTTTGTCCTTACGATCCAAAACAAGGGCAAGGTATTATCTGAACGCTAAGTTGCTTTTGGAGAGTAATAAGTCTTCGGCATTTGAGAGTGAAATATACCTCTATCGCAAGTCAGTCGACTTATGATAGAGATATTTCTCTTTTCACCATGTAATGTGATTTACAAAACTTCCTTTTTTAATTTTCCCAATTTTGTAACAATCATAATGTTTTTTGATAAAGTTCTTTTACACATTTTGCATGTTATTCTTCCACAACAATAATCATGCCAACGCCACAGTTAAACGTAGAGAGCATTTCAGTTTCATTAATATTTCCGACTGCCTTGATATAAAAAAATATGGACAATGGTTTCACCTCTGCAATCAGAGCAAGAGCCAACTTGTGTGAAACCATATAAGGGATAAGGGCAGTAGACTAAGAAAAATCCTTTGTTTTCAAGGCTTTCGGAGGATTCTATTGAAAACTTAGAGCGAACGATAACCGCTCATAAAACCATGTGTTTCAATTTTTTATTTAACGTTGGCAAAAAGGGAAGGGAGTTAGCGGCGGTGAGATAAGAAAACAAAGCATTCGAATTAAGTTTCATTCTTCGGAAATTCGCTGAGCGGGCCCCACCGGCAAGGAAGAGAAACTCGAGAATACTTTGTGTATTTCAAGCTTTTCTGACGCGGCGGATGGGACCACCCAGTTAGAATTTCCGGCTTTGTTTTCTTATGGAACCGCCGCATTATGCTTCCTCTTTTTCACTTTTTTTGCCAGCTTCATCGGCAGCCTCTTTTTTCGGTTTACGCGGCGCTTTGGGCTGTTTTTTTTCAAAATCGAGCTTTGCGAAAGGGGATGCCTGCGCTGCCTGACGAAGCTGTTCGGTTCCCATATGGGTATATATTTCCGTAGTGGAAACATGCGCATGGCCCAAGATTTCTTTCAGCGCGAGCATGTCGACATGGCCCTCTTGATACATCATTGTGGCCGCCGTATGTCGCAGCTTATGTGTGGAATAACCCTTACCGGACAGTCCTGCCATTTTTAGACACCCATCCACAATTTGCTGAACGCGCCGCGCAGACAAGCGTTTTCCCGTTTTTCTTGATACAAACAGCGCTTTTTTGTCCTGTAGATTTGGCAGTTTGGCGCGCTCCTCACACAGCCTCCGGAGCGCGGAAATACAAGCGTCATTCAAATAAACCAAACGTTCCTTGTCGCCTTTGCCAACAATCCGGATCGTACCGTCATCGTGAATATCTGTAACGTTGATATTCACAAGTTCGCTCAAGCGCATTCCGCAATTCAAAAACAGCGTGATCATGCAGTAATCCCGTTCGTAAAAGTCAGATTGTACGTTTTTCAGCAGCTCTACACTTTCGTTCAAAGAAAGATATTTGGGTAGGCGCTTTTTCTGAGCAGGAGTTCCGACATCATCTGTGGGGTTTTTTTCCAAAAGCTTCATTTTATTGGTCAGAAATTTATAGAATCCCTTCACGCTGGACAGCTTGCGGGCGCGCGTTGCCGCCGCGTTGTCGCGCTCCCGTGTAATATAGTATAGAAATTCATAAATTTCACTGGTACTGACGCTTTGAATGAAGGACAAGTCCACATTACGGATGTCAATTTCTTCTATTGACATTTCCTCCGGAGCTATACCGCGTGAATGCAGCAAAAAACGAAAAAAAGTGCGCAAATCGATATAATAACCATTGACCGTCCGCGGCGAAAGGCCGCGAATGGTTTCGCTGTCCTGCAAATAACGAATCACAAGCGCTGGGCAATCCTGATAATCACCATGTTGATTGGGATGCCGCGAATCAATGTAAGTGCTCATTTCAAAAACCTCAAAAATCAAAAATTTTTTGATACAACACCAGAATGCACAAAAGCGTGCAGCACATACTTTTTTGTGATTTTTATTGAGTCCCATAAAAACTACAAAATAAATCCCGGGCACGCCATAAACAGCAAATAATTCCAAC
>CANRZX010000129.1 GCA_947644575.1 uncultured Clostridia bacterium | reverse complement strand
AATTCCACATAAACCCGCGTACAGGCCTTTTGCCCGTACTTACGGACGCACTGAGTTCCGCGACATAGCCCCACACGGCAGTCACCGCCGAAACCCTGCCCGCGATGGCGGGCGGCGCGCTTGCCATCGCGGAAAAGATCACGCATGCCAGTGCGATCACGGCGCCCTCGAGACATACGCCCGCATAGCTTTTGAGGAAGCTGCGCCCGATGTTTGCGCTGGGCTGTCCGGCAAAGGACGCCAGCGGGATCGGGGCGATGGCGGCGAAGAGAAAGAGGCGAAACATCCTGCCGTACACCGTCAAAATCATGACAAAGGACAAAACCGTGATGAACAGCCCGCCGAGCAGCGTGACCGCCCAGAGCGGGATACTTTGCCAGAAGCCCACCTGCGCGACCTTGTCGACAATCTCCTGCGGCAGTGCCGCGCCGGACAATTCTCCCATACCGGAGGCCGCCATGATGCTGGACACCACGCCCTGCGCGATCTCGAACACCGCCAGCATGACGTCGAGCCCGTACTGCACCGCGGCTTTCGCCAGCACGAACCGCACGAACAGCGCGAGCGCCCGCTCCGGGCGACGGGTCTCGGCAAGGCTGCCGCACGTTTTCACGACACCCACCGCAAAGAACAGCACGAGCAGACCGAGGCCGATGCCTTTCAGCGCGCCGTGGATGCCAAGCACCACCTGCCAGATCCCGCCGCCCTTGAAGCTCTGCGGGCTTTGGGTCAAAAGCTGCCAGAGTTCGGCCAGCTTCGAGTTCCATGTACCAAGTGCCGCGTTGAGGTTGTCGATGATCCATCCGTTATCCCCGATGCGTGATCACCTCCTAAAAAGAAAAAACGCCCGCATTCCTGCAGGCGTAAAATAGAAATTCTATTCGTCTGGTTCTATCGGCAAGGTGTTTCCAAACAACACCTGCAGATAATTCCTGCGTCCATAAAGGACACGATCCACATACACATCCTGTCCATAAACGCGATAAAAAACAAGGTACTGTCCGCTCACGAGAAAGCGATAGTCGCTTTTTGTATCCGCAACGGAGGACAGAGGCGCCCCGGCATAGGCGTGATCCTTAAGCATACGGATGCTTTTCGTAACGCGGCGTACCACAGAAAGAGCCGCCTGCGGGCTTTCCAATTCCTGCGCAATGTAGGCTTTGATCTGCGCCAGATCCTCCTGCGCCGCGCCGGACAAATGCAGTCTATTCATGCGCAAGCCCCAGACTTTCCTCCACGGCCTCCAGCGTCAGCCAACCTTCCTTCTCCCCGGACTCCCGGCCTTTGGCCAGTTCATCCATCAGCTTGAGGGTTGCCTGTGTTTTTTCATAGTCCTGCATATCGAGGATCGCATACTTGCCCCGTCCATTCTTTGTCAAAAAAACAGGCGTGCCAACCGCAACATCATGCAGCACCTCGCTATAGTTGCGAAGATCAGAGATCGGCTTAATATTCGGCATGAGGCTCAACCCCTTTCTGGCTTTAGTATAGCACGAAATGCTGTAAAATTCAACCGCTGTTTTTACAGCAATTTTGCCGTCACACGATGCTCGCCCCGGTGATCAGTTCCAGAATTTCTTTTGCAAACGTTACAATCAACCCACCCGCCAGCGTAAGGAAACCCTGCGAGCGCTGGCTGGGATCATGGCTCTGAAACGACAAACCCACCTGCACGATCCCCCAACCCAGCAGGATCATGCCGACCGCACGGATCAGGGAGAAAATGAAGGTGGACAGGTTGTTGATTACGGTAAGCGGATCGCTGCCCTCGGCATACGCCGGGAACGCCAGCAGAAATGCAAACGCCAGAGCGTGGGCCAGCGTCCAATAGGCACGCTTGACCGCGTTCGCCCTGCGTCGCATCGGCGTGGGCATATCATCGAGCCCACGCTGAGCCACAGGTTGCCGCACCGGGTTTGTTTTTGCATGACAGTTTTTCTTCTGTTTCAATCTTTACCTCCCATTCTTTGGTTCCCATTCTGCTGAACGGGAAAATGCAATGCGCCCGGCGCGGACGATTCCATCAGGAAATCGTCCATGTCGAGCAGTTCGTAATCCTCCGGCGCTCCGGCAAGGTCGCTGTGTGCCGAACGCGCGGCGGTGTAGTCGTAGGGCGGCGCGCCGCCGTCCTCGGTTTCCTTGATGTTCGGATGACGCATGAGGTCGTACTTGTCATCGAGTATCGGCCGCTCGCCGCGCACGAACAGGATCGCCTTGCGCGGGCCGAGCATCCGCACCTCGTCAGGCGTGAGCAATTCACGGCCCGTTTGCTGGTCGTTGGTGGAATAGCTGCCGTTTCTGCCGCGAGTCCGTCCATAGGTGTTGGTGTCCAGCGTCTCTTTGCCCATAAGTTCTGAGACGTACTTGTGCGTTTCTTTTTCATTCCCCCCGATGTAAAGGAATTCATCGCACAGGCCCACCAGTAATTCCCACTGATCCTTGAACTGGCCTTTGAGCTGCGCCATATTCTGGGCGATGTAGCTTGTGAAAATGTTGCGGCTGCGCATCGTGGCGAGCCACGGCAGGAAGTTGTCGGTGGGCAGGGCGATGTTCGGGGCTTCGTCGATCAGCAGATGCACCGGAACAGGCAGACGGCCCTTGTATTTGCGGTCGGCCACAAAGTAGAGCGTCTGGATGAGCTGTCCGATCAGCATCCCCACCAGATAGTTGAGCGACCTGTCGCTGTCCGGAATGCAGCAAAACAGGGCAATCTTCTTTTCGCCCATTTCCTCGAGGCGGAGTTCGTCCACACAGGTGAGCCGTGCGATCTGCGGCAGGTTGAACGCCGCCAGCCGGACGCCAACGCTGATCAGGATCGATTTCAGTGTCTTGCCCGCTCCCATCTTGAACACGCGGTACTGCTTGAGCGCAATACTCTCCGGATCGCGCATCTCGAGCCGTGCGAAAAGGATGTCGAGGGGCGACTCGAAATCTTCATCTTCCTCTTTCACCTCGGCTGCCGACAGCATTTCCATGACCGTGGCGAAGTTTTGTTCCTCCGGCGGGGCGTAGTGCATGAGGTAGAGGACGAGCGCCTGCAGCAGCGCCGTCTCGGATTTCTGCCAGAACGGATCACTGGTCTGGCTGCCGGGCGGTGTGGTGGATTGGATGAGCGTCTCGATCAGGCGCAGGACGTCCTTATCGTCCCGAACATAGGCAAGAGGATTGTAGCAAAAGGAGCTGTCCGGATCGATCAGATCGAACACGCGCACCTCGAAGTCATGGTTTTCGAGCGCCGCGCCGGTTTTGCGTAGGATTTCCCCTTTCGGATCGCATACGAGCATAGAACAGTCCCCGCACGTCAGCACATTGGGGATGGCATAGCTGCGGCTCTTACCCGCGCCGGAGCCGCCGATCACGAGGACATGGGTGTTGTGCTGGTGCTTGTGGCCGTCCATGCTGATCCCGAAATGCTGCGTCAGAATGAGGTTCCTGCCGAGGTGTTTGCGGTCGCGGTATTTTCTCGCAATCTCATGGACATTGCCCCATCTGGCCGAGCCGTGTTCCTCGCCGCGGCGAGTGTTTTTTGTGCTGGAAACAATAGCAGCCACGGCCACGGCATAGGCGAAAGTAAACCCGAACAGCGCACGCGGCGCGCCCGGCGTCCAGTGGACGGCCGCGGGCTGGCCGAGTGCCGTCGTGATCCTTTCCAGTTGGTAGATCAGGGATTGTCCCGGCTGCCAGCATGCAGCAAAGCACAGCGCCGCCCACCAGACGAGCGGCAAGGGAAGAAGCCACGCCCACCACGGGGTTTTCTTATGATTGACTGTTTGAACACCTCCCGCAAACAAGAAGCCCCCACTTCCCGACTGGAAATGGGGGGCGTCATTGACAAAGACCAACAAAGGCTGGTACAATAGAACTGCCCCGCAAGGGGCAGGGCGCTGCATAGCGGCAGGCGGTTAGCCACATCCCTGAAAGGGGGTGAGGCTCATGCGGATAACACTCCACATTGGAGTTTTCACAGTGACAATCATTGTGAAACGCAGAAACCGCCACTCGGCAAAGTGACGGCTTCTTGGGTTATACCTAAGACTCTTTTGCTAAAACCGGGCTAACCGTTTGTCGCAGCGCCCTTTCTATTTGTAGTATACCCTACGCGCCGCATTTTGTCAAGCCGGACATTCACCGCACAGGCGCGCGGCGGTATTTGGACTTCATGAGTTTGAGCAGCACGGCGTCAATGCCGTCGCTGTAATGGCCGGCCGCCATGTAGTCGGTGCGCAGCTGATTGAGGCCGTGCAATGCCTGCCGGTATTCCTCGCCGTCCAAATACAGTTTTCTCCTCGGCGCGTTTGCAGCACGGCTGGCCAGCGTACCGCCGCCTTTTTTCAGCGCTGCCACCAGCACGCATTGTTCCGTCTCCGTCATTTTGAAGAGCCGTTCTTTCTCCATGCCATATCCCCTCCGATCCGGTTTTTGAGTCTGTTTTCTCTTGAGTCAACCATATCACAAAGGGTGCGGGATAGCTATCCCTCAATTGAAAACAAACGGAAAACTCTCAGCGGCTCTCGTCGGCCTTGTTTTTCTCTGCCTTTGCTTTTGCGGGCTTTGCGGTCGCGGGCGGCGCCTCGACAGAAAACGCATCCGGCTGGATCGTCTGCTCCACCTCGCGCAGGCTGCTCCGGATGCCGCGGCTGACCGTGTAAGCGGCGGACTTGACGTCGCTGAGGAAGGCACGTTTGCCCTGTGTATCCAGCCCCGTGCCGATCTCGCACACCTTGTCAAACCGGAATGCAGATGTGTCGATTCCAAACTTTTTGGCGGCGATGTAGGCCGCGCAGTAGCTCTGCGCCGCGAACGCCTGCCGGGTATAGCCGCGCCCCACCGTGTCGAAGCTGGCATGAGCCTGCTCACGGACAACGGAGCAGAAGGCAGCCGTCTCGTCCATGTCATTGCGCACAAAAATCGTATGCTGGCGCGGCACATACTGCGCCTGCACTCTGTCGGGAAGCTGGTCGGAAAGCTCCAGCCGCACTGGGCTTTGCTCGATGAGTGCTGCCAGCAATTCCTCCGGCGCATGGACGGTTTCGGCGGCAGGCTGCGGCCCGCGCGTCTGCGAGATGTCAAAGGCTTTCACGAGGGCATATCCGGTTGCGGCCGTTCCGTCCTCGCGGGTATAGTTCTGCTCTGTGAAAAATGTGTACCCGGTCTCGCCGGTGATCACCGAGCGGCCCGCCTCTTTCCACTTTTCAAAGGTACGCGGATGGCGGATTTCCGGGTTCTGCTCATAGAGGATGAGCAGATTGCGCGTACTTTGCGGCGTACAGGCGGCTACAAAATCGAGGAATGCCTGCATGGATGCGCTGTCCTTGAACACGGCCTCGGCCTGCCCATCCACGCGCGCCCATACTTCCTCGCGCTCGGCCTTCTTCAGCGCGGCGTATTCTTCTTTCGTCATCTGCTGCGGCGCTTCAGCCTGCGGCTGTTCGGCTGCGGGTTTGATGTATTTTGATAAATCCATTCCATTACCTGCCTTTCGATTTTTTCTTGGATTTGGTGCGTGTAGGCCGGGGCGCGGATTTTCCGCGCTCCTGCTTTTTGCGCCCGGCTTTCTGTTTTTGCTCCTGCCGAATCTCATCGAGCTCGGCGCGCACAGACGGGCGGTCACTGGTCAGGGCTGGTGCCGCCTTATCCTCTGCGGACGGCATTGGCGAAGAGCTTTTGCTGGGCGAGGAAGGCTCGGACGGATTCGGTTCTTTCGGCTGGTCTGCCAAAGGACTGCCCGTCCGGCCATCCGTAAAATTTCCGCCATCCTCCCCGGCAAGACCGAAATCGTCCTCGAAGCCGCCCACAACAAACTCCACCGTGCCGTCCTGCGTCTCGACCGTCTCGGTCTGCACGGACGGCGCATCGGGAACACCCGCTGCCTTTTCAGGCGTCGGTTCCGGCACAGCCGGTCCGAGGTGGCCCGGATGTGCTGGTAGTAGCTCCGGGCGTTGCTGTGGTACTTCTCGCCGGTGTCCGCGTTCACAGAGTTGAAGACCAGGTGGGCGTGGATATGCTCCTTGTCCACATGGACTCCGATCACCGTCTCGTACCCCGGCAGATGCTCCTTCGCAAACTCTGTGGCGATCTCCAATGCCTGCTCCGGGGTGACCTCCCCCGGTTTGAAGGACTGGATGATGTGGTAATACTGCACCCCGTCCATTTTGCCATAGGCCCGCTTGGTGTCCAGCATCTGGCGGCACTCCCGACCAGGGTCGCAGTTGAGGTGGGCGGTGAGGACGCGCTCCTGGGTCTTGTCTCCGTTGAGGACGTAGCTGATGCCCACGTCCAGGCGGCCCTTCCGGGCGAGGATCTTCGTGATAGCCATTACCTTCTCCTTCATAAGCGGCGGCCAAACTGCAAATGCTGTTGACGGTATCAAGGGCTTTTGCTATAATTTATCCAACCTATCGTAAGGGGGCTTTGCTATGGATTTTTATAAACGAGCATTGGAACTGCGCGAGGAGACCGTTGTCCACCGCCGCTGGCTGCACAGCCATGCGGAGGTCGGTCTGGATATGCCGAAGACGCAGGCTTACGTCATGGAACAGTTGAGAAGCTATGGCCTGGAGCCGCACCCCTGCGGACACGGCGTGACCGCCGAGCTGGGCAGGGATGGGGGCCGGACGCTCCTGCTCCGGGCGGACATGGACGCGCTGCCCATGCCAGAGGAGAGCGGCGAGCCCTTCGCCTGTCCCACTGGCACCGAGGCCCACGCCTGCGGCCACGACTTCCACGCTGCCATGCTGCTGACGGCGGCAAAGATGCTGAAAGAAAACGAGGCCGCGCTGGCTGGCCGGGTCCGGTTCATGTTCCAGCCTGCGGAGGAGACCTTTGAGGGCGCGAAGGATATGATCGCCAACGGGATACTGGAGGGCGTAGACGGGGCCTTGGCCTACCATGTCGGCGCCGGAAGGATACCGGTGGGCCTGTTCATGTATAACAGCGGCGGGACGATGATGTACTCTGTGGACGGCTTCCGAATCACGGTCCATGGCCGGGGCGCCCACGGGGCCTATCCCCACAGTTCTATTGATCCCATCAATATCGGCGTCCACATCTATCTGGCGCTGGAGGCCCTGATTGCCCGCGAGGCGGACCCCGGCAAAGCCTGTGTGCTGACCATCGGCAATTTCTCCGCAGGCTCGGCCCCCAATATCATTCCGGACACCGCCGTCCTTCAGGGGACCCTGCGCACCAATGACCGGGGCGAACGGGAGAAGCTGGTCCGCAGAGTGAGAGAGGCGGCCCAAAGGACAGCGGAGGTCTACGGCGGTTCGGCGGAGGTGGAAGCGATCTCCCAGGTGCCGCCTCTTGTCTGCGATCCCGCCATGACGGACGAGATAGCGGGTTATATGCAGGAGCTGCCGATCCCCGGCCTGACCCCCGTCCCCGATATGTCCGCCAGCGCCTCTGAGGACTTCGCTACGATTGCGGAGAAGGTCCCCAGCGTGTTCATGTATCTTTCAGCGGGGTATCTGGACGAGCGGGGCGATGCCCCCGCCCACAACCCCAAGGTTCGTTTCAATGAAGATGTCTGTCCCATTGGCTCCGCCTGTTTGGCCCACTGCGCGATTCGCTGGCTGGAAAATCATCAGTAAATTTTTATTTTTTGGCGATTTGATACATCAGCTCATAGACCTGATCCAGCAGGAATAGGCCCCGCTTGGCGTCCTCGGCCATGGCGATCCCGGCGTTGACGCTGCGGGCGATTTGATTGATATTATTGCCGATGTGGTGGATCTCCGTCCGCAATTCCTTGATCTCCTGGGAGGGGCGGGCCTTAACTTCAGCACCCAGCAGCAGACGGCGCAGGTAGGCTGTTTTGGATAGGCCGCAGGCATGGGCGTTAAACTCCAGCCGTTCTTTTTCTTCCTGGGACAACCGCAGACAAATCTCATATTTTCTCCCCATTGTCACCTCCTCCATAACCAAAATTTTCCGCCCGCAGGCGGCATAGGGGACAGGGGGAGTTCCCCCTGCAAGCGCGCAAAAGATATCTTTGTGCTATGCTTGCAAAACCGTTGACCGGCTGCTCTGTGCTGCAAAAAGGATCAACGCGGCCCTGAAGCAGCTTCAGCGGTGCGGATCGCCGCAAGGCCGTCCAGCGTCGTGCAAATGATTTTGCGCTTTTCGGCCATGCCGATCTCCGCGGCCATCGTGCCGGTGATCTCCCGGCCGCACACCACAATCATCCGGCAGCGGCCCAGCTTCTGGCGGGCGATTTCATGATATGCCTTTTTCTCGTCCGGCACATCGAGATCAAGATACTGCCCGTCACCTAAGCGCGGGCAGACCGGCACATAGCCGAGATCAAAGACCGCGCGGCAGTACCGCTTGATCAAGCGGGGCGAGGTTTCTTCATTGGCGCAGATGTAAGCGAATGCTTTTTCCATTTTTATTTTTCCTTTCATTTGTTCAATGGTGCTGGGCGTCCAACAGGACGCCCAGCCATGCGGCTATTGTCCGATTTCTCTGCTTTTGCATCAATGTGGGCGTCCTATTGGACGCCCAACCATGCCAAAAAGGTCAAGGACACGGGGCTGGGACAGAAAAGTGGGCGCGTTGCAAAAAGGGAAGTTGCAACGCGCCCCTATTTTGTGAGAAAATCTT
>CANRZX010000128.1 GCA_947644575.1 uncultured Clostridia bacterium | reverse complement strand
GCCGAGCTGCGCGCGGCGGGCGGCACGGCCCGCGCGTTCTGCGCCGACGTGTCGGATGGGGCCGCCGTGCGCGCGCTGTTCGACGAGATCCGCAGGACGCTCGGCGAGCCGGACATCCTCGTCAACAACGCGGGCATCGCCCAGCAAAAGCTGTTTACCGACATCACCGCCGGGGAGTGGGACGCGATGCTCGGCGTCACGGTGACGGGCGCGTTCCACTGCTGTCAGGCTGCGCTGCCGCATATGATCCGCCAAAAATGGGGCCGCATCATCAACGTGTCCTCGATGTGGGGGCAGGTTGGCGCGTCGTGCGAGGCGCATTATTCGGCCGCGAAGGCGGCGCTGATCGGCCTGACCAAGGCGCTGGCCAAGGAGGAGGGCCCGAGCGGCGTCACCGTCAACTGCGTTGCGCCGGGCGTGATCGATACCGAGATGCTCGCGGCGCTGTCCGCCGGGGACAAGGCCGCGCTGGCCGGGGAAACGCCGCTCGGCCGCCTCGGCACGCCGGAGGACGTGGCGGGGGCCATCGCGTTTCTCGCCTCGGACGCGGGCGCGTTTTTCACCGGGCAGGTGCTCTGCCCGAACGGCGGATTTGTGATTTGACGGCACTTTTGCAGTGCTGTGCATGATGGGGCGACACTTTTCAAAATCCGTACTCATACAGGGTACACCGGGGAAAAGATTTGTCAAATTATACAATCTTTTCGCAGAAGATTCGTCAATACAACCACCGTATTTCTTGTGACTTCCTCCAAAAAAAGTGGTATAATGACAATACAGTTTTTGTATAAGTTGCTGTCATGCGGGATTCGCGTGACGGAAAAGAGGGTTGTTGTATGAATTACACAAGCGATCACATCCGAAACGTACTGGTGGCCGGGCACAGCGGCGCGGGCAAGACCAGCCTGATCGAGGCGATGGTCTATGTCACGAAGGGCTCCGACCGGCTCGGGCGCGTGGAGGACGGGAATACCGTAAGTGATTTTGATCCCGAGGAGGCCAAGCGGCGCGCGTCGCTGTCGCTGGCCGTCGCGCCCGTGGAATACGACGGCGTGAAGATCAACCTGCTGGACGCGCCGGGCCTGTTCGACTTTGAACTGGGCATGCACGAGGGCGTGCGCGCCGCCGAGAGCGTGCTGATCACCGTGTCCGCCCGCAGCGGCCTGACGGTCGGCGCCCAGAAGGCGTATCAGCTCGCGCTGAAAAACAACAAAAGCCGGATGATCTACATTTCCAAGATCGACGCCGAGCACGCCGATTTCTATAAGGTGTTTGAGGAGCTGAAGGCCGCGTTCGGCCCGTCCGTCTGCCCGGTCGTCGTGCCGGTGGAGCAGGCCGGAGGCCGCATCTTCGTGAATATGATTGAAAACAAGGCGTACAGCTTCGCGGGCGACACCCGCCGCGAGGTGCCGCTGCCCAAATACGGCCACCGCGAGGACGGCCTGGTCGAGGCGATGCGCGAGGCCGTGGCCGAGACGGACGACGCGCTGATGGAGAAGTTCTTCGAGGGCGAGCCGTTCACGCGCGAGGAGCTCATCAACGGCGTGCGCGCGGGCGTCAAGGCCGGCACCATCACGCCGGTGGTGTGCGGCAGCTCGACGGCGCTGGTCGGTACCCGCATGGTGCTCGACTGCATCAAGGAGCTGCTGCCCAGCGCGGCGCGCGGTGCGGGCTGCACGGCCGAGGACCGCGACGGGAACGAGGTCGAGATCGCGTGCGATGCCGCCGCCCCGCTGTGCGCGTATGTGTTCAAGACCGTGGCCGACCCGTTCGTGGGCAAAATGAGCTATGTGAAGATCGTCAGCGGCACGCTGAAATCCGACACGCCGGTCGTCAACAGCCGCACGGGCGAGCCCGAGCGCATGGGTAAGCTGGTATTTGTCAAGGGCAAAAAGCAGACGGACGCGGCGGAGCTCGCGGCGGGCGACATCGGCGTCGCGACCAAGCTGCCCACCGCGCAGACGGGCGACACGCTGTGCGCGCCGGGCCGCGTGGTCACGCTGCCGCGCCCGGCGTTCCCGAAGCCCACGCTGACGATGGCCATCAAGGTGAAGCAGAAGGGCGACGAAAGCAAGATCAGCGGCGCGCTGCAGCGCCTGATGGAGGAGGATCCCACGCTGCAGTATTCCGTCAACACCGAGACGGTGCAGCAGATCATCTCGGGCCTCGGCGAGCAGCACCTCGACGTGATCTGCGCGCGGCTGAAGAATAAATTCGGCGTGGAGATCACGCTGACCGAGCCGCGTATCGCCTACCGCGAATCCATCGGCAAAAAGTGCAAGGCGCAGGGCCGCCACAAAAAGCAGACCGGCGGGCACGGCCAGTTCGGCGATGTGTGGATCGAATTCGAGCCCACGAGCGAGGGCGATTTCGTGTTTGCCGAGAACGTGTTCGGCGGCAGCGTGCCGAAGAACTATTTCCCTGCGGTCGAGAAGGGCCTGCAGGAGGCCGTGCGCCACGGCGTGCTGGCGGGGTATCCCGTCGTCGGTCTGAAGGCCACGCTGCTGGACGGCAGCTATCACCCGGTCGATTCGTCCGAAATGGCGTTCAAGATGGCGGCGAAGTTGGCCTATAAGGCCGCGCTGCCCGAGGCGAACCCCGTGCTGCTCGAGCCGATCGGAAACCTGATGGCCACTGTGCCCAACGACGTGATGGGCGACATCATGGGCGAGGTGACGAAGCGGCGCGGCCGCGTGCTGGGCATGCACCCGGCCGAGGACGGCCAGCAGACCATCGAGGCCGACGTCCCGCTCAGCGAGATGCACGACTTCACCACCTATCTGCGCCAGCTGACGCAGGGCCGCGGCAGCTTTACCTTCGAGTTCACACGCTATGAGACGCTGCCCTCGAATCTGGAGGCGAAGGTCATCGAAGAAGCCAAGAAGTTCATCGACATGAAGGACGACGAGGAGTAAACTGCCGGCAAAGTGAACATCCGCCACAGAGGGGGGAAGAAATTCCCTCTTCTGTGGTTCTGTTTTGTCCCGCGGCCGCATAAAATGGAAGCGCCGGGACAAAGTGAAACAGCGGCGGCTTGACAGAGCGCCGACTGTCCCATATAATAGGGCGTATTGCAGGCGCTGAGGGAACCGCCGCCCGCCGGGGGCGGAACCGGCGCTTGCTGTTGCACCGGCGCGGCGCGCCGGATGATCGCAGACATCGCTTGACAAAGGGCCGCTTGGGCCGATGCCGTGCGGGCTCTGGTCAGGGGATGCAGGAAAGAGGAGAGCACAAACCGTGGAAAAAGAAATCGTTATGACTTATGCCGGCCTGCGCGCGCTGGAGGAGGAATTGGAGCAGCTGAAAACCGTCAAACGCAAAGAGGTGGCGGAAAAAATCAAGGTCGCGCGCGGCTATGGCGATCTTTCTGAAAACAGTGAATACGACGAGGCCAAGAACGAGCAGGGCCTTGTGGAGGGGCGCATCGCCCTTTTGGAAAAAATGCTCAAGCACGCCCGGGTCGTCACCGAGGAGGAGCTTTCCAACGACCGCGTCAGCGTGGGCAGTCATGTGACGATCCGCGACGAGGACGGCGAGGAGGAGGAATACGACATCACCGGCTCGGCGGAATCCGATCCGCTCAACGGCAAGATCTCGGACGTGTCGCCCATCGGCGCGGCGCTGATCGGCCATTCCGAGGGGGACAAGGTTGAAATCACACTGCCCAGCGGAAGCGTGATTCAGTACGAGATCCTCGCCATCGGGCGCGCTGAGCTGTAAGCGTGGCAAAGGATAGGCATATTTTTACAAAACAGGTGCGCGAGCGCCTGTTTTGTGTTATACTGATAGCGCGGCGATGCAAAACGGGGGGGAGCGCTATGCCGATCGAGGGGATTGCCCAGCCGGAGACGCTTGCGCTCGGCGAAGGGCTGCGCCTGCGGAAATATGACGGGGAGTGCGGGTTCGCGCTCGCGTGGTATCAGGACCCCGAGACCGTGTGGCTTGTCGACGGCAGCCGTGTCTCCTATACAATGGAGCGTCTGTGTCAAATGTATGCGTATTTGGCGCAAAAAGGCGAGCTGTATTTTATCGAGGCGTGGGAAAACGGTGGCTTTCGCCCGATTGGGGACGTCGCCTTCTGGCGGGAGGACATGCCTATCGTAATTGGCGAACAGGCTTACCGCGGGCGGGGCGTCGGCGGAAAGGTGATCGGCGCGCTGATAGAACGCGGGCGCGCGCTGGGGTATCGGGAGCTGTTTGTAAGCGATATCTATCGCTGGAACGGTGCGTCCCGCCGGTGCTTTGAGCGGGCGGGCTTTCGCGCCTGTGAAAAAACGGAGAAAGGAAACCGGTTCCATATGGTGTTATAGCCGCTTGCGGCTATAACATAGGATTTTATGGCGTTCGCCTCGCCCGCTACGCGGGCAACCGGCGAAACCGCCCATTATACCATTCGCGCGCTGCGCTCATGGTATAATAACCAAAAAGGCTGGAGGAGAAGGATGGAAAAGGAAGTATTGAATCAGTTGGATTCGGCGCTGGACACGGCGAAGGAAAAGTTAGAGGGCGCGGTCGAGGCCCTGACCGAGCAGGCGTATAACGAGCTGGTGACGATCCGCCGTCAGAAGTTAGCCGAGCTGCAGCAGGCCGGGCAGGATCCGTTCGCGCGGACAAGCTGGCCGCAGACGCATTTTGCCGCGCAGGTGAAGGCGGCATTTGTGGACCCGCCCGAGGGCGAGCATGGTCCGGATGTGTGCATGGCGGGGCGCATGATGAGCAAGCGCGTGATGGGCAAGGCCAGCTTTGCCGATCTGCGCGATACGAGCGGCGATATTCAGATGTATGTGCGCCGTGACGACGTGGGCGTCGACGCATATCAGGCGTTCAAGAGGTTCGACATCGGCGATCTTGTCGGGATCAAGGGCTTCGTGTTCCGCACCAAGATGGGCGAGATCAGCGTACATGTCAGCGAGGCTGTGCTGCTGGCCAAGAATCTGCTGCCGCTGCCCGAGAAGTTCCACGGGTTGAGGGATCGGGAGGCGCGCTACCGCCAGCGCTATGTCGATCTGATCGTCAATCCGGGCGTGAAGGACACATTTTTGAAGCGCAGCCGGATCCTGCGCGAGCTGCGCGCCTATTTAGACGGCAAGGGCTTTGTCGAGGTGGATACGCCAATCCTGACGCCGTTCGAGATCGGCGCGTCGGCGCGCCCGTTCCTGACGCATCACAACACGCTTGATATGGATATGGCGCTGCGCATCGAGACGGAGCTGTACCTCAAGCGGCTCGTCGTCGGCGGCATGGACCGCGTATACGAGGTGGGGCGCATCTTCCGCAACGAGGGCATGGATCCGAAGCATAACCCCGAATTCACAACGATTGAGGTTTATCAGGCGTACACCGATTACCGCGGCATGATGGATCTGGTCGAAGAAATGATGAAAACCGTGGCGCGGAATGTCTGTGGAACGCTGACCATTCCCTATCAGGGCCGACAGATCGACCTTTCACATTGGGAACGCATGACGATGGTCGAGGCTGTGAAGAAGTATTCCGGCGTGGATTTCGCCGCCGTCACAAGCGGCGAGGAGGCCGTCGCGCTGGCAGAGGAACACCATGTCGAGCTGCCGGAGCAGCGGACAAAGGGCGCGATTTTAGCCGAGTTCTTTGACGCGTTTGTAGAGGAAAAGCTGATCCAGCCGACGTTTATCTATGATTACCCGGTCGAGATCAGCCCGCTCGCGAAGCGCAAAACGGACGATCCCGCGTTCACCGAGCGCTTTGAATATTTCATCAACGCCACCGAGTTTGGCAATGCGTTCAGCGAGCTGAACGACCCCATCGACCAGCAGCAACGCTTCGAGCGTCAAGTGGCGTTGCGCAAAGCCGCCGACCCGGCGTGCAGGGCGCAGGTGGATTACGACTATGTCACCGCGCTGGAATACGGTCTGCCCCCTACGGGCGGCCTTGGCTTCGGCGTCGACCGCCTCGTCATGCTCCTCACTGACTCGGCCTCTATCCGCGACGTGCTGTTGTTCCCCACGATGAAGCCGGTGGATTGAGAAAACCTTGTAATTACAGGTATTATCGGGTTTTCAAGTGGCCTGTAATGGTTGATGGAGAAAATCCGAAAAGCCGTTGAATCTGTGATGTGAAAAACGTACAGGCCTGCATAGAACTTGGCAGCCCTGTACGTTTTTCTACAGAATGGCAATGGGGCTTTGGGTTGGCTGAATGGGTAGGTGAATGTACCTCCCGTTCTCGCTTATGCTGTGGCTTCGCACTTTTTTACCATGCTTTTTGAAAGCCGTTAAAAAGTGTTACAAAGATGTGTTACAGGCTGCAGCCCATTTTGGGGGTCAATGCCGCTTTTCACGAAGAATAAGAAAAGTTTTATATAAGAATGAGAAAGTCGCGCAGGAAAAAGCAGCAAAAGGATAAAGCCAGAAAGGAGCCGTTATGTGGCGGCTTTTGAAATCTAGATGGACGCCGTGGATCACCGTGCGGCTGACGTGTTTTTCTGCGTCCTGAGGATAGACCGTCACGGCCTGATCGCAGAGGGAATAGTCTGGCGGGCGGCCCGTCTGGGCGTTTTGCTTTGCATGCAGCCTCAGCACACTTCTCTGTAAATGGAGAGGTACGTCCGCCCGCAGCGCAGCAGCTCCGCTTCCCGCGCCGCCGAGCGGCTCTTTCAGAAATGCCAGTCTCATGAATCGTGTCTTCTTTCGGTGTATGTTTGGTGAATATTTGTGTCACTGTCCTTTATGTGTCGCCATTTTCCGAATTGAAGATTTGGACAGCGCTGCACCCGGCCAGTTCCGGTATAGCGGTGCCCTATTTTATATTCGCCGGGCAGGCGGTGACAGAAAAACGGAAAAATCCGCGCATCAAAAAACGCCCTGTAAACGGCGTTTAATTGCCGTTTACAGGAACGTTTTAAGGCTGGTATTAGATGTCAGAAAAATAAATGCTATTTCTCTAATCCATACTTGCGGCGTATTCGATGAATATCTGCGTATAGCTTGACGCATGAATTCATAATCTTCCTTCTGAGTTCCGGCCGTGGGGAGATGGATCATTTTGGCGCTTTTCCAAAAACTCGGTGAGTTTTTGTTCATGGGAAGTACGCATTTCCAGCGTTTCGCGACGGAATGCTTCCCGGTCTATGAAATCATTTTCCATTTCAGTGTGGGAATCTCTTTTTCTTTATCATCGGAAAAATCCACCTTTTCGGATTGAAAGGGTAGGAAATCTTTCATGCTGCCAGCTTTATCGTCGCCCGCCATCCGGCCGACCGTTCGGAATGCCGCCCGACACCTTCACAAGAGCCGTATCCGGGCATCCTGCCGCCTGAGCGTGAAATAATGAGACAGTCCGCGTTGCATTCCGTTTTTTGCGCTTTCCTGTTATCCGGTAAACGAGGAAGGGCACAACATCCAACTTATTATGATTTTTGAGTATACATATATTTTGTACCTTCGCCGGGATGCACGGAAAGACGGAAAATCCGTAAGGCCGGGCGAAAGCCTCGAACCGGAGGTGAGGTTCGGCAACCGCCGCGCGCGGGCATATGGGGCGCTCGGGCTCAGCCCTCATAGCTTGCCTCGATGGCGGCAAGGCGCTCATACAGCCAGTCGTTGACAGGCGTCGGAACACCGTGGAGGCGGCCTAAACGCCGCATTGTACCAGAAAACAGCTCCGCCTCGGTTTTGCGGCGCGCGAGCGTATCCTGCCGCATCGAGGGCATCCCCTCGGGCGAAAGGCCGTCCGTCATGCGCATCCATGCGTCGATGTCAGTGTCCGTCAGCGTCACGCCCTCGCACGCGGCCAGCCGCTGCGCCTCGCGCATGGCGGCTAACATCGTGTCACGCGCCGCTCCGGGCGTCTGTACGCCGCCATACGGCACGTCGTATACCGCGCATACTTGATTCAGCCCCACGTTCAGCATTAGTTTGCTCCACTGCCGGAACCGCATATCTCCGCACACAACGCAGGGCGCGCCGCCGGCCAGCAGCAGCTCCCGCGCCGTCTCCACATCAGGCGTAACCTCTCCCTCAGCGCTGCCAATCAAGATCTGGCCCAAATGCGCGTAGTGCACCGACATGCCCTCGCGCACCGCGTCCGTACCCTGCGCCACGCCATACAGCACATGCGCGGGGCCGAAGGCATCGCAGAGCGCTTGCTCGCTGGAAATCCCGTTGAGCAGCGAAAGCAGGATCGTCTCCCCGCCGATAAACGGGCGCATTGTCTCGATCGCGCCGTCCAGCCCCGGCCCCTTAACGGCGAAAATCGCCAGCGTCACCGGGCGCGCCGCGTCCGGCGTCACCACGCGCAGTGCACACGGCGTTCCGTTGCAGGAAAAACACCCTGCGCGGTACTGTGCGGCGCGTGCGTCGTCCGCGGCAAAAAATACCCGCTCGCTGCCCAGCATCCGCGCCATGCGTTCCCCGTACATAATGCCCAGCGCACCCGCGCCGATGATCGCGATTGTCCCGGCCTGCTCCATCGTCGTAACCTCTTTTCCGGGCCGCCGCCCTTATGGCCCCACTGAATAAATTGTCAGGCGCATCCTGACGGCATCGTTGACCCTGCATCTTCCTGCGGGAAAATGTCGGCCGCGCGTTCCTTACGCGGCCGAAGATCCGCCGATGGAATCAGTGTTTCCTTAAATGTAGTATACAATAGAAATGGAAC
>CANRZX010000127.1 GCA_947644575.1 uncultured Clostridia bacterium | reverse complement strand
GACAAACCGCAGAGGCCAATCGGAGCCTCTATCCTTCCGCAATATTGTTCCACAGCGTGATAAAGCGTTTCATAGGTTCCCTCCTGTCCGGCCAGCCGAGTCAGCTCCGGACAAAATGGCGGCGTTTCCCACTCCAAATGTGCAAAGACGGGTTCCCAGCTTTTCGCGTCTTGTCCGAGTCCATGCAAAAAAACGTAATTCATTCCGCTGTATCCCTCCAGCACCTACTCTCCCCCCTATATTTGCCATCAAAGTACCATTCACGCTGCGCATTCATATAATAGAAGAGAGACAAGCCCGCGTCGGTTTTGCCGCAGCGGGGCGGCAAAGCCGATATGGACTTGATTTTCTTCTGTTATAAATGAGAAAGACTTAGTTCTCAGGGGCGGTTTCGCTGATTGCCGCGTAAGCGGCGAGACGAACGCCATTAAATCCTCTTAATAACCGCCTTGCGGTTATTATACCAAATACGGCGTAAAACGGTGCAGATCGGCCGTTTTGACGATACCCTCCACATACAGGCCGTCGGCCCGGTATTCCTCGGAAAGAACCGAGCCGCTTTCCCGCAGAAAAGCCGCCTCGCCCAATTGATCATAGGGCAGCAAAACATTCACGTGGCGCACGCGTGAAGAAAGGGCCTCGTCCACCTTCGCCAGCAGCGCGTCGAGCCCTTCCCCTGTCACCGCGCTGGTGCGGACGGCGGAGGTGTCAAACAGCGCCGTATTTTCCACACGATCGCATTTGTTGTAGACGACGATCTGCGGGATCTCCCCGCAGCCTAATCCGTTCAGCACATCCTCCGTTACCGCAAGCTGACGCGCCGCCTGCGGGTCGGACGCGTCGCACACCTTCAGGATCACATCCGCGAAGGCCGCCTCCTCCAGCGTGCTGCGGAAGGCCTGCACCAAATTGTGCGGCAGGCGGCTGACAAAGCCGACGGTATCCACGGCCACGCACAGCAGCCCGGAGGGCAGCGTCAGACGGCGCGCCGTCGGGTCCAGCGTGGCGAACAGCATATCCGCCTCCTGCACTTGTGCACCGCACAGGCGGTTCAGCAGGCTCGATTTGCCCACGTTGGTATAGCCCACCAGCGCGATGATGGGAACGCCGCTTTTCTCACGGCTCCTGCGCGTCTCGGCGCGGCGGCGCTCCAGCTCGGTCAGCCGTTCGCGCAGCGCGTCAATCCGGCGGCGCACGTGCCGGCGGTCATATTCCAACTTGCTTTCCCCCGCGCCGCGCCGCGCACCCGCGCCGCCCGCACCGCCGCCGCCCTGCCGGGAAAGGCTCTCGCCCAAGCCCGCCAGTCGGGGCAAACGGTATTGCAGCGTCGCAAGTTCGGTCTGCAGCTTGCCCTCATTCGTCACCGCGCGGCTGGCGAAAATCTCAAGGATCAGCATCGTGCGGTCCAGAACGCGCACTTCCAACAGCCGCTCTAAATTACGGATCTGGCTGCCCGACAGCTCCGCGTCGAAAATTGCGCATTCCGCGCCCAAATTGATGCACAGCATCCGGCCCTCGGCCAGACGTCCCTCGCCCAAAAATGTCGCCGCTTCGGGTGTGTCGCGCTTTTGCACCACCTCGGCGACGGCCTGCATGCCGTTGGCCTCGGCCAGCGCGGCCAACTCCTCTAAGCTGTGCTCGATATCATATTCCCCGCAGTCCGCGGCGAACAAAACTACTTTGATCAGATGCTCTGTCATAATCCTCCCCCGCGCGAAAATCCCGCGCGTTTTCTGCGCAGAACCGGCTTTTCCTCCTCCGGCCTCCGCGCGTGCTGATCGACGGCATCCGCAAACGCCGTCCCGGTCAAAGAACAATCCTGATGCGCATTGCGCTCACCTCCTCGCGTCTGCCCTCGCGGGCAGTCAATCCAGCCGGAACACCTGCTCCAACTTCGGCTGCGCGCCGGTCTCCGGGTCCATCTCCAGCTCCAAAATGTCACGCATATACTCGTTCCAGCGGTCCACGACCGGACTTTCCGCCTGCACCTTCTCGGCATAGGCCACGCCCTTTTTGCATTCGTAGTAGCCGAACAACTCGTCGTTCACGTAAAAAATGCTGTAGTTGCAGATTCCCGCCGCCTTGAGCACCTCGACCATCTCCGGCCAGATCTCGGCGTGGCGTCGCTTGTATTCCTCCTTGCAGCCGGGCTTGATCCGTCCCTTCCATGCCATGTGTTCCATTTCGGTTCCTCCTTATTCTGATTGTCCTCAGCGGGTCTCATACTTGTGGCCCGGAAAAGCCTTACAAATTGCGCAGTCCCTTTGGATAGTGGTTTTTCACCGTCCCGCCGCTTGTCTTGCCAAAGCCGAGCGGGAATCCGTCCACGAGCACCGCCGTCCATCCCGCGGACGCCGTCCGCGCGGGGATGGTCTCGCCCTTCAGCCAAGCGGCCGCGCGGGGGTCGTCGAGCGTCAGGCGTTCGGCGTTGGCGCACATCGCCCCGTAAGCCGCAAAAAGCTGATGCGCGGGCTCAAACCGTCCTTTTGCCGCGCGGCCGGCCCAAACGCCCCGCCGCACAACGCGCAGGCCCTGTGCGGGCTCCGGCACGGCGGCAAGGAAGGAATCCTCTCCGCGCGTTTCAACGGCATGATCTGCGAGCGCAGGGAAATACGTCCGCAGAAAGTCCGCGCAGGCGGCGCGGTTTTTTGCGTCGTCCCGCGCGCCGCGCGCGTTTTTTGCCCGCGGAGCCCGTACGGCGCGCTCGCCTGCGGATGCGGGCCGGCGCGTCTCGCCGGTTTTTCGCAGCAGCGCCATGAAATGCCCCTCGCCGCCGTGGCACGGATAGACCCGCCGCGTATATTCCGCCGGAAACGCATATCCGCCGCAGCGGGCCCGCTCGCCCGGACAGCCGGCCCGCGCCTCGATGGGCAGCAGCTCAAATTCCGGATGGCGCGCCAAAAACGCGCCGATCTGGGCCTCGTCCTCCTCGGGCGAAAAGGTACACGTGGAATAGCACAGCCGCCCGCCCGGACGCACCAGCGCGGCGGCATCGTCGAGGATGCGCGCGCCAAGCGCCGCGCACTGGGCCACAAGGGCCGCCGAATGCTGGCGCAGCGCCTGCGGCTCCTTGCGGAACATCCCCTCGCCCGAGCAGGGCGCGTCGACGAGCACCTTGTCAAAAAAAGACGGCAACGCGCCGGCAAGGCGTTCGGTGCTCTCGTTCAAAATCACCGCGTTCGTCACGCCCATGCGCTCCAAATTGCCGCGCAGAACCGCCGCGCGGGACGCGGAAAATTCATTCGCCGCCAGCAGCCCCTCGCCGCGCAGCGCCGCCGCGAGCTGGCTGCTCTTTCCGCCCGGCGCGGCGCACAAGTCGAGCACTCGCTCCCCCGGCCGAACGTCCAGCAGGCCCGCGGGCATTGCGGCGGACGGCTCCTGCGCGTAGAATACGCCCGCGTGATGATACGCGTGCCGCCCGAGCCGCTGCTCCGGATCCGTCAGCAAAAAGGCCTGCGCGCAGAACGGGGACGGCGCGAGGGCAAGGCCCGCATGGCGCAAAAACCGCTCCGGCGGGCAGCGCAGCCCGTTCACGGTGACGCCCCTATATAGCGGCGCGGTGACCGCGTAACGGCTTTCATACTGCGCGCCGAGCAGCGCTTTTTCGCGCTCTGTAAAAAATTCTCCCGCCATCCGGGGCTCCTTTCTTTTTTCAGGCAGAATGGTTTTGATATTTCGCCTGTAACCGGCGGTTTCGTCAGGAAACGAAACGGCGGCGTCTGCGCGGGGCTCTCCGGCGTTTTGCTTTTTTATCTCGCCGCCCTGCATAACGGCGATTTTACCGCGCATACTACTACTGCCTAAAGGAGGTGAAACAGCATGGAACAGAAGAACGCGAGCAACAAGTCCTCGAACAGCACGAACAAATCCTCGAACAGCACCAACAAGTCCAGCAACAAAACCTCTTCTCAGAGCAGCAACGCGAAGAGCAGCACGCAGTGCAAGTAAGCTTCTTCCCATTTTACGATTCAGATCGATCCCAAACGGGAACGGCGGCATGAACCGCCGGGCGCAAAAGCGCGCGATTTGAATATTGAGTCAATGAAAGGCCGCAAAAAGGCTTTGCGTGACAGATTGCCGCGCGCTTCAGATCGACTGATTTTGAAGTACATTGATTCGGAAAGCCGTGGAGCGTGGCTTTGTGCATCCGGCGTTCAAAAATGCCCGGAGCAGAGAGCCGCAGCCACGGCTTTTTTCTCGTTTCAAAAAAACACGGCTTCTAATGGAATCTCATTTCCTTCCGATAATCCGGAATTTCGGCTGCTATACGACTCCAAACGCTTCTAAGGTTTCTTGGGAATTAAACATTCTGGAAGAAGCATCCAACATTTTATAGATGTAATCACCGTCCCCCATCGTGGAAAAGAAAAAAATATCTTCTCTCTTAAAGTTGTTTTTTTGAAATATTTCATTGGGAAGCTGGCTGATAACCTCCTGCAATATCGTAAGCAAACTCACAGCAAAGTCCCATTTTTCTTCGGATGGATTACAAAAATCAATCTCTTTACAGCGATCAACAATGTCTGCAAGGGGTTGATAGAGAAAGCTTGTATCTGCGCCAATCTTCTCCGGCTCCCATTCAAAATATTTTCCAACATCAATCTGATTGCCAAAATTCCATGTCACATAAAAACCATAAAAATCGTCCGTGGTAATCAGTCCAATCGCACAACGGTTTTCACGCCTGCCTGTACGCAGTATTTCATCAATAACCTTTGGCAAATTCCGATTGCATTCATCTCTGAAGCTTTCAAATTTAAGTAAATCCATAGAGTACGCTCTCTTTCTCCTCTCCCGGTTTACCCTTTTCCCTGCAAAATCTTCAAACACCTATTAAAATGTTTCCCGGCAGACACGTCACCCCGAAAAGGGAGTTTTCTCATGCCGCCCCGTCAATGCCTATGCGACGGGCCGTTCGCAGGCCTACTTTGTGTCTGGCAAGGGTGGACACGGCCGCAAGCGTGCCGCTGAATTTGGCCTGACGGCATGTGGGCCCTTGTAAAAGGATGGCATTATAGCTGCTTAAAATACGCTTTCAGCTCTGCTTTGCAGCCATCGTCCAGCTGCTTTATTTCAACGCCGCGAATCGCGGCTTCTAAATGGTAGAGGATCACGACACAGGTATTGGGATATAACTCCTTGAGCCGGAAAACGGCTTGTTTGCTGCCCAGCCGCGTTAATTCCTCCGCCGAATGGATGCCGACCGAACGGAGCTTCTTTTCCATTGTCTTGCCTAATCCCAAAGTTGTGACTGCCGACATATGATCACCTTTCTTTCGCGGCTGCTCTCTGATCCCGTCCCGTCAATGCCTGCGCGCCGAACCGTTCGCGGGGGGCTCGCGGCGCTTTGGCGGCTCCGCCGTCAGGCTGGGGAGCAGCGCGTCCCAAACGACGTCGAACAGCTCCTCGATCCGGGCGAGCCGATTTTGCAGATAGAGCCAGCCGAGCAGCGCCTCAAACGCGGTGGACGCGCGGTATTCGCGCGGCGTGGCGTGCTTCGCGACCGTGGCCTTTGTGGCGTTCTTGCCCCGGCGCACCACGGCCTGCTCGTCCTCGGTCAGCAGGGGCTCGATCCGCTCCAGCGCCGCGCACTGGCCCTTGGCGCAGACAAAATGCACCGCCGCGGCGTGCAGCCGCCCGGGCACAAGACGGGTGCGCTCCACCAGCCGCGCGCGCACCAGCGCCTCAAATACGCCATCGCCCACAAAGGCCAGTGAAATGGGCGATTGTTCCCTCAAATCAATTTCCGGCTTTGCCTCCCAAAGCAATGGCCGCTCCCCTTTCTCTTGTCAAACTGTCTAAAGAGCCGCGTCCGCTGAAAAAAGCGGCTCAAAATACATAATCGAATTCAAATTCCCCGATGCGGATGGTGTCGTTTTCCTGCACGCCCAGCTCCACAAGGCGCGTGATGACGCCGCCGTCCGCCAACTGACGCTGGAAATACTGCAAACTCTCGTAATCGGATACATCCGAGCCCTCCAAAATGCGCTCGAGCCACGGCGCGTCGACGTCCCACGCGCCGTCGTCGGCCCTTGCGACGGTAAACGCGCGCGGGTTCTGCAGCGCGGGGTCGGGGCGGACATATTCCGGCTCATACACAGCGACGGGCGGCAGCTCGCGCAGGCGCTCGTACACAATGCCGGGCAGCGCGTCCACGCCCTGCCGCGTCGCGGCGGAAATGGGCAGAAACCGCAGCCCCTTCCCCTCGATGAACGCGCAGAAATCCTCCACCTGCTCGGGCGACGCAATATCGCATTTATTGCCCAGCACTAACTGCGGGCGGCGCGCAAGTTCGGCGGAAAAGCGCTCCAATTCGGCGTTGATTTTTTCAAAATCGTCCTTTGGGTCGCGCCCCTCGCTGCCGGAGACATCCACCACATGCAGCAGCAGGCGGCACCGGTCAACATGGCGCAGGAAATCGTGCCCGAGGCCGACGCCCTCCGCCGCGCCCTCGATCAGCCCCGGGATGTCGGCGGCGACAAAGCTGGCCTCCGGCCCGACGCGCACCACGCCCAGCACGGGCGAGAGCGTGGTGAAATGGTAATTCGCGATCTTTGGCTTCGCGGCGCTGATGGCAGAGATCAGCGTGCTTTTCCCCACGTTCGGAAAGCCGACCAGCCCCACGTCAGCGATCAGCTTCAGCTCCAGCCGCACGTCCAGCTCCTCGCCCTTTCCGCCGGGCTTCGCGAATTTCGGGATCTGCCGCGTCGGCGTGGCGAAATGCACGTTGCCCCAGCCGCCGCGCCCGCCGCGCGCCACAACAACGGGCGTGTCGTCCGAAATGTCGGCGATGACAAGGCCGCTTTCCGCGTCGCGGACGACCGTGCCGCGCGGCACGCGGATGACAAGGTCGGGCGCGTTTTTGCCGCTGCACCGTCCGCCGCGCCCGTCCTCGCCGTTCTGGGCGGCGTATTTGCGCTTATAACGGAAGTCCATCAGCGTGGACAGGTTGGGGTCGGCGGCGAAAACAATATTGCCTCCGCGCCCGCCGTCACCGCCGTCCGGCCCGCCTGCCGCGACATATTTTTCACGATGGAAGGACACCGAGCCGCTGCCGCCGCTGCCTGCCGCGATATGAATGGTTGCGGTATCGATAAACATAGTTTCCTCCGGCAAATATTCGTTGGTCCATTTGGGGCACGCCGCTTCGCGGCCCTTGAAATATCCCTGCTTATTAGGGTTTCCATTTCGGATTATTTTATGGTAAAATTGTGCGTACGGAAGTTTCCCCTCATCCGTCACAGCGTTCCGCCGCGGCACCTTGCGGCGCTGTCCAAATCTCCGATTTGGGTAACAGCGCCCATGCAAGGGACGCCCGTGAACAGGAGCAAAAGGGGTCCCCGCGGAAGGACCGCGAAGCGGCCTTTCGTGGGGATGCGACGGAACGGCGCAGCGGTGTGAGAAACGGACGCAAGGCCGTTTTGAGCGTAGCGCAGCCCGTGACGGAGCGGCGAACTGTGAACGGCTGCGGCCTACTGCTCTCCCTCGAGGGGAAGGTAAATAAGGTGATTTTTTATAAATATTTCACCAAAAAGGCCGAGCCAACATCTGGCCCGGCCTTTTCCATACAGAATAATTAGCGCACGCTGACCTTTTTGCGGTCGCGGCCCACGCGCTCGAAGCTGACGCGGCCGTCGGCAAGCGCAAACAGCGTGTCGTCGCTGCCGCGGCCGACGTTCTCGCCCGGGTGAATATGCGTGCCGCGCTGGCGCACGAGAATGTTGCCGGCCAGAACAAACTGACCGTCCGCGCGCTTGACGCCGAGACGCTTGGACTCGGAATCGCGGCCGTTTTTGGTGGAGCCTACGCCTTTTTTATGTGCCATTGTTCAATTCCCTCCCCAATTAACCGACAATCTCGGTGATTTCAACCTTCGTATACGGCTGGCGGTGGCCCATCCGGCGCGCGCTGCCCTTCTTGGGGCGGTACGTCAGGATGTTCAGCTTTTTGCCCTTGCCGTTCTTCACGACCTTGCCGGTGACCTTCGCGCCCTTGACCGTGGGCGCGCCGAACTTCACGTCGCCCTCTTCGCCCACCGCGAGCACGGTGTCGAAGGTGTATTCGCTCTCGGCTTCGGCATTCAGCTTTTCGACAAAAATGACGTCGCCTTTTTCCACGCGGTACTGTTTCCCGCCGGTTACGATTACTGCGTACATAATTTATCCTCTTTTCAGAAGTCTCGCTGGACAGTCAGGCGGGCGCGAAACGCGCCGCTTCAAAAGCCCACACCAAGCGGCCTATATACTATAGCACAAATTTTCGCGCGGCGCAAGAGGTTTTCCGCGAAAATCTGTCTTTTTGCCCCATCCGTCATTCGTAATCGCCGGTCCACTCCGGTTCCTGCGCGGGAGGGGGCGGCGTCGGGTCGGGTGTCGCCGCGGGCGGCGGGGTCGTTGTCTGTGTCGTTGTCGGCCGTCTGGTTTGCGTCGGCTGGCGCACGACCGGCTTTTCCCCGGTTGAGAGCGCGCTCTGCTCCCTGTCGAACTGCGCGAGCGACTCCTGCCGCAGCTGCTCCTTCGCGGCGGCGCGCTGCTGCGCCAGCGCGTTCCATGTGTCGGACTTTGCCTCGGCCGGGTCGCTTTGCCGGAGCTCCTCAACGGACGCCGCCGCATTCCAGCGCGCGCCGTCGAACCATTCCATCTGC
>CANRZX010000126.1 GCA_947644575.1 uncultured Clostridia bacterium | reverse complement strand
GCGGCGCGCCTCCAGCGCGCGCATTTTGGCGAGGGTGTCGGCTTTCCACGCCTCGCCGGGGGCCAGCTTGCCGAGCGCGGAAACGTAGTCGTCCTTATACATCGTCAAATTCCCCCTTCAGCGCGGTTTTCAGCAGACGGCGCGCCCGCGCTAACTGCGAGAGCACCGTGTTCTGCGGGATATCGAGCAGCGCGGCGATCTCGCCCGTGGCGTAGCCCTCGATATAATATAAGTAAATGACCTGCCGGTATTTTTTGGGCAGGCGGTTCACGGCGTCGACGACGGCGGTCTCCGCCGCCGTGAAGGGCGTATCGGGGAAATCCTCCGTGAGGCCGGTCGTTTTGCGCTGCCACGCGCTGCGGAAAAAGCTCTTGCAGCGGTTGGCCGTCACGCGCAGCAGCCACGCCTTTTCGTGCGCAGCGCTCTCGAACACGGGCTTCGCGCGCACGTAGCTGAGGAACACATCCTGCGCGATGTCCTCGGCGTCCGCGCGGTTCTTCACCATCGTATATGCGGCGGAAAAAACCGTCGCGGCGTAGCGCTCCAAAATTTCCTCGGCGGTGGTGCAGACGGCTGTCTCGCCCATTCGGATCCCCCCTCTTCTGTTATTCACACACAATCCCTCTATAACCAGATACGAAACAGCCGTGCCAATTATTGCACAGGCGGGAATACGGCCCGGGCGCCGCGAAAAATGCGGTGCGCAAAGCTGTAAAATTGGCCACGTGGGCGCTGTGCGCCCACGGCCTTTGAATCAATAGCGCCCGCCCACGCAGTGAGCGGATGCGCAATCATAGCTGCTTTGCAGCTATGATTACAAAAATGCTCGTTCATACACAAAGTACGGCGTGCCCGCCATAGGCGGAATGCCGGCCGTGATTTTTGGCCGGCAAGCCGACAACGCCGTTAGGCGTTACCCCTGCGTTTTTTGTTTCATATGATAGACTGCGCCCGCACTGCGTCCGCAGGCGCGTTTCGGAGCGCAACCGGGCGGAGCGGGGCTTTTAGCGCGGAGATGGCGCGTCCAAAAGCCAACCGAGCGAAGCAAGGCTCTTAGGCTTTTGGAAAATTTGCTCTCGTCTTGTGTATCCGTTTTATTTTTAGACCGTTTCTTGTGCGCCGCAAAAAGGCGTTTGCAGGGCGACCGATCGCCTTGTAAACGCCTTTTCCTTTGCTGCCTTCCATCCCTTTACAAAGGCGCACGCGCCGCTTGAAAACGAAATCTTTGTTATCAAGCGTGTTGACGATAAGGAGCCGCCGCGTCCGGCGTTTCACTCCGCGGGGCTTTCGCACCGCCGGATGATTTCCAGCGCGGCCTCGCGGGCGGAGACGCGCCCGTCCATCGCGCGTTTTTCAAGGAAACGATGCGCCTCTTCCTCGGTCATGCCGTAGCGCAGCGCCAGCGCACACTTGGCCTGCGTCAGCACGCGCGAGTCCTCCAGCCGCTTGGACAGCCGCCGGTTCTGCTCCGTCAGCTTCTGCACGCGCCGCCTGCCGGCGCGGATGATCCGCAGCGCAAAGGCGGCCTGCTGGCGGGAAAGCGGCTTCGCAAGGACGAACACGCCCGAGCCCTCGCGCTCCAGCCCGGCAGCCAGCTTGTCGGCCATCGGCGCGGGGCAGATCAGCACGGCGTCCGCGCCGCCCTCCGCCGCCGTCGTCGCCAGCTCGCGACCGTATTCGTCGGGCAGAGGGGCGTTGACGACGATCAGGGAAAAGCCGCCTTCGCACAGGGCCCGCCGCGCCTCGCCGCCGCTGGCGCAGCATTGCGCCTCGCCGCCGCCCGGAACGAACAGGGCCCGTAGCGTTTCGTGATATTGCCTGTCGCTTACGATCAAAACGCCGGGCATCGGCTCGCCCCCCTTTTGCAACAAATGTTCGGCCCGCTCGGTTCGGGCGCGCCCGAAAAAAGCCATGCGCCCAACAGGGCCGCAAGGTTTTTATCCGGCCCGTCCCGGCGGCGCTGTGGCCGCTTGCGTTACCGCTTCATCCCGGCCTCACGCCTTTTCTGCGCGAGATATGCGTTCAGAAGCGGCTCGGGCAGATGGGCGCGCAGAAATTCGCTGTTCTGGGCGAGCTCCGCCGCCTGCGCGAGGCTGACGGGCAGTTCCGCGCCCCGCGCAAGGGTTCCGCGCGCGTCCGCGTCGGGCAGCGGCAGTTTCTCCGCAACGCCCTCCAGCCCTGCGGCCAGCAGCAGCGCGACGGTATAATAGGGATTGCAGGCGGGGTCGGGGCTGCGCAGCTCCATGCGGCAGTCCGCCCCGCTGGCCGCCGGGATGCGCACCAGCGCCGCGCGGTCGTGATACGACCAGCCGACGCGGCCGGGGGCCTCCATGCGGCCGAGCCTGCGGTATGAGGCGGGCAGGGGATTGGCGAATACGGTCAGCTCCGGCACGCGCCGTAAAATGCCCGCGAGGAAGGCCGCCGCGCGCGCGTCCTCCCGCGAGGGGAAACGCTCGAACAGGTTCCGGCCGCCGTCCATAATCGAAAAATTCAGATGCAGCCCGCTTCCGCTGGCGTGGGGCAGGGGCTTGGGCTGGAAGGACGCGAACAGGCCGTTCTGTGCGGCGATGGCCGTCACCACGGTCTGCATCGCCATCAGGTCATCCGCCGCCTGTAAAGGCGAGGCGCAGCGGAAATCGATCTCGTTCTGGCCCGGACCCTGCTCGTGATGGCTGCGCTCGGGCTGGATGCCCATTTCCTCGAGCGTCAGGCAGATCTGCCGCCGTACGTTTTCCCCCCGATCGAGCGGCGCCATGTCGAAATAACCCGCGTCGTCGAACGGCGTTTGGGTGGGGCGGCCGCGCTCGTCCGTCTCGAACAGGTAAAATTCGCACTCCGGCCCCAGCAGGACGCACAGCCCGGCGGCCTCGGCCTCGCGCTGAACCCGGCGCAGCAGCGCGCGGCCGTCCCCCGAGAAGGGGGCTCCGTCCGGCCGGAGGATATGGCAGAAGAAACGCCCGACACAGCCCTCGCTGGGCCGCCACGGCAGCAGGGAGAAGGTGTCCGGATCCGGCGTCAGAAGCAGCTCGTCCTCACCGGCGTCCGCGAAGCCCGGGATGGCGCTGGCGTCGAAGGAAACGCCCTTTTCCACCGCGTGGGGGAGCTGGCTTGCCATGATGGCGATGTTTTTCTGCACGCCGAATAAATCGCAGAAGACGAGCCGCAGGAATTTGACGTCGTTTTCCTCGATCAGCCGCAACAGCCGCGCAAGCGTTTGGTTCATGGATGCTCCTCGCTTTCCAAATTCATCATGATGGATGATAGATGATGAACTATGAATTTTGTTTCAGCGCCGCCGCAGAAATGAACGCGCGGAAAAGGGGATGCGCGCGGTTGGGGCGGCTTTTGAATTCAGGGTGATACTGGACGCCGATGTAAAACGGGTGCCCGGGCAGCTCCATCGCCTCGACGAGCCGCCCGTCCGGCGAAAGGCCCGCGAAGCACACGCCGGCGCCTTGCAGCGCGGGGCGGTAGTCGTTATTGACCTCGTAGCGGTGGCGATGGCGCTCGGAAATGGCGTCCTGCCCATAGACGCGGCGCAGCAGCGTGTCCGGCTCGATCCGGCAGGGATATGCGCCCAGCCGCATGGTGCCGCCCGTGGGCACGCCGCCCTGCTGGTCGGGCATGAGATCGATCACACAGCTTGCGCTGTCGGGCGCGAATTCGCGCGAATTTGCATCGGCAAGGCCGCACAGGCTGCGGGCGGCCTCGATCACCGCGATCTGCATGCCAAGACAGATGCCAAGGTACGGCACGCCGTGCTCGCGCGCCCAGCGCGCGGCCAGCACCATTCCCTCGATGCCGCGCACGCCGAAGCCGCCGGGGATCAGCACGCCGTCCGCGCCGGACAGCCGCGTGTCGATATTGTCGGGCGTAAGCTGCTCGGAATCCACCCATTGGATCGTCACAGCCGCGTCGTTCGCGTAGCCGGCGTGGTACAGCGCCTCGACAACGGAAAGATACGCGTCGTGCAGCTCGACATATTTGCCCACCAGCGCGATCCGCACGGCGCGGCTCAGGCTGGCGACGCGCCCGCACAGCGCGCGCCACTCGCGCAGGTCCGGCTCGGCGGACCGCAGCCGCAGGCGGCGGCAGACAAGGCTGTCCAGCTGCGCGCCGTGCAGCATCAGCGGCACGTCGTACAGGCTGTTCAGCGTGCGGTTTTCGATCACGCAGTCCGGCTCGACGTTGCAGAACGCGGCCAGCTTTTGCAGGATCCCGTCCTCGAGCGGCTCGTCGCAACGCGCGATGATGACGTCCGGCATCAAGCCCATGCTCTGCAGCTCATGCACCGAATGCTGCGCGGGCTTTGTCTTATGCTCGCCCGAGCATTTTAAGTAGGGCACCAGCACCACATGCAGCAGCATGCAGTTTTCGCGCCCGACCTCCCGGCTGATCTGCCGAATCGCCTCCAAAAACGGCTGGCTCTCAATGTCGCCGATCGTGCCGCCGATTTCGGTGATGACGACGTCGGCCTTGGTATAATCGGCGAGGCCGTAGACGAAATTTTTGATTTCGCCCGTGACGTGCGGAATGATCTGCACCGTGCGGCCGAGGTATTCGCCCGCGCGCTCCTTATGGAGCACCTCCCAGTACACGCGCCCGCTCGTCAGGTTGGACAGCCGGTTCAGATCCTCGTCGATGAAGCGCTCATAGTGGCCGAGGTCGAGATCGGTCTCGACGCCGTCCTCCGTCACAAACACCTCGCCGTGCTGGAACGGGCTCATGGTGCCGGGGTCCACATTCATATACGGATCCAGCTTCTGCGCCGCGACCTTCAGCCCCCGCGTTTTCAGCAGCCGCCCAAGGCTCGCCGCGCAGATGCCCTTGCCGAGCCCCGAAACGACGCCGCCCGTCACAAAAATATGCTTCGCCATCCTGCATCCTCCCCCTGCGGATCCCCGCATCAAAAACGCCCGATCAAAAAAAGGGACAGGAAACCCACCCCGTGCCCGCGGCACCGGATGGACGCCCTTGTCCCAACGCAACTATAGTATATTCCCCTGCGGTGCGTTTGTCAAGAAAACGCACCGGCCGCGCGCCGCTTCACTCCGCGTTATTCCGTGCGCACGGCCACCACGACGAAGCGGCCGTCCGGCAGAGTGTACTCGCAGGTGGAAAGTGTCAGCAGCTGGTCGCCGTAGGCCGCCTGTGTATCGGTCTGGTAATAGGCGCGCGCCCGCACCTCGGAGACAAACGTGTCATAGGCGGTTTTGCTGTCGGCCCGGACAAAATCATTATAGGCAAAGCCGTCGCCGGTTCCGGGCGTGACGTCGGTGATGAACGCGCCCAGCACGGTGTACTGCCGCAGGCCGTCGCGCGTGTAAAGCTGAATGACGGGATGCTCCCGAAAATATTCCTCTTCGCTGTATCGCAGCAAAGAGCCGAATACGTCGCCGTTGTCGATGCTGTGGCCGTATATGATCAGGTTGTCGCTGTCCTGAAGGTTACAGCTTTCGTTCAGGTACGGGACGCCGTAAGCATCATATTCACTCTGAAGATCGCGCCGCAGATAATAGTTGGGCTTGTCCGGCGTGTGCATGACGGGATAATCCAGCTTGGTATCCTCGATGGAAAGCCAGCCCGCCATCTCCGGGTATTGCTCGAACAGCCGCGCGACGCGTTCGGCTTTTTGGTCCGCTTCCGCTCCGCCGGCGCTTTGCGCTGCCGGGGCGGAGCCGGACGCGCTGTCCGCCATGAGCAGCGCGTCAAATTTCCGCTGGCTGGCAGCGTTCCGGGTAAGGTTTGCCAGCAGCTGCCAGACGCTGAACGCCGCCACCAGCGCCAGCGCAAGGCCGGCCGCCGTCAGCAGCCAGAGCCGGGCGCGGCGGGAAAGGTGTCACTCGGGCGCGTGAGAACGCTTTTGCATGGAACGGAAAACCTCCTCTTATCCACCGCTAAAGTAAGCACTGAACAAATCGTAGCGCCCGCATCGGCGGCAAATTATTCCGTCGGACTTCACAAAAATACTCGCCAATCCACAAAGGATTGCCTGCGTTTTTTGTTTTGTCTGACACAAAATTTGCTCGCCGCTTCGCACACTCCGATTTATTCAGCACTTACTAAAATGTACCCGCGGCAGAAAGTTTCTGCCGCGGGTGTGTTGATTCTATCAGAAAACACGCAGCTTTTTGCCGCAGAGGACCAGCGCGCCCAAGCCGCTGAGGGACAGCAGCGCCAGCGCGCTCCACGGCGCGCCGTGGTTGGCGTCGCTCGTCTTGGGCACCGTGGAAACGGGAGCCGCGGGCGTCGGGGCCGGTGTGACCGCGGGGGTGCTCGGCGCGGGCGCGTCGGCGGTGCGCGTGTACGAAACAAGCACCGGCGACATGCTGGTGAAGTGGACGCAGATGCCGCTCTCGGTATTCACGCCGCGCAGAATCTCAACCTGGCCCGCCAAGGCCCCGCTGGTGATCATATGCGTGATGAAGAAGGTGTAGCTCTGGTCGGTGCCCGCCGGGTAGGGGAGCACCACAGTGACGCCCTTCGCCGGGAAGTTCTCCGAAGAAACCGGCGTCAGCGTGCCGTCCGCGTTCCTTGTCTGTAAGGTGACGTCCATCAGCACGCTGCCCGCGCTTGTCTGGGCGGCGTCAAAGCCCGCCGTTTGCGCGGCCTCCAGCAGCGCCGTCTGCACGGCCTCCACCGTGGCGTACTGCGCGGCGACGCTTTCGGGCACGGCGCTCAGGCTTTCCGTTGTCACCTCGGTGCCGCGCGTCAGCTTGGGCACTAAGATCTCTCCTATATAGAGATATTTGGTTCCCTCGCTGTTTGTAAACAATTCATGGCAGACAGAGCATTCCCAGTGAGCTAAATAGCCCTCTTCCTCGTAGGTGGGCGCTTTTGCGGGAACGTTGACAATCTGATGCTTGCCGTCGCCCTCCACCCACGTCAGATAGCTGCCGTCTGCATTTAGACCATACTCGCCGCAGACAGCGCATTCATACCATTCCGTCTGCCAGCCGCCGCCGCAGGGCGCATAATTGGGCGCGTGTTTTTCGCCGGGCGTATGCTTGCCGTCGCCCTCAATCCATTCGGCATAGTTTCCGTCCGCATCCATAGAGAGATAGCATACGGCGCAGGTATAATATTCTATCTGGTAGCCGCCTCTGCAGGGCGTATAGTTAGGCGCGTGTTTTTCACCGAGTGTATGTTTGCCATCGCCCGGAATCCATTCGGCTTCACTCCCGTCCGCGTTCACGGATTGATTGCAGACGGTGCAGTTATAGAATTCTGTCTGATGGCCACCATTGCAGGCTGTATAATTGGGCGCAAATTTTTCACTGCCGGGAGTGTGGACGCCGGTGCCCTCAATCCATTCGGACAGGCTCCCGTCCGCATCAAGACATAGGCCGCAGGCAGTGCATACATAGTGTTCCGTCTGGTAACCGCCTCTGCAGGGCGTATAGTTGGCTTCGTACTTTTTGGCGCCAGGGGTATGCACGCCGTTTCCCTGCGTATATACCGCTTCGCTGCCGTCGGCGTTCACATAACGTTCGCAGACGGTACATTCATAGTGTTCCGTCTGCCAGCCGCCGTTGCAGGACGTATAATTGGCCTCGTACCTTACGCTGCCGGGGGTGTGAACGCCAGTGCCCGGCACAGGCAGTATACTACTGCCGTCTGCGTTTACGGCATATCCGCAGGCGGTGCATTCATACCATTCATTCTCGAAGCCGCCGCCGCAGGTCGTATAGTTGGCCTCGTGCTTTACACCGGGGGTATGAACACCGGTGCCTTGCGTCCACACCACAGCGCTGCCGTCCGCATTCACAGGAGCAGAGCAGGCAGTGCATTTATAGTATTCCGTCTGACAGCCGCCGATACATGCCTTATAGTCGGCCGCATACTTCTCGGTGCCGGGGGTATGGACGCCGGTGCCCGACGTATATGTCGCCGCGCTCCCATCCGCATTAAAACTCCGGTGGCAAACAGTGCAGTAATAGCATTCTGTCTGAAAACCGCCGTTGCAGGACGTATAATTGGGAGCCCGCTTTTCGAGCGTATGCTGCCCGTCCTCGCACGCCGTTCCTCCGGCCCGCTGCTCCGGCTGAGGCTCGGCTGACGTCGGTTCGGTTGTGGCCGAATTGTTCACAATCGGCTCCGTCGGACTCTCCACGACGGGCTCCGTCGGCGTATCCTCTTTCGGCTGTTCCGGGTTCTCCGTTGTGTTCGGCTCCGGCTGCGGTTCAGTCGGTTCCGATTTCGTTTCCTCAGTCGGCTCCGGCTGTGTCGTCGTCGGCGTCGTGGGATCCGCCGTTGTGTTATCTCCCGTCGGCACCGTAGGATCCGTCGGGTTTCCCTCCGTCGGCGTGTTTTCCTCCTGTTGTACCGGAGTGCTTGCCGTCGGCTCCGTGGGCGGCGTTTCCGGCTCGCCCTCCGCGAACCCGGGCGCCGCCAGCGTCAGCGCCAAAGCCAACGTACACATCAGCGCCAGCGCCCTTGTCCATCTTTTTTTCATGCTCCTGCCTCCTCGTCTGAATTACGGCTTTTCGCGTTATGCCGGATTTTCCGTAAACACATAGATCCAACATATAAAAATCATAATACCCCCCCCCCCCCCCCCCCCCGGGGGGGGGGGGGGTTTTTTTTTAGTAATAAAAAAATGTTTTTTTGTGTTTAAAAAAAAAACGGGGGAGACGGGGGGGTGGGGGGGGGGGGG
>CANRZX010000125.1 GCA_947644575.1 uncultured Clostridia bacterium | reverse complement strand
GAAACAGATTAAAGCGGCTAATATACCCATCCCTCCTTCCGGATACTGGACGAAATTAGCGCATGGAAAGCCGACAGAAAAATCCGAATTGCCAGGCTCACCGGATGTCTTAGTTAAGCTCTATGATATAAATCCTGGTACACGAAAAAAGAAACAGGCTATACAAGAACCAATAGACGGCTTAAAAGCAACGGAATCAATTGCATCCGTTCCCACAATTATTGAGGACGAACCGATTGTTGAGACTGATGAGGAGTTGCATACTGTACCGGAAACCCGAGAGCGCTATGGCCAAACTTTTAACATCTATAATCGAGAAGAATTATACAGAGAGGTTTGGAAACTACCTGTTACCGAGGTGGCAAAAAGGTATGGGGTTTCGGATGTATCAATCCATAAGGTTTGCAAATCGCTTAATATTCCTACACCCCCAGCAGGATACTGGGCAAAGAGAAAAGCAGGAAAACCAGTGCCAAGCCCGACGCCTTTACCTGTGGGTAATTACCCAAAACAAAAAGAAGGGGTTAGGACTGCAAAGGATGAACCTATAAAAATCGATACAGATGTCCAACTTGCCTTCTTGGAGGCGGAGGAGCAAGCCGTGGTATTTGCTATTGCCGAACAGCTTCAGATTCCGGATGCAGATGCCAGATTGCACACCAAAATCATATCCCATCGCAAAAAGGTTGTGGAATGGCAAAAAGAGCTGAAAAGCAACGAAGCAAAAGGGTGGGGAAAACGAAATATGCCTCAGGCTCCGTTTTTGGCGGATACGGTTTCTCCGGAAACACTTCCCCGCGTATGCCGCATTTTTGATGTGCTGATTAAGGCGATGGAACCCTTAGGCTGCGGTCTGACGGATCAACTGAATTTTATTGTCAATGGCGAAACAGTGCGTGTTACGGTTACGGAGGCAAAAGATGAAATAAAGCATATCCCAACGAAAGAAGAAAATATGCAGTTGCTCAAATATGAGGAAGAGCGCCGCCGCTTTTCTTATGCTTCTAAGCCAAATGTTAGGAAATATGATCATATCTATAATGGGCATATTTGTTTTACAGTATAATATGGACAAAAACCCTACCGCGATTGCAAATCCTATGTAGTAGAGGACAAGCTGGGGGAAATTATGATTTCCATTTATGAAGCATCTGAGCTTGTCTGTCAAGAGCGGGTGGGCAGAGAAGAGGCGGAACGAAAACGGCAGGAAGAAGCACGCAAACGCAAAGAACTTCGGGAACGGTATAATCTGGAGGTAGAGAGAACAAATGCGCTTGTTTATGCAGCCGAGGACTACGAAATTGCCTGTAAGATCCGTGCCTTTATCAGCGCGATTGAAAACTCCGGCGTCGTGGATGAAAAAATAAAAACGTGGATTGCATGGGCAAAGCAGAAAGCGGATTGGTTTGACCCGACCATTGCCCGAAATGATGAATATTTAGGAAAACGGGAACACGAAAAAGATGAAGATGCGAAGAAGTTGAAAAAGTCCTATTCTTCTTGGGGATGATGAATTGGCGCATAAAGTGAATGATGTAATAGGCTTCTCTTTTAAGCTGAATCAAGGCTTAAAAGCACAAAGTTTCTCGCCTATCCTTATTGACTTTCCACACAAAATCTGCTATTATGATTATACAGAAAAGCGGTGTAGGGGAAGTGCCCCTGCACCGCTCGTTTTTTCCAGATGCAATGCTGATTATATGAAGGAGATTGATTATGTACAGGCTTTTGAAGCAGGAGGAAGCTGCCCGGCGCGGCGAGCTTGCCACGGTACACGGCACGGTGCAGACGCCCGCGTTTATGAATGTCGCCACGGCGGGCGCGATCAAGGGCGGGCTGTCCGCGTTCGACCTGAAGGCCAACGGCTGCCAGGTGATGCTGTGCAACACGTATCATCTGCATCTGCGCCCAGGCGACGGGAATGTCGCGCGTCTTGGCGGCCTGCACCGCTTCACGCGGTGGGACGGGCCGATCCTGACCGACAGCGGTGGCTTTCAGGTGTTCAGCCTGTCTAAGCTGCGCAAAATCACCGAGGAGGGCGTGACCTTCAGCTCGCATCTGGACGGGCGGCGCATCTTTATGGGGCCGGAGGAGAGCATGCGGATTCAGGCAAACCTCGGCTCGACGATCGCGATGGCGTTTGACGAGTGTGTAGAAAATCCCGCCGAGTACGCTTATGCGAAAGCCTCCTGCGAACGCACGGCGCGCTGGCTGGGCCGCTGCAAGGCCGAGATGGCGCGCGTCAAGCGCGAGGGCCTCGCCGTGAACCCGGACCAGCTTTTGTTCGGCATCAATCAGGGCTGCTGCTACGACGATCTGCGCATCGAGCACATGAAAACGATCGCGGAGCAGGACTTAGACGGCTACGCCATCGGCGGCCTCGCCGTGGGCGAGCCAAAGGAGGAAATGTACCGCGTCATTTCCGTGGTCGAGGAGCACATGCCAAAGGATAAGATCCGCTATTTAATGGGCGTCGGCACGCCGGGCAACATCCTCGAGGGTGTGCGGCGCGGCGTCGATCTGTTCGACTGCGTCATGCCCAGCCGGAACGCGCGTCACGGCCACCTGAATACCTGGCAGGGGATCATCAACATCAAAAATGCGAAGTATGAGCTGGATGAGAGCCCGGTAGATGCGGCGTGCGATTGCGAATGCTGCCGCAATTTTTCCCGCGCGTATCTGCGCCATCTGTTCAAGGCGGACGAAATGCTCGGCATGCGCCTTGCGGTGATGCACAATCTGCATTTTTACAACACGCTACTGCTCCGTATTCGCGAGGCGCTGGACGAGGGACGCTTTGGCGCGTTTTACCATCAATATGCCGAGTTGCTCGATACGCGCATATAAAGCCAAAGCCCGCGCGGCGGAAACACAGGGGAAAGCGGCTACGCAAGCCCGCTCCGATATTGATCGTAGCAGAACTGGATGATGCTGTTGCGTTTAACGATGCCGATAAAGCTGTTTTTGCCGTCGATGACCGGGACGAAATTTTGGCGCAGCGCGGCGGCGATCAGCTCCTCCATGTCGGTGTCTACCGAAACGCAGCTGTAATCGCGCTTGCGCGGAATTGACAGCAGGGGCACGTCCTCGGCGTCCTGAAGGTTCAGGTTATAGTTGCGCTTGACGGCCCACAGGATGTCGCCCTCTGTGATGGTGCCGACATATTCGCCCTTGCGGTTCAGGATGGGAATGGAGGAATAGCGGTGGTACTCCATTTTTTCGATTGCCTGGCGCAGGGTGAAGTCGTCGTATACATAAGCGACCTCCGCCTTGTTCATGAGTAAAAATAAAAGGTTCATATCCGAAATATCCTTTCAAAGGAAATGAAAATTGTAACAATTTGTAACCATTGTACCATAATACATGCGGCATTGCATGAAGAATTTGTGAAGACGGTGAGACGGGATGGACGATGAGCTGTTGCGGCGGTTGGCGCGCATTACGCGGGAGGAGCGGGCGATCCTGCATGGCGGCGGCGTGGACAAGACTCTCTACGCGTCCGGGGGCGTGTTCCGGGTGGACGCGGAAAAAATGATCGAGCGGGGCCGGCTGATGAGCATCCGCCCCCACACGCGCTTCGCGCCGTTCCCGCGTCACAGTCACAACTATGTCGAGATTATGTATATGTGCAAGGGCAAGACCGTACACCGCATCAACGGCGACGCGTGCGTCACGCTGCGCGAGGGGGAGCTGCTGTTTTTGAATCGGCACGCCAGCCATGCCATCCAGCGGGCCGAGGCGGGGGACATCGCTGTCAATTTCATCATCCTGCCGCAGTTCTTTGACGAGGCGTTCCAGCTGATGGGCATGGACAACGTGCTGGCGCAGTTTTTGCTGGGCGAGCTGCGGGCGGGTGGTGCGGCGGTCAGCTATCTGCATTTCAGGGTGCGCGAGGTGCGGCCCGTGCAGAACTTGGTGGAAAATTTAATTTGGACAACCGTGGACGAGCCCGCAGGGACGTGCCGCGTCGGCCAGGTGACGATGGGCCTTTTGCTGATGCTGCTGATGCAGTATACCGACCATATCGACGCGCCCGCGGCCGGCGCGGGCAGCCCGCTCGTCGTGGCGGCGCTGCGGGAGATCGAGACCAATTACCGCACGGCAAGCCTTTCCGAGGTGGCGGCGGCGCATCATGTCAGCGTTTCCTACCTGAGCGCGGAGGTCAAGCGCGCGACGGGCAGCACCTTCAAGCAGCTGCTCTGCCAGAAGCGCATGGACGCCGCCGCGCGCATGCTGCGCGAAACAAGGCTGCCAGTGCAGGAGATCTGCGCCGCGGTGGGATATGACAACACCAGCTATTTTCACCGTCTGTTCCGCGCGCAATATGGCATAACGCCCAAAGAATACCGCGCGCGTCTGTAGAAAAGAGAAAAAACAAGAGAATATTGTGAAATAAGGACGCATTTTTTCAAAAACAGCGTCCTTATTTTCTTTTTCCGGAGGGAGTACAATAAATAGGGGGGGAACGCCCCGCCTTGACATTTCTGCGCACGGCTGGCGTTTGCCACGGGATGGGATACATCCCAAAACAGCGGTGAATCGGGTTCATATAAGAATATAAGCCTATCGTTGTGGGAGAAGATCCAATGAAAGAAAAATCCATCGCCATTGGCGGTTTTGCGTTTTCGGCGTTCCTGCTCCTGTGCGCGGCCATCAACTTTTTCAGCGGACAGCTTGGCGCCGCGATCGGCAGCCTTGGATCGAGTGTTTTCTTTTTTGCCTTATCTTGGACGCTCTATAAAAAGGAACACAAATCATGATGCGGGGAACGCAAAGGGGAGTGGAGGTAGGGCAGTCACTGCGGGAAGAAACCGGCATGGGACCGGCTCCATTTGTGAATCAGAAAAGGAGGAAAAGGATGGCTTATCATTTGGCGGTCGACATTGGCGCGTCCTCCGGGCGGCATATTTTAGGCCATATTGAGGATGGGCGCATGGTGCTCGAGGAGGTTTACCGCTTCGACAACACACAGTGCCGCCGGAACGGGCACGACTGCTGGGACATCGAGGCGCTGTGGCGGCACATTTTGGCCGGCCTGCGCGCCTGTAAGGAAGCGGGGAAAATTCCGCAGACGATGGGCATTGACACATGGGCGGTGGATTTCCTCCTGCTCGACGAGCGGGGCGAGCCCGTCTGCGACGCCGTGGCGTACCGGGACAAGAGGACGCAGGGGATGGACGCCGCCGCGGAGAAGCGGCTCCCGTTTGCCGAGCTGTACGCGCGGACAGGCATCCAGAAGCAGCCGTTCAATACCGTCTATCAGCTGCTCGCCCTGCGGGAGGAGCACCCCGAGCAGCTTGTCGCCGCGCGGCATTTTGTCATGCTGCCGGAATATTTCAATTATCTTCTGACGGGATGCATCCGGAACGAATATACAAACGCGACCTCCACGGCGCTGGTGAACGCGCAAACGAAGGATTGGGATGGCACGGTGCTGGCCGCGCTCGGCCTGCCGCGCGAAATTTTCGGCGCGCTGCATCTGCCCGGCGAGCGCGTGGGCGGATTTACGGAAAAGGTGCGGGATGCGGCGGGCTTCGACTGTACCGTGCTGCTGCCCGCGACGCACGACACGGGCAGCGCGTTCCTCGCGGTGCCCGCGCGGGACGAAAACGCCGTGTATCTTTCGAGCGGCACATGGAGCCTGCTCGGCGTCGAGAACCGGGAGCCGATCACGAGCGAGGCGAGCATGCACGCCAATTTCACCAACGAGGGCGGCTACGCATACCGGTACCGCTACCTGAAAAATATCATGGGCCTGTGGATGATCCAGTCCATCCGGCGCGAGTTGAACGGCGTTTCATATGTCGCCGGAAAGGAGACCCGCGCCGCCGCCGAAAAGCAGTGGAGCTTTGCGGAGCTGGAGGCCGAGGCGCGCAAAAGCGCCGGCTTTGCGTCCCGCGTGCGGGTGGACGACCCGGATTTCCTCGCGCCGGACAGCATGCTCGAAGCCGTGAAGGCGTTCTGCGCGCGGACGGGGCAGGCGGTTCCCCAGACGGTGGGCGAGGTGATGCAGTGTGTGTACGCCAGCTTGGCCGACGGCTACGCGGCGGCCGTCCGCGAGCTCTCCGGCCTGACGGGGAAAACCTATACCAGCGTCAACATTGTGGGCGGCGGCAGCAAGGACGGCTATCTGAACGAGCTGACTGCCCGCTCGACCGGCTTGCCGGTTTTCGCGGGGCCGACCGAGGGCACGGCGCTGGGCAATCTGATTGCGCAATGGATCGCGGCGGGCGAATTCGACGGCTTGCCGTCCGCGCGCGCGGCGATCAAAAACAGCTTTACAATCAAGGAGGTAACACCATGACAGGCTTCGAGTATGCGAAGGAGCGCTACGCCGCGTTCGGCGTCGACGCGGAAAAGGCGCTGGAAAGGCTGGCGCAAAAGCCGATTTCCATCCACTGCTGGCAGGGCGACGACGTCGCGGGCTTCGACCAGAAGGACGGAAAAGCGGGCGACGGCATCCAGACGACGGGCAATTACCCCGGCAAGGCGCGCAGCTTTGAGGAGCTGACGGCCGATTTCCTCAAGGCGGCCAGTCTGATCCCCGGCAAAAAGCGCATCAATCTGCACGCCAGCTACGCGGTGTTCCCCGAAGGGGAATGGGTTGACCGCGACCGGCTGGAGTACCGCCACTTTGAGCCGTGGGTGGCTTTCGCCAGGGAAAACGGCTTCGGCATCGATTTCAACCCGACGTGCTTTTCCCATCCGATGGTGAAGGACGGTCTGACGCTGTCGCACCCGGACGCCGAAGTGCGCCGCTTCTGGATCGACCACTGCAGGGCGACGCGCCGCATCGCGCAGAAAATCGGCGAGGCGCTGGGCGATCAGGTGCTGAACAACGTGTGGGTGCCGGACGGCTTCAAGGACATCCCGGCGGACCGGATGGGCCCGCGCCTGCGGCTGAAGGAATCGCTGGACGAGGTGTTCGCCGAGCCGTGCCCGAACGTGATCGACTGCGTCGAAAGCAAAGTGTTCGGCATCGGCCTCGAGAGCATGACGGTCGGCAGCAATGAATTTTATACGGCGTACGCCGCCACACATCCCGGCGTATACAATCTGCTGGACGCGGGGCATTACCATCCCACGGAATACATCAGCGACAAGATTCCGGCGATGCTGTGCTTCTTTGATAAGATCCCCCTGCACGTCACGCGTCCCGTGCGCTGGGACTCCGATCACGTCGTGCTGTTCGACGACGAGATCAAGGAGATCATGAAGGAGGTCGTGCGCAACGACGCGATGGACCGCGTGCTGATCGGGCTCGATTTCTTCGACGCGTCGATCAACCGCGTGGCCGCGTGGGTGCTGGGCACGCGTAGCGCGCAGAAGGCGCTGCTGTTCGCGCTGCTCCAGCCCAACGACACGCTAAAGGCCATGCAGGACGGGATGCGGTTCACCGAAAAATTGGTGCGCATGGAGGAGGCGCGCACCCTGCCGCTCGACGCGGTGTGGAGCGAGTATTGCCGCCGCCAGGGCGTGCCGGAGGACGGTGCGTGGCTTGATATTGTGACACGGTATGAGGCGGAAGTTTTGAGCAAAAGAGGGTAAAAAGCATATGGCAATCACTGACATCAAGATCGTGCGGGACTATATCCGCATGTGCTCCGACGGGTGGGAGCAGGGCTGGCACGAGCGCAATGGGGGGAACCTGACCTACCGCATGCGGCCCGAGGAGGTTGAGGCCTGCCGCCCGTTCTTCACCGGGCCGGGCGCGTGGACGGAGATGGGCGTGACGGGCGCGTCCCTCGCGGGGGAGTATTTCCTGACGACCGGCAGCGGAAAATATTTCCGCAACGTCGCGCTGAACCCCGAGCACAACATCGGCATCGTGGAGATCAATGGCCGGGGCGACGCGTGGCGCATCGTATGGGGGCTCGCGGACGGCGCGAAGCCGACGAGCGAATTTCCCAGCCACTATATGAACCACTGTGTGCGCGCCGCGGCGACAAATGGGGCGTACCGCGTGATTTATCATGCCCATCCGGCGAACCTGATCGCCATGACGTACGTGCTGCCGCTGACCGCGCGGGATTTCACGCGCGCGCTGTGGCAGTCCGCCACCGAGTGCCCGGTGGTCTTTCCGGGCGGCGTGGGCGTTGTGCCGTGGATGGTGCCGGGCGGCGCGGACATTGCGATGGCGACCAGCGAGCTGATGAAGGAATTCGACGCGGCGGTATGGGCGCACCACGGCCTGTTCTGCTCCGGCCCGGACTTCGACACGACCTTCGGCCTGATGCATACCATTGAAAAGGCGGCCCAGATCTGGGTGCTGGCGCAGTCGGCGGGGCAGGGCAGGCTGCGGCAGACCATTGAGGACGACAACCTGCGCGCCATCGCTAAGGAATTCGGCGTGACGCTGAATGAAAAATTCCTCGGGTAACCTGTTGTAATTCTCCGCAGAGGGATGCGAAGCCTCATATGCCGTCGACGTATGTATGGTGATTGATTTCGTGTTCCCTTTAGGGAATCTCCCCAAAAAGGAAAAATTTTGTTTGCCTGCACGGACATGAGCAGTAGGCCGCAGCCGTTCACAGTTCGCGCAATGCGCTCCTGTTCACGGGCGTCCCTTGCATGGGCGCTGTTGCCCAAATCAAAGATTTGGACAGCACCGCAGCCGGGCAGGCAAACACCGCTACAGCAAAAAGGGGATTTTGGGTGTACATAGTGCATGAAAAATTCCCTTTTTGCGCCGGACTGCGCCCGCAGGCGCGTCCAGAG
>CANRZX010000124.1 GCA_947644575.1 uncultured Clostridia bacterium | reverse complement strand
CTTTTTTGGCTGCCCTGTTCGTCTTTTTTACTTTCTTTTTGCAACGCGCCCTTTTTGATCGTTACAATTCAAGCAGAAAATCAACAAGCGAAATCGCCAAGGAATATTCTCATGTGTCCTCAAATGAAGCAAAATAAAGTGTATCCAATCCTCAAAATCGAAGGTTTTAATCTCCGCCTATAAAATTGCCGGGCGCAATTTGCCAAGCATCAGCCCCCGCAGGGGTCACACCATTCATTGGTGTCACGCCGTCAAGGGTTCCGAAACCCCCACAATATCTGCCACCTTGTCCGCATACCCCGGCAGATATGCCATCCACTGTATCATATATACTCATATGGCTTATACGCACAGTTATTATGATCAGGCTGGGCAGGCGCTGGCGCCGGTTCGGGAATCGAAGGAGTAGGGGCGGGCGCAGGAGTCTGTGCAGGGGCAGTGGGGATGCTGCTTTTGGGGGCGGAGGATGCCTCGCCGGACAGTGCGCTATTGCTGCCGGTCTGCGCAGGAGCCTGCTGGACAGGTTCCGTCACTTTCAATTTGCAGGCGGCTTTCTGCCTCAGTTTGTTTTCCACGGTGACGGTGGTCTCTCCAACGGCTGCGCCGGTCACAACGCCGCCCTCATGATCGATACAATATCCTCATCTTCAGAAGTGTAAATAAATTCTGTGCTGACGTCTACCGTTTCTCCATCAGAAAAGCCAAAATCAATTTCAAAAGCGGCTGTTTCACCAACGGTCAGCGTCATACCGTGCTGGACAATGCCGCGCGCAATCCCGGTGAGGCGCGAAATCTGCAGAATGTGATGCCTTTGTCGTGCGGGATATATGCCCATGTTTTAATATTGTTTTCTTTTTTTGCACAAAAGAAAAACCCACCCGTCAATCTGACAGATGGGTTAGGATTGTGAACCCGTACTTATAACAGCAGGTGTTCATGCAATCCCCGTTTGTGAAAGCCACATGAAAAAGATACTTTCGGCTTTTTGGAAGATAGATTTGAACTCTCGAAGAGATTAGTCGTATCTGTTTATAACAGGAATGTTATGCTTATTGGAAATAATATATGCATCCTTCTTACAAGAAATGAGCTTCATTTCGGTTAGCACCTTATGCTGGGTTTCTGGCGTCCAATAAATTTTCAGTTTTTCACGCGCTCTTGTAATGGCTGTATAAAAAATGTTGTGGGTTATTAACTCTTCAATTTCGTTAGTAACAACGACCTTAACAGAGTTATACTCCAGTCCTTGTGCTTTATGGATAGAAATAGCGTATGCAACTTGGAACGGAACTACTTCTGCGTTCTGTCTCTCGCGTCCGTCATCATCAACATAACGATCAACTGAAAAATGAATCAATGAATGACCAGGAACATCGCATTCAAGCAAACTAAAACCTGCAGTCATTGCAGCAAATTCAGTTAACGGTATATCTACTTCCACATCAAACTTTATAACGGTATCTGTTCTTTCTATATGACGAATCCAACCCTTCAGATTGTTGTATAACGTCGGATAAAAACGGTTGTATTCGTTGAATATAACCGGATCTCCAATTTTATATATCCACGAATCCCAATACACCGCAGGATTTGGGTTATTATTTTGTAGAAAACTATTGATGTTATTAATACCGTAAAGGCCGTCGTAATTTAAACATAGAACAACTTCATCCTGATCTTCATGCTCAAAAATACTATCGTCTAATTCAGAGGCATAATGATGTATTGCTATGAATTCCTCTGCTCGCTCGTCTAAATGGCGGACTTTATCCCAAAGTTCTCTCATTCCACTATTCCTACTGCGAAATGGGGTGGTTAACTCGTAAATGATTTCCGACTTTAAAAAATAGCGTGCCAAACTAAACCAGTTTCCAAATTTAACGGAACGTATCTGATATACATCCCCTACTAGCACAAGTAACCGGCATTGTAACTTTTTCAGCAATTCCTTCATTGCAAAATTATCGACTGTACTACACTCGTCAATAAAAACAATATCATATCTATGCCCATCAACAAGAGGGCCACAACTTGCTATAGTGCTAAATTCGCTATTGCTTACTTTTATCTGTCGACGAAGGTTTTCCTTTGCAGGATTTGTATTCGCTAAATACAATTTACTGGAATCTGCAAAATACATTGACAAGTGCTTTATCAATGTTGTTTTTCCCGTTCCAGCTGCCCCATATATCATAGCAAGATCATGTTTTGCAAACATGTCAAGCAGTATAGTTTTCTTTTCATCACAGTCAACCACAGGCATTTCTTGAAGCCAAGCCGCCATTGCATTATGGTATCCTGTCAAACCACTGCCGGTACGTCCAATGAGATTATTAATAATATCAACGGTGTCAGATTCGTATCCGTTTATATATACTCGCTCATTCTCAACTATTAGACTCCTAACTGGAATGTGCTTGCGAATAAGCAACGAATTGAACTTATTTGCAAGTTCTGCAACATTACCAATACATTCAACATCTTTGGTGGGTGTAAACAATTAGACATTTCGCTCGGTGTTACTTCGAATTTTCCGCGATAATATCTCATGCTCGCGTCCTTTGCTACTGATACAAGAAAAAACATCAAACAAGGTAGGGTTATGGTAAACCAAAGAAGCATCAAAAGGCATTTTGTCGAAAGGAAAACACTCATTCCATAAGCATAAGTAAGATAGCCAGTTGTTAGCGCGGTCAGCTATCTGGCGTTTCATAATATGATGTCGCATTTTTAGCAAAATATACCGCACAATGTTGCTACCGGGGGCTTTTGATTTAATGAGTTGCCTGCATCTATCCAGGGAGTTAAATAGGTTATTAGAGTTGCTTGAATTTTGGATTTCTGTTTTCACAGCATCATAATATTCGTCAGCCATAGTTACCAATTCGGACAGACTAATTCCAGATACAGTGAGATATTCCATCATTGCATGGTATTCTTTGGTTCCTGTGCTCACTTTTTGCATGTTCAGAATTCGAGAAAAATCTTCGAATTCCACTGGGCGAATTGCAACAAAATATGTATTAATCATCCTGATTGGCATACGGCGTCCTAAAATCTCGATTTCGTCATCAATAAAACTCAGTTTTATAGCATAATACGTCGGTATTTCTTTGTTAGAAAATACAGTAAACCTGTTAAATTTACTCGAGTAGTCATCTGCAGGCGTGACAGTAATTTCATAATATATTTTCCCGCTGACAAAGAAGGTTTTGCTTTTTTGAACATAAAACCTATTTTGGGGTGACTTATGCGTGTACTGTGCACGGTCTAAGCAAAACGCAATTTTTTCATAATATTCAAACAATGAGTCATCTTGATCTAAAGGGTAATCCTCCAGATTTTCTAAAATATCAAGATTGAAAGAGTTTTTTGCATATTCCCGAATCCGGATAAGCCACTCATAATATTTTAGCATGAGTCGCGTTGCTCCATCTTCATCAGGGATAAAATGCGAAACTGCTGCTTGAAGAAAATAGTGAAAACGGTTCAGGAAGCGCAATTCTCCTCTGGATGCAACATATGAAACAGAGCGTTCTATATCATCATATTTGTTAAGCGTAATTGTTTCTTTTTCGCTATAAATACGCTGTGCAATTGCTTCTACTAAATGACGCAGATTATTTAAAATATTTTGTGATCTAAAACCTCTGTCTTCTTCAGTGATACTTGCAATATTTTTACATATATTTTCGTTGACTATCAAAATGTTGCGATCAAACTCATTCATAATGCATCCTCCTAATATTCTTATTGCCTTTATTCCTCATCGTCTGTGTCAATCTTTGAACTTATAAAATACTTCAGTACCTCATATCGAAACTGCATATCATTCCACATTTCAAAATCGCAGGCAATAAACGGATGCGCCATTGTGCCTCCGTTTTTGCCACGCTTGGATTCAATTCCAGTAGCATTCACAGTTTCAATCCATCTCTTTGGTGTCAGCGTATAGGACGGTGAGCGAACATCTTTCAGCAGCTTTTGAAACGCTTCCTCATTGAATTGCTTATTGTTATTGCGCTCCCATTCTCCAAGAAACGCAATTGTATTTCTGCTGCGCAGCCAGCTTTGAATCAGACAACTCGGATTATCCGGTTGGAATCTCCTCGCAATATCTGTCAGTGATATAGGCTCATCCGTCGGGCGCAAATATTTGTATACTGTGTCTTCCAGATATGCATTCATTTTAGGCTCATATATAGATGTCTCGCCTTTACTCATCGCCTCAAATAGAGTATCGCGGATATCTTCCCAATCCTTTGGATGAAGTTCAATTTTATCATTTACCCGTTTTAAGAACTCCTCACGCGTTATAGCATAAGCCCACAGTAATTCTGTTTTGGTTGCTCGTCCCAACTATTCTCATCCTCTACAACTCGATTTGGATTTCGGCAATTACTTTCCTTCAGATTTTCTACAGCTTCAAACATCTCATGGCTAACGATACCAAAAGTGTATTTGTAGTTATTTAATAACTTATTCAAAACGTCCCGGCTCCATTTTTCTTTTCCGGATGGAGACGGTATCTGTGTTTCAAATAAGTACTGCTGGATATCTTCTAAACTGTTTCCGTTCAAATAAAGTGCGAATATCCTTGCAACAACTGCTGCTTTATCAGGTATCGTTTCAACAATACCGTCTTTATTTCGACGGAATCCATAACAAACCTTGCCGAAAATCTTTGATTCAATATAAGACAATTTCATATTAAAATTTCCTTTCTAATTATATCACTAATTTGTGTGTTTAACAATAATAAAACAGATATTAGTGGATTTACAATTTTCTTTGGGCTGTCGCTTATAGCTATAACACGCAAATTAGTGTGTTTATAAATTGTAATTTCAACGACAAAAGAAAAAACGACCCGATTTTCATCAAAACCAAGTCGTTATCAATGCCATAATTCTATTTTTAGCCTATTTGTGGATAAAAGAAGAGACAAACCTGCCCTAAAACAAGTTTGTCTCTTTTTGGCGGAGAAGGAGGGATTTGAACCCTCGCGCCGGTTACCCGACCTACGCCCTTAGCAGGGGCGCCTCGTCACCACTTGAGTACTTCTCCAAAATGGTAGCGTTCCAATTGCTATGAAATTGTGATCCACATTGGGAATATGTGAGGATCAAAAGGAATGGCGGAGAAGGTGGGATTCGAACCCACGGAACATCGCTGTTCAACGGTTTTCAAGACCGCCTCCTTAAACCACTCGGACACCTCTCCCCAATCGTTTACGGAATGTATAAATCATTTTAACATAGCTGTTCCGCGCTGTCAAGAGCGGCGCGCGATTTTGCGCAAAGAAATCGGCGCGCCGCATCACACGGATTTGCGCGGAGCGGCGCGCCGCGTTTTGCGGAATGGGCGCGGCAAAGGCTCGCCAAAAACACTTTTGCGGACGGGGCGATCGTGGGCCCGGCACACACGTTTTGCGCGCCCCGGCGGCAAGCGTATTTCTTTGCCTGCAGCTGCAGGGCCGCACCGCGCAAAACCGCCCGAAGGTTTGGATCTGCTTGGAAAATAGCCATAAGCCCCATGCGTCGGCTCCTTTGCCGTCCGGCTGCGCCGACTTTCCTTGCAATACGCGCATTTACAGCGTCCTGCTGTCAAGCAGCACGGAGCGGATCAGGATCAGAGGGCGCGGCGCACAGCTTCTGTACGGCGCGCTTCGATTCACGCAGGTCCTTTTCTGCCTGCCATGCCGCGCGGGCCAGCCCCACGCAGGCCGGGGTAAGCAGCATTTCCGCGCAAAGCCTCCCCTCGGCGTACGCGCTCACAAAGCACATTGCCCCCAGCACCGCCGCTAATGTAAGCACCCGCAGCAAAAAGCTTTCCATTTGTTTTTTCATTCTGATCTCTCTCCCGGCATGATTTCATGATAGGCGCGCTTCGCGAAAATCGCGTCTTTTCGACTTCTGCTTTCTTAAAAATAATACAACTCTCTGTTGTTGTCAAGAGATTTTACAACTTTTTTTCTTAAAATTTTAGAATTCCCCCTTTACAAAAACAACAAATCGTAGTAATATAAAAGTAAACAGAAATGGGGGCATGGCAATGTTTGCACAACGATTGAGAGAGCTGCGCAAACGGGGTGGCGTATCGCAGGCGGCCCTGGCCAGCCTGCTGGGGGTGACGCAGCAGGCCGTCGGGAAGTGGGAAGCGGGCCGCGCCACGCCCGACCCGCAGACGCTTGCGCGCATCGCGGCTTATTTTTCCGTCAGCGCGGATTATCTGCTCGGCTCGATCCCAGACCCAGCCGCGCCCGGCTTATCTGTCGTCCCCTTTGAGCGCGGGCACCTGATCCCCATCATCGGCACCGTGCGCGCGGGCTTCGGCGCGCTGGCGTTTGAGGAGGACTGCGGCGAGGAATACGCCAACGTCAAGGATCCGGATCACTACTTCTATTTAGTGGTGCAGGGCGACAGCATGGAGCCGCGCATCAGCGACGGCGACCTCGCCTTGGTGCGCCGTCAAAACACGCTGGAAAACGGCGAGCTCGGCGTGATGGTCTTCGGCGACGGCGAAGGAACGCTGAAAAAATTTGTGCGGCGCGGGAACACGGTGATTTTGCAGCCCTTCAACAGTGCGTACACGCCGCAGATTATCATGGGCGAGGATCTCGACCATTTATATATTGTGGGAAAGGTCGTGGAAACGCACGCGCGGTGGTAACGCTTTTTCCCCGTCAGAAAAAGTATCGCAGAAGAATCGTACGATAAAGCGCACCTTATGAAAAGCGTTTCCGCCGTTTTGCCGGACTGATCCGGTCTAAATCCGATTTTTTCCGTAAATCAAATCCATCCCCAACATTCTGCCCTGCGTGAAATGCGCGTTTTGCGCGGGGCTTTCTTTTTTTTCGCCATTTTGGCCGGCGTGTGTACCCTTGTCAAACTGTCTAAAAAGTCCCGTCTGCCAAAAACTTCGGCAAATTGTTCTCTCAGATTTTACAGCTTTGCACTTTAAAGCTATAAAATTGGCCATGTGGGGCGCTCCGCGCCCATGGCCTTTGAATCAAAAGCGCCCGTCCACGGAGTGGGCGGATGCGCAATCATAGCTGCTTTGCAGCTATGATTGCAAAAATGCCCGCTCGGGCACAAAGCACGGCGTGTCCGCCGCAGGCGGAATGCGGGCCGTAATTTTGGCCAGCAAGCCGACAACGCCGTCAGGCGTTACCCCTGCGCTTTTGTTTCACCTGACGGACTGCGCCCGCAGATGCGCTTCGGAGCCGGTCTGAGCGGAGCGAGGCTCTTAGGCTTTTGGAAAAGTTGCTCTCGTCTTGTGCATCCGCTTTGTATTCAGAAGCTTGTTGTGTAAGTGCTGATTAAACCGCTGTGCGCATCTTCTCGCGGAGAAGTATTGGCCGCGCGTTCCTGATACGGCCGATGACACACCGATTTGGCCCGTGCTTACTTTGTGAAAGGACGAAAGAATATTTTCAGGAGGCTCCGGTTCCGCATGCGAACCGCGCGCGGAATGCACGCGGCCTCGCCGGAGGGAGCCGCTTCAAAGACCGTCCGGATCGATTTCCTTGTCAAAACAGGAGTGTTCTCTATGGATGTGTTGGAAAAGCTGACGATTCTGACAGACAGCGCCAAATATGACGTCGCCTGCACCTCGAGCGGCGTCGATCGCAAGGGCCGCGAGGACGGGCTGGGCAACGCCGTCGCGGCCGGGCTGTGCCACGCCTTCGCCGCCGACGGGCGCTGCATCAGCCTGCTGAAGGTGCTTTTGAGCAACTGCTGCATTTACGACTGCAAATACTGTGTCAATCGCGTCTCCAACGACGTCCCCCGCGCCGCCTTCACCCCGCGCGAGCTGGCGGAGCTGACGATCGGCTTTTACCGGCGCAACTATATTGAGGGACTGTTTTTGTCCAGCGCGGTTCTGCGCGACCCGGACTATACGATGGAACAGATGATCGGCGTGCTGGAGCTTTTGCGCGGCGAATACCGTTTTCACGGTTACATCCACGCCAAGACGATCCCGGGCGCCGATCCCGCGCTGGTGGCACGCCTTGGCCTGCTGGCCGATCGGCTGAGCGTCAACATCGAGCTGCCCAGCGAGCGCAGCCTTTCCCTGCTCGCGCCCAACAAATCCAAACGCGCCATTCTGGGCCCGATGCGCCAGGTGCGCGACAGCGCCGCGCAGAGCAAGGCCGAGCTGGCCGTATACCGCGGCGCGCCGCGCTTCGCGCCCGCCGGGCAGAGCACGCAGATGATTATCGGCGCCAGCCCGGAATCCGACTATCAAATCCTGCGGCTGACCGAAGGCTTGTACCGAAAATACAGCCTGAAGCGCGTCTTTTTCTCGGCCTATATCCCGGTGGCCGAGGACAGTCTGCTGCCCGCGCCGGACACAAAGCCGCCTCTGCTGCGCGAGCACCGGCTGTATCAGGCGGACTGGCTGCTGCGCTTCTATCAGTTTTCCGCCGCCGAAATTTTAGACGAGCGGCACCCGGATTTCAACCCCTATCTCGACCCCAAGTGCAACTGGGCCATCCACAATATGCACCTGTTCCCCGTGGATGTGAACCGGTGCCCCTATGAAATGCTGCTGCGCGTGCCGGGCATCGGCGTCCGCAGCGCGCAGCGCATCCGTACCGCGCGCCGTAACGGCAGCCTCGGCTTGGACGATCTGAAGCGCATCGGCGTGGTGCTCAAGCGCGCGCAGTATTTCATCGTCTGCAGGGGCTATACCGGCAGCCGGGGCGCCGGGCCGGAGGCGACGGT
>CANRZX010000123.1 GCA_947644575.1 uncultured Clostridia bacterium | reverse complement strand
AAAGCTTTTGAAAGAGGCCGATCGCTTGTACCGGATGCAGGGGAGCTCGCAGGAGGCGTCTGTCATCCGCACCTATCTGGATACCTGCTTGGAGCTGCCGTGGCAGACGAAGACGCAGGATATTTTAGACGTCAACCGCGCCGCGGCCCAGCTTGATAAGGAGCATTACGGCCTGAAAAAGGTCAAGGAGCGCATTTTGGAGATTCTCGCCGTGCGCAAGCTCGCGCCGGAGGTAAAGGGCCAGATCATCTGCATGGTCGGCCCGCCGGGCGTGGGCAAGACGTCCATCGCGCGCTCCATCGCGGAGTGTCTTGGCCGCAAATATGCGCGGATGTCCCTTGGCGGCGTGCGCGATGAGGCGGAGATCCGCGGCCACCGCCGCACCTATATCGGCGCCATGCCGGGCAAAATCATCAGCGCGATCTTGACGGCGAAAAGTGCAAACCCGCTGCTGCTGCTGGATGAGGTCGATAAGCTGGCCAGTGATTTTCGTGGGGATCCGGCCGCCGCGCTGTTGGAGGCACTTGACCCAGAGCAAAATATCGCATTTAAGGATCATTACCTTGATATTCCATTTGATTTGAGCGATGTGCTGTTCATTACCACGGCCAACACCATCGACACCATCCCGCGTCCGCTGCTTGACCGTATGGATGTAATCGAGCTGTCCAGCTATACACGTGTGGAAAAATTTGAGATTGCAAAGCGCCATCTGCTGCCAAAGCAGCTTGCTGCTACTGGCCTGAAGGGGCGTGTGCGCGTGGGCAGTACCGCGTTGTACGGCATTATTGACGGGTACACGCAGGAGGCCGGCGTGCGCAATTTGGAGCGCACAATCACCGAGCTGCTGCGCAAATGCGCCAAGCGCGTCGCGGCGGGCGATGTGGAAAAAATGTCCGTCGGGGAAAAGAATTTGGAGAGCCTGCTGGGGCCGAAGCGTGTGAAGCCCGCGTTTTTGAGCCGCAAAAACACTGTAGGCGTGGCAAACGGCCTTGCGTGGACGAGTGTAGGCGGCGAAATTCTGCCCATTGAGGTGGAGATCATCCCGAAGGGCTCGGGCCATCTTGAATTGACGGGATCTCTCGGCGAGGTAATGAAGGAGAGCGCAAAGCTGGCGATCACCTATGCAAAAACACATGCCGACGCCTATGGCTATGACGCCTCGATTTTTAAGGAGATCGATATTCATATCCATGCGCCGGAGGGCGCGATTCCAAAGGACGGCCCTTCCGCCGGAGTGACGCTGACCACCGCGCTGATTTCTTGCCTGTCCGGTCGCCCGGTGCGGGCCGATATTGCCATGACGGGAGAAATCGCGCTGCATGGACAGGTGCTTCCCATCGGAGGGCTGAAGGAAAAGAGTATGGCGGCCTACCGGGAGGGGATGTCGCTGGTGCTGATCCCCAAGGCGAATCTTCCGGACCTGTACGAGGTAGACGACGCCGTGAAAAACGGCTTGACCTTCCGCCCGGTCACGACGCTGGAGGAGGTGCTGCGCATGGCGCTGCTGCCGGCGCCCAAAAAGCTGAAGGCGGGAAAGGTGAAGCCGCCGGAGGAGGAACGCCTGAAGCAGACGCCGCCGCCGGAGCCGGCGGAGCCGGTTGTTTCAATCCGGCAATAAAAAATCGCGCATTGATCGGGACACGGGCCGCCCGTGTCCCGATTGGACCGCGCCGTTGAAATGGGGAGTATATGTGAAGCTTGCAGACGCGGATTTTTACGCGTCCTATGGATTATCCTCCCAGCTTCCGGAGCAGGAGCGCGCGGAGATTGTCTTTTCGGGGCGCTCTAATATCGGCAAATCCTCGTTGATCAATAAGCTGTGCAACCGCAAAAGCCTTGCGCGCGTCAGCAGTACGCCCGGAAAAACAGCTACCATCAATTTTTATACGGTCGATCCGTTTTATTTCGTCGACCTTCCGGGCTACGGCTACGCGAAGGCGGCAAAAGGGGAGCGCCAGCGGTGGGACCGGCTGATCAACCATTATTTTGAACGGCGGGAACCGGAAAACATTCTATTGGCGCAGCTTTTGGACTGCCGCCATGAGCCCAGCGCCGATGACTGGATGATGCTTGCGTATTTGGCGCATTACCGCATTCCGTTTCTTGCGCTGCTGACAAAGGCCGACAAGCTGAAAAAAAGCCAATACGAGGAGACGACCGCTCGGTTCGCGAAAATTTGTGCGGGATATGGCTGTAAAGGCGTTTTGCTTACCAGTGCAGAAACGGGCTATGGGATCCCGGAGTTGCGGGATATACTGGATCAATTTTCTTGGGAAGGGTGATTATGGTGGGAAGAAACGTGACGGGTGTCAATGAATACGGTCACCTGACAATCGGCGGCGTGGATACCGTTGCGCTCGCGGCTAAATATGGCACGCCGCTTTACGTGATGGATGAGGACGCGATCCGTGCGAACTGCCGCGCGCTGAAAACATCCTTGGAGACGCACTATGCGGGTCACGGCATGGTGCTGTATGCCAGTAAGGCCTTTTGCTGCAAGCGAATCTATCAGATTATCGCGCAAGAAGGGCTTGGCGCGGACGTTGTTTCCGGTGGCGAATTGTATACCGCGATGCAGGCGGGCTTTCCCGCCGAACGTATTTATTTCCATGGAAACAACAAAACGGCGGACGAATTATCGATGGCACTTGAGGCCGGGGTTGGCCGTATCGTCGTGGACAATATTGCTGAGCTGGAGCTCTTGAGCGCGCTGGCCAAGGCGGCGGGCAAGACGGCGAACATCCTATTCCGGATCAAGCCCGGCATTGACGCGCACACGCATAATTTTGTTCGCACCGGACAGATCGATTCCAAGTTTGGCTTTGCACTCGAGACAGGTGAAGCGATGGAGGCCGTTGCCCGGGCACTATCCTTGCCGGGTATCTCCTTTGTGGGGATTCATTGCCACATCGGCTCGCAGATATTTGATATTGATCCATTCTGTCACGCGGCCGAGGTTATGCTGGATTTTGCGCAGCAGGTGCGCGAGACAAATAGCTGTACCATTCAGGAATTGAATTTAGGCGGCGGCTTTGGAATCCGCTATGTGGAGGAGGACGATCCGAAAGCACTGGAAAGCTATATGGAGGCGGTTTCCAAGGTCGTTTCCGCGCGCTGTGAAAAGCATCGTCTGCCGGTTCCGTTTATCTGCATCGAGCCGGGCCGCTCCATCGTAGGCGATACGGGAATCACTTTATATACGGTGGGCAGCGTGAAAACCATTCCGGGCTGCCGTACATATGTTTCGATTGACGGCGGCATGACGGACAATCCACGCTATGCGCTGTACCAGTCCTCCTACGAAGCAATTATCGCGAACAAAGCCGCACAGCAAAAAGACTTTACAGCTACAATCGCCGGCCGCTGCTGCGAAAGCGGCGATCTGATTCAGGAACACACGCCGATTCAGACGCCTGCGGTAGGGGATATTCTCGCTGTTTTGTCCACCGGCGCGTACAATTACTCAATGGCCTCCAATTATAATCGTGTTCCTCGGCCGCCGGTCATCATGGTACATGGGGGAACGGACAGTATCGCGGTGCGGCGGGAAACCTATGCGGATCTTGTCCGCAACGACCTGTAATGGCGGCTTACGAGGCCTTCGCGGGCGTATACGACGCATTCAATGAGGATGCGGATTATGACACGCTGTTTTGTCATGTCCGCGGCATCCTGTGCGCACGGGGGATTTCGTCGGGGATTGTGGCGGATTTGGGCTGCGGAACCGGGGAGCTGACGCTTCGCCTTGCGTGTTCGGGGTATGACATGATCGGTGTGGACGCCTCGCCGGAAATGCTCAGCATCCTGCGCGAGAAAGCTTGTGAAGCCGGGCAGGATGGGCTTCTGCTTTTGTGTCAGGACATCGCGGCGCTGGATCTCTATGGCACGGTGCGGGCCGCTGTCTCCAGCTTCGATACGCTGAACCACATCGGGCCGCTGCCCCGTTTTCGCGCAGCGCTGCGCCGCACCGCGCTTTTCATTGAACCGGGCGGCGTAATGATATTTGATCTGAACACGCCATATAAGCACGAGGCGCTTTTGGCGGACCATGTGTATGAGATTGAAGCGGACGACGCCTATTGTGTCTGGCGCAATCGATATGACGCCGCGGCGTGCTGTACGCACATTTCGATTGAGATCAGCTATCCCGATCTCTCCGAAAAGGATGCGGAAAGCTTCGATGAATATTTCTATTCTTTGGACGAGGTGGCGGAGGCCTGCGCGGGCGCGGGGCTGCGGATCGAGCAGGTTGTGGACGGCGAGGATTTCGGCCCAGTGCGGCCGGACAGCGCGCGTTATCTGATTACTGCGGTAAAAGCAATGGGGGAAGAGCCATGTCAAGATTGATCCGCGCCCTATCTGAAAACGGCGGCGTGGTTTTTTACGCTGTGGATTCCACGGAAATTGTGCGCGAGGCAGAGCGCATCCACCGCCCCAGCGCCGTTGCGTCGGCCGCATTGGGGCGTCTGCTGACGGCCGCCTCCATGATGGGAACCATGCTGAAAGGCGAGGACAATTCCCTGACGCTGCGCGTCAAGGGCGGCGGACCGGCCGGCTCGGTGCTGGCGGTATCGGACGGCCTCGGCAATGTACGCGGATATGTGGAGCGGCCGATTGTCGAGCTGCCGCCGCGCGCGGACGGAAAGCTGGATGTCGGGGGCGCGGTAGGGCGAAACGGCACGCTGAGCGTCGTCAAGGATTTGGGCATGAAGGAGCCTTACGTCGGCCAGGTGCCCCTGGTAAGCGGCGAGATCGCCGAGGACATCACCGCGTATTACGCCGTCAGCGAGCAGACGCCCACCGTATGCGCCCTCGGCGTTTTGGTGGACCGCGACCTCTCCATCCTGAACGCGGGCGGCTATCTGATCCAGCTGCTGCCGGGCGCGGCGGATTCCGAGATTACGCGGCTGGAGAAAAATATTGCCGCCATGCCGTCTGTCACCGAGCTGCTGCGTGGCGGCGCGTCTCTGGATGAAATCCTCGCGCGCGCGTTAGACAGGTTTGCGCCGAATATTTTGGACGAGCGGCAGGTAACCTATCGCTGTAACTGCAGCCAGGCCCGTGTCGAGCGGGCGCTGATTTCCTTAGGCAACCGGGAACTGGCCGAAATGGCCGCGGAGGGCAGGTCGGTTGAAATCTGCTGCCATTTTTGCGACAAAAAATATCAGGTGGACGCTGCCGCGCTGTTGGCGGGGCTGGGCGCCGGTTCGGTATAGCCGGTGTGCGGGAGAAAAGGGGACGATTATGCCAAAGGAAAAAATAAAAACCGTTTACGTTTGCAGCTCCTGTGGTGAGACAAGCCCCCGCTGGCTGGGACGCTGCCCATCCTGCGGGGAATGGAACACCATGACGGAGGATGTTGTCCGGGAGACGAAGGGAAAGAGTCTGTCCGCGCCGGCCGCTTCTGCGGGCGCGGCGCGCATCGCCGCCAGCAGGCTGACGGATATCAGCACCACAGAGGAAAAAAGCCGGATCCTCACCGGGATCAGCGAGCTGGACCGTGTGCTGGGCGGGGGGATTGTGCTGGGCAGCGTCGTCCTTCTGGGCGGCGAGCCGGGCGCGGGAAAGTCTACGCTTTTGCTCCAGCTTTGCGGCGCGATTTCCCGACAAGTAGATGTGCTTTATATTACCGGTGAGGAATCTACGCGTCAGATTAAGCTGCGCGCGGTGCGCCTGAATGTGGATGAGGAGAATATCATGCTCGCGGCCGAGACGGACATCGGCTCGATCTGCGACCTGATCGAGCGGACACGGCCCGGCCTTGTCGTGGTGGATTCGATTCAAACGATGCACTGCGCCGAGCTGTCCTCCTCCACGGGTAGCGTCGCCCAGGTAAAGGAGTGCGCGGCGCGTCTGCTTTCCGTCGCCAAAACGTGGGAAATCCCCACGTTTATTGTCGGGCATGTCAACAAGGACGGCGCGATTGCCGGGCCAAAGGTCATGGAGCATATCGTGGATACCGTGCTCTATTTTGAGGGGGATAAAATGCTCCCGTACCGTGTGCTGCGCGCGGCGAAGAACCGCTATGGCAGCACCAATGAAATCGGGATGTTTGACATGACGGGCAGCGGCCTGAAGGAGATCGAAAACCCATCCTCGCTGCTTTTGGAGGGGCGTCCCATCGGCGTCAGCGGAAACTGCGTCGCCTGTACGATGGAGGGCACGCGTCCGATCCTGTCTGAAATCCAGGCGCTTGTGACAAAAACCAGCTTCGGCACGCCGCGGCGCGCCGCCTCCGGCTTCGACTTCAACCGCACCAATCTGCTGCTGGCCGTGCTGGAAAAGCGCGCGGGATATTTCCTCGGAAATTTGGACGTATATATCAATATTGTCGGCGGGCTCCGTCTGGACGAAACCGCCTGTGACCTTTCCGTATGCTTGGCGGTTGTCTCCAGCCTGATGGATAAGCCGGTTTCCGATGACATGATCGCCATCGGCGAGGTGGGCCTTGGCGGCGAGGTACGCAGCGTCACAAATTTGGAATATCGTTTGAAGGAGGCCATGCGCATGGGCTTTGTGCGCGCCATTGTTCCAAAACACGGCCTGAAGCAGCTTGATCTGAAGGATTTCGACCGCATGGAGCTGCTCGGCGTCTCTTACGTCCGGCAGGCGATCGGGTTGCTATAGTTTATCCCAAATAAAGAGGGAAGGGGAGCGCCCTGCGAAACGGAAAAACAAAAAAAATCGCGCTGCTGGGCTTGTTGTTTGCGCTAGCGTGCGCGCTCTCCTTTGTGGAAAGCCTGCTGATCCCGTGGATGGGGCTTCCGCCGGGCGTCAAGATCGGCCTCGCCAATATTGTCGTTATGTTTTCAATGCTTTATATCGGAAGGGAAAGCGCGCTGTTTCTGACTTTTTTGAAAAGTGCTTTCGCGCTGTTGACACGAGGCGTGGCGGCTGGTTTGCTGAGTCTCGGCGGCGGAATGTTCGCCTTCCTTGTGATGCTTCTTTTCCGTATTCGCGATAAAAAGCCTTCTCTATTTTTATTTTCCTCCTGCAGCGCAATTGCGCACAATTTTGGGCAGCTACTCATACTAAAGCTTATAATGCAATCGGTGTATACCTTGTATTATTTTCCACTGTTGCTTGTGTCCGGGCTGGCAATGGGTGCGGTGACGGCATATTGTTTCAGATTGCTTCAGCCGGCGCTGCAGCGGTTGGGCTATGCCGTCAAATGATTGGAAGAGCAGCGGAAAATTTTTTGATTGGGCAATATCTTATTGAGTAAAAAAATGCAATAAATAGAATTTTATATCAATAAGTACTTGACATTATTTAGTGAAAATGATATAGTATAAACAAGGCAAAATTGCCCAATAATATGAATAAGATATAGGGAGGAAGAAAAGATGTCTAAATTTGTTTGCACCGTATGTGGTTATGTGTATGAGGGCGACGCTGCGCCGGAGTTTTGCCCGCAGTGCAAGGCGCCCGCTTCAAAGTTTACAGAACAGAAGGGCGATATGACATGGGCGGCTGAGCATGTTATTGGCGTGGCGAAGGATGTTGATCCGGAGATTATTGAGGGTTTGCGTCAGAATTTTAATGGCGAGTGTAGCGAGGTTGGTATGTATCTTGCGATGGCACGTGTTGCGCACCGCGAAGGCTATCCGGAAATCGGTCTGTATTGGGAGAAGGCAGCTTATGAAGAAGCGGAGCATGCCGCAAAATTTGCCGAGATGCTGGGCGAGGTTGTGACGAGCAGCACAAAGAAGAATCTTCAAATGCGTGTTGAGGCGGAGAACGGCGCGACTGCCGGCAAGACCGCGCTGGCGAAAAAGGCCAAAGAGCTGGGCCTTGACGCGATTCATGATACCGTGCATGAGATGGCGCGCGATGAGGCTCGCCATGGCAAAGCATTTGAGGGCTTGCTGAATCGCTATTTTGGTTAAAATAGAGGAGATGTTTTGATGGATAAGTATGTTTGCACTTGTGGATATGTTTATGATCCCGCAGTAGGCGACCCTGATAACGGCATCGCCCCGGGTACTCCTTGGGAACAAGTTCCGGAAGATTGGGTCTGTCCCATCTGCGCGCTGGGAAAAGACGCGTTTGAAAAGGAATAAGGCGCGCTTATAACGCGTGGCAAAAGGAACGGAGACAGAAATACTGTCTCCGTTCCTTTATATAAGTAAAAGTATGCTGAAAAAGGGAAGAGACGTGATGGCGCCTATCTCATTTATACAGGTGAAGGGCTCGCATCTATTTTTTAAGTCCCAGGATTTGAAATTGCCCGATCTGGTATTTGATGAGGACGGCTTTCCGTACCCGCTGGATCATGCGGAATACGAGGATCAATTTTGCCGGATCGCGTGGGCGTCGGACGCCGAGCTCATCGGCAACGTGCTGCCGGAGTGGTTTGACGAATGGTGTAGCGACGTGCGTGCTCCGGAGCTCCCGGCGGATATGACGCGCGGCCAGCTGGAATCATACATATTTGAGCCAATGACGGTTGAGCAGCTGAGCTTGATGTGATAGAATAAGGGTGGAAGGAGCAGTGCACGCAATTTCGCTAAATATAAATTTAGCGAAATATAGGGGAGCGATTTTGCACTTTTTTAGCTTCAGCGGTTTCAATTTGAGCGCTTATTCGTCCATAGCTTCACGAATGTGGATGTTGGAATTATTTGCTGTTTATGGCGTGCCCGGGATTTATTTTGTAGTTTTTATTGGACTCAATAAAAATCTCAAAAAAGTATGTGCTGCACTCTTTTGTGCATTCTGTTGTTTT
>CANRZX010000122.1 GCA_947644575.1 uncultured Clostridia bacterium | reverse complement strand
CTACATTGCCCTCTGTGGTTTGCAGATAGCCTTTTCTCTCCCACAAATCATATGGCACATGATCACGCCTGACTCGCAGTTCAAGCGTATCTTCCGGCACCCAGAAGTAAGGCAAGATGATATATTTATCTTCTTCATCTATAGGTGGAAACACAAGCACAAACGCTGTAATATCTGTTGTACTCGATAAGTCAAGACCTCCATAACAGACTCTACCTTCAAGGTCATCTTCATTGACGGTAAAATCACAGGCATCCCACTTTTCCATAGGCCGTGGTGCGCGCGCTCGACGGGCGCCTCCCTCCGACGGCGCTGACCAGACTTGTCTATGGCCGCTTGGGTCTGGACGACGGCGACGTGCGCGGCATCGTGCGCTTTACGTACGCGCCCGAGACGGACAAAAAGGAGATCGCCGCCCTCGCGCCGCTGGTGGCCGAAGCCGCAGCGGCGGGAGACGGGGCCGCGCGGGAGATTCTCTCGCGCGCGAGCCGCGAGCTCTCGCTGCTGGTCGCGCCGGTGGCGGACTCGCTCGGGTTCGAGGCGGGGACGCTCGCGCTGGCGGGCAGCATTCTGACCCATGTCGAGAGCGTGCGCGACGGCGTGGAAACGCTGCTGCGCGCGCGGTACCCGCGCATGGCCTTTGCCGCCCCCAAGGAGGACGCCGCCAGCGGCGCGGCGCTGCTCGCGTGGGAAAGCGTGCGCAAATCAGACATATAAGGCCGCGCGATATAAAAAGATAAAAAGCAATCCGAAAAGGAGCGATCGATCATGAATGATATGCTGGTAAAATTATACGACCTGCCCGAGGACGCGGCCCTTGCCGTGCCAAAAGACGAGAGCGTGCAGCTGCGCCGCGCGATGGCGCCGGATAAGCTGCGCGTCGTGGAATGGGTGAAGGAGCACTCCGGGCGCAGCGCGGCGGGCGAGTGCGACGTCTGCTTTTCCCACACGCCCATTTCCTGCTTTCTCGCCACGCGCGGCAAGGAGATCCTCGGCTACGCGTGCTACGACGCCACCGCGCCGGATTTCTTCGGCCCGACGCGCGTGCTCGACGAGGAGCAGGGCAGCGGAATCGGCAAGGCGCTGCTGCTACGCAGCCTCGCGGCCATGCGCGCCGAGGGCTACGCCTACGCCGTCATCGGCGGCGTAGGCCCTCAGGAATTCTACGCAAAATGCGTGGGCGCGACGCTGATCCCCGGCTCCAACCCGGGCGTTTACCGTGATTTTCTCGGCGGCATGCGGGAGTGACAGGCGCTTTCGCGCGGTTGAGCTTTTTTCAAAAAATGCCGATTATTGGAATTTGACGGCCTGCTTCCAAGCGCCGTAGGGGCGGTCCTTCCCGAGAACGTTATCACGGGCCTTGCGCGAGGGTCGCGGCGGCATTTCCGGGCGGGGCAAGACCACCCTTACAGCACCCGGAAACAGACTGCCTAATTTTTGCTATAAATAAAGCATCTTCTATGGGCTCTCCACCTCATCCGACGTTGTCACGGGCTGCGCTACGTTCAAAACGGCCTTTGCATTTATAATGCCCGCGGGCCGCAGCCGTTCAGGGTTCGTGCATCGCACTCCCCTTCACGGGCGTCCCTTGGCTGGGCGCTGTTGCCCAAATCATAGATTTGAACAGCGCCGCATCACACCATTCCGCCGTTTCATCTCCGCACTAAGAGCCTCGCCCTGTTCGGCTGCGATCCGAAACGCGTGTGCGGGCGCAGTCCTCTTTCCCATGAAAAGCCGCTTTGCGGCTTTTTCGCGGGGCCCTTATTTATGCTCGGCCACCTTTTCCTCAAGGGAAAGGTAAGTAAAGTAATATTTTATAAAAAAGCCGGAAAAACTGCCGTCCGAGCAAGCGCGGCAATTTTACCACTTTTCGGAAAGGAGCGCTCCCATGCTATATATCGGCGTTGACCTTGGCACCTCGGCGGTAAAGCTGCTATTGGTGGACAGCGCTGGCCATATTTGTAATACTGTAACAAAAGAATACCCGCTGTATTTTCCACAGCCCGGCTGGTCGGAGCAAAATCCCGCCGACTGGAAAAACGCGGTCTGGCAGGGCGTACCGGAGCTGCTCGCGGGCTTTGATCCTGCGCAGGTGGCGGGCATCGGCTGCGGCGGACAGATGCACGGGCTGGTGGCGCTGGACGAAAACGACGCCGTTCTGCGCCCGGCCATCCTGTGGAACGACGGCCGAACGGCCAAAGAGGTCGATTACCTGAACGAGACGGTCGGCCGCGAGAAGCTCAGCGCGTACACGGCGAACATCGCGTTCGCGGGCTTTACTGCGCCGAAGCTGCTGTGGATGCGGGCGCATGAGCCGGAGCTCTTCGCGCGCATCGCAAAAATCATGCTGCCCAAGGATTATCTCAATTATTGCCTAACGGGCGTACACTGCACCGACTATTCCGACGCGTCGGGCACGCTGCTGCTCGATGTACAGCATAAGCGCTGGTCGCCCGAGATGTGCGCGGTCTGCGACGTGGACGAGCGGCAGCTGCCGAGGCTGTATGAGAGTTGGCAGACCGTCGGAACGCTGACACCGGACGCGGCACAGGCGCTGGGCCTGCCCGAAACAGTGAAGGTGTGCGCGGGTGCGGGCGACAATGCCGCGGCGGCCGTCGGCACGGGCACGGTGGGCGCGGGCCGGTGCAACCTTTCGCTGGGCACGTCCGGCACGGTTTTTATCTCGTCGGACACCTTCGGCGTGGACGCCACCAACGGCCTGCACGCCTTCGCGCACGCGGACGGCGGCTGGCACCTGATGGGCTGCATGCTCAGCGCCGCGTCCTGCAACCGGTGGTGGCTGGAGGAGGTACTCGGCTCGGCGGATTACACGGGCGAGCAGGCGGCCATTCGGCCCGAGGCGCTGGGGGAAAACCGCGTCTTTTTCCTTCCGTACCTGATGGGGGAGCGCAGCCCGATCAACGATACCGACGCGCGGGCGACGTTCCTCGGCATGACAATGGACACGACGCGCGCCGACCTGACGCAGGCCGTGCTGGAAGGCGTGGCGTTTGCTCTGCGCGACTCGATCGAGGTGGCGCGGAGCATCGGCGTCGCCGTCCCGCGCAGCAGCCTGTGCGGGGGCGGCAGCAAAAGCGCGCTGTGGAAAACAATTCTTGCCAATGTGCTGGGCGTCCCGCTCGACCTGATGGAGACGAGCGAGGGGCCGGGCTACGGCGGCGCGCTGCTGGCGATGGTGTCCTGCGGGGCATATCCGACCGTGGCCGACGCGTGCCGGGCGCTGGTCCGCGTGAAGGACACCGTGTACCCGGACGCCGCGCTGACCGCGAAATACGAGGCGCGCTACCGGCAGTTCCGCCGCGTCTATCCGGCGTGCCGGGAACTGTTCGCACAGATGGCCGCCGATTTTTCCGGCGGCAGGTAAAAGCTTGTCTACCCAAAGCAATACGGCCGGCAGCTGTTGGCCGCGGATACAAATGAGGAGGCGTTCGTTTTGAAAATCTATTCTGTAACCGACCCGGAATTCAGGCCCTACGGCCGGATTGTGGAGGGACTGGCCGACACGGCCGGGGAGCTTCTCGCCGTGCTGAAGGACACGCCGCAGCCCGCGCAGGGCACCGGCTATGTCCCCACCGACCCGGCCCTTCAGGAGCTGCCCGCCGCCGTGGAAATCTCCGAGCACTGCTTCGGCGGCATGCCGGTACAGCTTGGCTGGTGCAACGGCCATAATACAAAATTGAACTGCTTGGAATACCACCGCGACAGCGAATTCAATCTCGGCGTCGAGGACTTCATCCTGCTGCTGGCAAAGCGGGAGGAAATCGCGGACGGCATGCTCGACACGTCGCGGGTCAAGGCGTTCCGCGTCCCGGCCGGGACGCTGGTCGAGGTATATGCCACGACGCTGCACTACGCGCCCTGCCACTGCGACGCGCAGAAGGGCTTCCATGTGCTGGTGGCGCTGCCGTGGGGCACGAATACCGAGCGCCCGCTGATCGAGAAAAACCGGACGGAGGAGGACGCGATGCTCACCGCGTGCAACAAATGGCTGCTGGCGCACCCGGATTCCGCCGAGGCCCGGCGCGGCGCACGGGTCGGCCTGACGGGGGAAAATCTCGACGTCGCCGGGGCCTGAGGCCGCTGGAAAACAAAACCGACGACGCGCGCTTCTGCCGGGTTTTGCCGCGAAAAGAGGGAAGATGAAACTTTTTGACGGCTTCAAACGTATATTATACAAAAAGCCGTGCTGGCGGCCGCCGTGCCGCGCATGACGGGGTCGCGGTAGGTCTGCGCGGTATGCGCCGCGCGGATCGGGAAAGGAAGTGCTTCGCTTTGAAAAAATGGTTCTGCGCGCTGTGCGCGCTGATGGTTTGCGCCGTATGCCTGTTTTCCGCCTGCGGGGGAAAGCAGGACACGCCTTTCTCCCAGCCGGCTCAGGGCGGCGCGCCGGCAAATCCGCCCGCGGCCAGCGTGCCGGTTGTGAGCGCGCCCACAGCCTCAAGCACGCAGAGCGGCGTCGAGCATCCCTTTGGCGGCGGCTCCGCCTCCACCCAAACGCCGGCAGCCTCCGGCGCGTCCTCCTCACAGGCCGCGCCCGCGCCGGGCGCGGGCGGGACGTCCTCGTCCGCATCCTCCGGGAACGCGGGGGCCTCCGCCACCGGCGGCAATCGCGGCGCAACGGTGCGTGCGGACGGTGGCCTGCGCCTGCGGTCGGGGGCCGGCACGGACAGCGAAAGCTTGCTCACCATTCCGGACGGCACGCATCTGACTTGCACCGGCTGGCAAAACGGCTGGGCCAAGACCACCTACGACGGCAAAACGGGCTATGTCTCGGCCGAATACTTACTGCTTGACGGCAAGGTGAACGCGGACGGCGGCCTGCGTCTGCGCAGCGGCCCCGGGGAAAGCTATGAAAAGCTGCTGACCGTCCCGAACGGCACGACGCTGGCCTTTACCGAGCAGAAGGACGGCTGGCTGAAAACCACCTATGACGGCAAAACAGGCTACGTCTCGCAGGCGTATGTGTATGTGTCCGCCACGGTGAACGCGGGCCCGGGCCTGAACCTGCGCGAGACGGCCGGCGAAAACGGCGCGAAGCTGACGACTATCCCAAACGGCGCCACCGTTCAGTGCATCGGCAGCCGCGACGGCGACTGGATCAAGGTCATCTACAACGGATATGAGGGATATGTGTCCGCACAGTATCTTTCGTTTGGATAAATACGGGCGGTAGAATAAAACAAAATTTTTACAACGCCTGCCGCCCCGTCCTTGTCGCGGAGCTGCGACGAATTCTAATCCCTGACAAAGGACGGAAATTTTTACGAATGCTCTTTGTCCTTTGCCCCGAACGCCCTGCTCACCCTTGTCAAGCAAGGCCCGCGTTTATAAAAGGCCGCCGCCACGTATAATTCGTGGCGGCAGCCTTTTGCTTTCTTTTGCGGGAATATCTCCTTGTAAGAGTTACAATTTTTTCCAAAACGATAACTTTTTGCTTGGAACTATCTCTCGCGCCCGCAGGGTACGGGTAAATTGAAATCAGCTTTTTCGGTTACGGCTCGCGTCATGTCATTCTTGTTGTTAAGCGAGCCGCAAAAAAGCGTCCCTTGTTAGCCGGTGGGGGCGGCGAATTAGAATAATAAGGGCAACAAAAAGAGCATAAAGGCTCGATTCGTGGTAGAATTGGAGTGCCAACAACAATTCAAACGAAGGAGAGCCCCATATGCCCTACCATCATCTTACCAAAACAGAGCGGAAAAAGATAGAGAAATTTTCCAAAAAAGGGATGCCAATACGGCAGATAGCGAGAATCCTGGAGCGCATCCACCGTCAGTCGTGAAATGAAGCGAAACGCAGGGCGGCTGAAAGTAGAAAAGCAAGTCTTTATCCTTTCATTCAGCAGCATATACCGCTGGTTGGCAGAAGGGCTGCTCCCACGTGCGATTGAATTGAAGTCGAAGCTTCGCCGTTTTCGAAAGAGGAAAAGGGCAAAGAAAACGGCATCGAAAGGCAACGCTCGAAGCATCCGGCAGAGATCCAAAAGTATGTTAAGACGCCGCCGATTTGGCGATTGGGAAGTGGACACGATAAGTTTTGGGTGCTTTCCGAACCAGACTACCGCCGCAGAGCGCAGGAGCCGTTATACCGCTTTGGTTGTGCTGAAAAACATCAAACGGAAGACAGTTATGCGCGCATTTGAGCTGATCTTCGCGGACACACGGCTTCCGCTGCGCACAATAACGTCAGACAGACGAATGGGGTTCAACTGTCACAATCAGTTTGAGGAGCGATTTCAGGTTCCGTTTTATTATACAGATACGGGTAAGCCTTATCAGAAGCCAACAATTGAGAACACAAACGACCCTTTGAAGCAATACCTGCCCAAGAATACGCAGGTCCATGAATTGCCCGCACAAAAAATCCCTCAAATTATGTCCGCTCTAAACAACCGGACCAGAAAATGCCTCGGCTTTCGCACTCCCTGCGAAGTGTTGCTCTTATCTTGACAATTTGCCGCTCCCTGCAAAAACGCACCCGGCCCTCACTCGGGGGCCTTCATGCTCTCGACCATGCTGATGCCGCGCAGCTTGCGGCGCATCCACAGATCGACGAGCATCGAGAACAGCACCGTCAGCACCGCCGAGAGCACAAAGCTGAGCGGCTTGATGTTCCGCCCGAACATCACCATGTCGACCTCGACCGTGCGCATGATGAACATATGCAGGAAAACGCCCAGCACGAGCCCCACGCCCATGCCGACGACCGCGAGGACGTTCGACTCGCGCGAGACATAGGCCGAGACCTCGCGGTCGTAGAAGCCCAGCACCTTGATGGTGGCGATCTCCTTCGTGCGCTCGGTGATGTTGATGTTCATCAGGTTGTACAGCACCACGAACGCCAGCAGCCCCGCGAACAGGATGATGACATAGACCACGTTGTTGATGCTGGCGATGGTGTCGTCCAGCGCGCCGCGCATAGCCGCCGACCAGGTCAGCCCGGCCACGCCGGCGACGTCCAGCAGCGCCGCCGTAAACGCCTCGTCCTCGCCCGCGGCCCCCTCGGCCAAATTGCCCAGCACCGAATTCGGGCGCGGCGCTTCGCCGTAGGCGGCGGCGTATTGGTCGGGCGTCAGGTAGACAAAGCTCTCCACATAATTTTCCGCGATGCCCGCGACGGTGAACGTGCCCGTTTTGCCGTCCGCGTTGTCGAGCGTGACGGAGTCGCCCACGGCGAGGCCCGCCTGCTCTGCGAGCTTTTCGGTGACAATGACGCCGTCCTCTGTCAGGCGCACCGGCCGGCCGGACCTGCGCTCGTGCAGATCGATGAAGCGCGGCAGGCGGGACGCGTCCTCCGGTACAAACAGGTATGCGCCAACGCGCACGCCATCGAATTCCGGTTCGGTGCGCTCCTGCCGCACGGCCATCCATTCGCGCACATAGGAGGCATCGTCCATGCGCGCGAGGAACGCGGCGTCCTCCAGCGCGCTGTCCCTGCTGAGCGTAAGCATAAAGTCATAGGTAAAGATCTCACCGTACTGCTTCGAGACAATGTCGCCGATGGAATCCTGCAGGCCGAAGCCCGTCACAAGCAGCGCCGTGCAGCCCGCGACGCCGACAACCGTCATGAAAAAGCGCTTTTTGTAGCGGAAGAGGTTCCGCGCCGTCACCTTGTGCGTGAATTTCATCCGCCGCCAGACGGGCGTGATGCGCTCGAGGAAAATGCGCTTGCCCGCTTTGGGCGCTTTGGGCAGCAGGAGCTGCGCCGCCCATTCGCGCAGCGTCTGGCCGCACGCGTTCAGCGTGGCGAGGCCGGTGCATACCAGCGACGCGCCCACGGCCGCCGCGCAAATGCCCGCATGGAACGGCATCGGGAAATCCGGGATCGTGTACATCGTGCCGTAGGCGTTCCAGATGACGAGGGGCAGCGCCGTAAAGCCGAACGCCGCGCCGAGTGCGCCGCCCGCGAGCGTAGCTACCCACGCGTAGAGCAGGTATTTGAACATGATCTGCCCGCGCTTGTAGCCCAGCGCCTTCAGCGTGCCGATCTGGAGCCGCTCCTCCTCCACCATGCGCGTCATCGTGGTCAGCGCCACAAGCGCCGCCACGAGGAAAAAGAACACGGGAAACACCGTGGTGATGGCCTCTAATTTATCGATATTGGAGAGGAACGACGACACGCTGACGACGTCGCCCCGGTCAAAGCGATACCATTCCGGCACTTCCAGCTCCTCGAGCGCCCGCTCCGCGTCCGCGATCTCCTGCCGCGCGTCGGCCAGCTTCCGGCGTGCGTCCTCCCGCTGCTCGCGGAATTCGGCCTCGCCCTTCTCCCACTCGGCCTCGCCGTCCTCGTACTGGGCGAGGCCATCCTCGTACTGCGTCTGGGCGGAATCCAGCTGCGCGCGCGCCAGCTCCATCTGCAGCCGCGCGAGGTCGGGCGCGAGGCTCAGCGACATCTCGCCCGCGGCGATCTGCTTTTCCGCCTCCAGCACCTGCTTTTTCGCGTCGGCCAAGCGGCGCTCGCCCTCGGCCAGCTGGCGCTCTCCCTCGGCAATCTGCGGCTCGCCCTCGGCAATCTGCCGCTTTGCCTCGGCGAGCTGCGTGTTCGCGAGATTATAGGCGGCTTCGGCCGCGGCAAGGCGGCTGTTGGCCGTGTCCAGCGCGCTCTGCGCCGAGGAGACGGCGCTCTGCGCGGCGGTATATTCCGCGCGCGCGGCGGAAAGCCTCGTCTGCTCCAGCTCGTTTTGCCGCTGTGCGGCGGACAGCGCGGCCGAGGCCCG
>CANRZX010000121.1 GCA_947644575.1 uncultured Clostridia bacterium | reverse complement strand
TGGCGCATCCGGAACGGCTCACTTGTTTTCCTCCAGCCTGCCGATCAGCGCGGCCGTCTCTGTTTTCATGCTGCGCCCTCCATGCTTCCCATCATTTCGGCGGCGGCGTCCATGTGCTCCAGCGAAAGCCTTTCTTTCAGTGAGGCGGCAATGTTCTCGGCAATCTTGCATTGGTGCGTCATCAGGCGCAGCCCGCCTTTGCGTCTGGCGATGGAATACAGGTATTTCAGGCATTCCGGGCTGATCTCGTGCCCGGTGTAGATCGCGCGGATGTCCTCCAGCGTGTAAACGTTCTTTAACTGGCATTTGTAAACAACGCGGCTGAAAACCTGATCGAAATCATCCTGCCGCTTGCCGTACATCCTTTGCAGGATGCTGGGATTGCCCGCATACACAAGCCCTACGTGCGCCTTGTCGTTCAGCGCCCGGACGGTATCAAACGCGCGTTCCGTCAGGTGCTGCGCTTCGTCAATGATCACAAGCTGGTTGGTGCCGCGCAGCTTCTCAATGATGCGCCGCATCAGGCTGTTTGTTGTGCCCGCGGGGCTTTCTCCCATTTTTTCAAGAAGCATCTGAAGCACGCAGCGCGGCGAATTGGTTGTGGCGTCGGCCTCCACATATACAACGCCGTTATGATGTTCTTCATAGTACTGAAGCGCCGTGGTCTTGCCGCATCCGGCCGGGCCGTAGATCAGAACCACCTCGTTGTTCATGTGTGCGATCTCGCATTTCTGAAGGATGGCCTGCGTATTGCGGACGCTCAGGCAGATGTCCGGGATCTGTCTGACACGCCGGCGCGCGGTATCCATGCGGATGAACTGTTCCGCTTTCTGTGCGAGCTTGTCGTTGTCGCCGTCGTATGTACCTTTCAGGAAGAACGACAGCATCGTTCCCGATACGCCAAGCTCTTTTGCGGCCTGCTTCTGGCTGCATCCGAAAGCCTTCAGATGGTCTGTCAACTGCTGCCGGATGGCGTCGATTTGTTCGTTGTTCACTTGCTTTAACCTCCTGTCATTTGTCTGTGATAGGCTTCCTGTATTTGCTTTTGGCGCTGCGCGCTGCGGCCGGCCTGTGTGACGGCCTCTTTGGTTTGCAGCACCTCTTCGGCCTTTTGAATTTCCGCCGCGTGGCGGTGCTTCACGGGATTGAACGCGATCAGTGTATTGTCCGGCTCAAAGTCCTGCCAGCGCGCCGCCTTGCGTGACAGGAACGCCGCCGCGCCCTGCGCCGGAACATCCGGCATTTGCTCCCGCAGGAACTTGTTCTGCGCCTTTTTCCTGCGCTGCAGCTCCCTGATCTGCTCCATCGCCACGGGCCCGCTGTATTCGCACAGCGGAATGCAGGTTGCGATGCACAGGAAATCATTGCTTTCCGTGAAAACATAGACAGTGCGGACGTCATCGGAATTGTAGCGGACGTATACCGATTTACCGCGATGCGCGTACAGTTTTTCATCATCGAATTGGTACCCGATTTGCGGAACGCGGATTCCGTTGCGGCCAACCTTCAGCAACTTTGTGGTGCGCATCAGGAACATGTTCAGCGCGTCTTCGCCCACAACAACGCGCATCGGCTTTGCGAAGCCCTCGGCGTATGCGTCGCGCGGCGTCTTGCCCTTCAGCGCGGAATTCGGCGAGGTGTTGTACGTCTTGATCAGATCGTCCACAAGCTTCTTGAATTTCTCATACGGCATAGCGTCCTGCTTCAGTTGGTCGTTCCGCTTGCGCATTTTCTCCGGGCGCGTCTTTGGATCGTTGCTCAAATACTGCGGAAAGTGTTTGCAGTACTTCTTTTCCAGCGTTCCGAACAGACGTTCGATCGGCTTTGCCTTTGCGTTGTAGGGCAGCGCGAAGGATACTTCGATCTGCATTTCCCTGCATACCGCCATTGAGAATTCGGTATTGAACAGGTCAAACGCTTTGTAGTCTTTGCCGTTGTCCAGCTTGATGCTGTCCGGCAATCCGCATTGGTAGCAGGCGCGGGCGAAGCTGTCCAGCACAATGTCCGAATTCGGTGATACGAAGTTCAGCGCATAGCCTACGATCATACGGGAATGCAGGTCTTCCCATGCGCTGAGCCACGGGCGGACGACCTTTCCGTTCTGGTCTAACACCGCAAGATCAAAAACGTGGTGATCGGCGATCCAGCAGTCATTGGAGTGATAACCGGAATAGTCGCGCGGATTGTAGGGCGCGTGGTGGTCTTCGTAGTACTTCTTGCCCTTGCGGTATCGATCCTGCACCATAAGAGGAATCTTGTCTTTGATCTGGCGCCGGAATGTGGCGGGCGTGGGCAGCTGCATGCCGAGCTCATCGGCAACAATCTCCACGCAGGATTCCACGGTAGGCCGCCCCTCGCTGAGCCAGTATACTCGGAACAAGTCCCACGCTTCGGGCGGTATGTCCGTGCTGCCCTTATTGCCGCCTCCGCGCCGATCCACAAGGCCTTCGACGCCGTCCCGGTCGAACAGCGTTTCCCAGTGATTCAGCTGCCGCCGTGTGATGGGCTTTTCTGGGTGCTCTGCGTTGAAGCGTTCCAGAAAAGCAACCATTTTATCGAGGCCGGAATACTCCTGCTTGAAGTCCTTGTAGGCGGCAACGGCAAGGTGCTTGAAGGCAGCCTTTTCCCGCTGGGCGTCCGTCATGTGCAGGTATGCGCTTGCGGGCTTGTCCCGGTCTTCAGAGGGGTGAACGCCGTTGTATCTGTCCTGCGCTTCCTGCGGCAGGCTCTCCAGCGCGATTCGCAGCTGACGCCCGCCGCGGCCCCGGCCGGGGGCGTATTCATATTTATATAGACCGCGTTCTGCGCGGCGTTCTATCGTGGTTTCAGCAACTCTTAAAACGGCCGCGATTTCCCGGACAGGAACCCATGTCAACGGTATTCACCTCCTTCTGCCTCAAAGTATTTCTTTCGCTAATTACCAAAAATATAATCAACCGTGCTGGAAAGAGCCGAGGCCAACTTAAAAGCTACGGGAAGAGACGGCAGCGCATAACCGGTGATAACATGGTTGATCATTCCATCAGTCACACCACACTGGGCCGCAAGCCATTTTTGGTTTTTGCCCGTCTCTCTCAAAAGGCAAAGTATGATCTGGCCATGCCGGGGAAGTCCCTGAACCGATGTTCTTGCAGGTCTGCTCATGGTGAATCCTCCTGTTGATAAAAGGAAATTCTGTGGTATACTTTGAATAGGATAATCTTATTATACTATGTGATACACATATTGTCAATGTGTTTCACATATTTTTGGGGGGTTTTTTTTGTCTTCTGTTGGTGAAAGAGTTCTTGAAATACGAAAAGATGCGAAGTTAACGCAAATTTCTTTTGCAAAACAAATTGGAATCAGTCAGACACATGTAAGCAAAATAGAAAAAGGGGTAGAACATCCTTCTCAAACTCTTATAAAGTATATTTCCTATCGTTATAATGTGAATGAGGAATGGCTGAAAACAGGAAAGGGCGTAATGCGTCCAGCAGCTGATTCTGCGGAAAATGATTTGGTTGAGGCACTTAAAAGATTTGAAACCAATGTTCCCTGTCAATTTAAAGATGGTGATGTTATGGCAATTGCACAGATTTTGAACTTGCTGTACAACATGTTAACGATAGAAATGCCACAAGAAAAATACAATAAGCCCTCTCATGATTGGTTTGAATTTCCAGCAAGATATATTGACGAAATATTTTACACTTTGGCGTCTGTCTTTTCTATTGTGACAAAGGCTTATGAATATAATACAGAAAAAATTGATTCTGAATATTTGGCTCGTTTTGTGAAAAATGCTTCTGAAAGCGAAGCCAAGCACCTTATAGAAATTGTACACAAGTTAACGACAATCCCAATGGAACAATTGTTGCAACAATAATCCATGTATAGGAAGAGCCGATTCTCTCTCGAATAATGGACAAAAGACAGTAGTTTATGCGCAGTTAGTCATATTTTGCAAAAAGATGTTAAAAATCCTGTAAACCCAGCATTAAACGCGGTTTACAGGACTTTTAATAATAATTTCTAATTGCAGTTAGTCGGGCAAAAAATGGACAAAAAGCACATTTTGCTTGCAAAAATGCAGTTAGTCAAAAAGTGCCCCAAACCCAGCAATATCAACGGTTTATAGCACTTTTCCGACTAACGACAAAAATACATTTTGCGCGTTCAGCAACAGCTGCTACAGGGCGGCCGCTTTTGTTTCAAACAGGGCTTCCGTTTCCACCGGGATATTGCCCGGCAGCGCGTTCACGCCGATTGCCGAGCGCGAGGGCAGGCCCGCTTCCTCACCCCAGAGCTCCAGCAGGAGCCGGGTACCGCCGTTCGCCACCGCGGGCTGCTCGTGAAAATTATCGGCGCTCTGCACAAAGGTGGTGATTTTCACGACGCTTTTTACACGGCGCAGGTCGCCAACCGCCTTTTCCAGTACGGCCAATACGTTCAGCATGCAGGCGCGGGCATAGGTCTGGCCCAGCTCCACGGTGACGCCTTCCCCCAGTTTTCCCTCCACAGGCCCGTCGATCGCCGGTCCGCAGCCGGAGACATAAAACAGGCTTTCCGAGAATTGCTTGCAAGAAACGTACAACCCGCCCTTAGGCGGAGCCGGCGGCAGCTCCACGCCCAATTCCTTCATTTTTTCATAAATATCCATCCAAATCATCCTTTCCTAATGCTCGCGGAGCAGGACGCTACCTGCCCGCGCTTCACACAGCTCTCCGTTTAACAGCGCCATATGCCCGTCCACATAGACCTGCCGCATCCCTACGGCACGCTGCTTAGGCGCGGCATATGTGGCCGTATCCGTAAAGGCTTCGGGCCGGAAAATCAGGATATCCGCCGCGGCTCCCGGCTGCAATATCCCCCGGCCCCGCAGGCGCGCCCGCCCGGCCGGCATTGCCGTCATCTTATGAATCGCCTGCTCAAAGGAGAGCGTGCCCTCCTCGCGCACCAGCCGGCGCAGCATTTTCGGGAAAGCGCCGTACAGCCGCGGATGTGGGCTTTGGCCGCCGCCATACAGCGCGTCGGAGATCAGTGCCGTATAGGGCAGGCGCGCCACGGCCCGCACGTCCTCCCAGTCCATGCTCAGTACGATAATGCCGATGCTGCCGTTCCTTTGGGCAAGCATCTCCGCCATCAGATCCGCCGGATCCCCGCAGCCGAGCCGCCGCGCCGCCCGGACACAGGTGGCCCCCCGAGCCCGCGCGTAAGCCTCGCTCTCCGCCGAGCTGATGAGGATACGCTCCCATCCGATGGAGGCGACCATATTGTCCCAGCCGGGGTGGCTGCGATACAGCTCTTCCCGCAGGCGCGCCGCGCCCGCGGGCCCCGCGAAAAACTGCGGCGGACGTTCGGCCAGCGCGGGCGGCAGCAGCGAAAGCAGCGTGGTAGAGCCGCCGTCATAAGGATAAAAATCCGCCGTAACCTCCTGACCCTGTGCTCGCGCCGTCTCTATGCACTCTATCGCCCGGAAAATTTTATCCCGCCAGTTATGAATGCCCGTTGCCTTGAAATGGCTGATATTCAGGCGGACGCCGGCACGGCGCGCGATCCCGATCACCTCCCGCACCGATTCAACGAGGCTGTCTCCCTCGCCGCGGATGTGCGCGCACAGCAGTCCCCCACGCAGGGCGACCGGGCGCAGCAGCGCGTCATATTCGGAAAGGGAGGTATGGCACTCCGGGCGATACATCATGCCCAAAGAAGCGCCGCAGGCGCCGGCGTCCATCGCGGCGTCCACAAGGGCGGCGGCCCGCTCCAGCTCTCGGGCTGCGAACGGGCCGGGGTCAAAGCCCTTTACCGCGCAGCGCACCGCGCCAATCCCGGCAAAAAAGCCCAAATGGAGCGGCAGCGCCGCTTGCTCCAGCGTATGTACATAGCTTTCGTAGCTGTTGTAGCACGCATGGGCCGGGATTTTACCCACCACCGGTTCAAGATACTCATAAAAATCTTTATGCCGGTTCGCGTCCAATGGCACCGGGGACAGGCCGCAGTTCCCCGTCAGCGCGGAGGTGATCCCCTGCGCCAGCTCCGTGTGGCCAAAATCCGGATCCCGCAGAGGGGCGGCGTCGCAGTGGCGGTGCATATCCACAAAGCCCGGTGTTACCACGCATCCTGCGGCATCCATTTCGGGAATGCCGGACCCGCCCGCGCCCGGCTCCACCGCCATAATTTTTTTGTCCCGCACCCACACGTCGGCCCGGGCCGGCGGCGCGCTGGTTCCGTCATAAACAAGGCCGCCGCGCACGGCAAATTCACTCAAAACATTCCCTCCTCAGAGCCTGTTCAAAAATTCGGAGCGTACCGGACGGTGAGCTTGAACAGGCTTTTACACCGTCATGCCGCGCGCGTCCACCCTGTGCCGCGTCAAAGCGCCGTCCTCTAACAGATAAACCGTATTCTGCAGGTTGACCGCCGTGCAGGCGTGGATGGGTATCAGCGTAAGCACATCCCCCACCCGCAGCCCGGTTTGCCCGGAGGTGGCGGTAAGGATGCCGTGCTCCTCGTTCATCCGGCTAAGGCACAAATCCGGCCGGCCCTCTACCGCCGCGTAGCCCGGATAATAAAAGGGGGGCGCGTGCAGCGGGATGTCGGTGGCAAACGTCTTGCTGCCGCCATCCAGCACGGCGTATGCTTCGTGCTGCGCGCTCACTACCGTGGCGGCGTAGCGCACAGCGATCTGCTCCGGCTGCGCCACATGCTCCCTGCAGAGCATTTGATCCTTGAAAATATAGGTACCGGGGCGCACCTCCGTGACCATCCCTGTCCGCGCCACGTCCACACCGGTTGGGGAAGAGCCGGCGCTTATATCGGCAATGGGCACGCCCGCCGCGCGGATGCCGCGGGCGGCTTCGCGCATCAGCTCCCCCTCCTCCTTGGCGGCGAGGGCGTTGTCCTGCGTGGCCTTTCCCTGATAGATAAGCCCCTTGAACGTATAAATCCCGGTAAGCCGCAGCCCCGGCATGGCGGCAATACACCGGGCCAGCTCCGCCGCGCGCCGCGGCGGAACACCCGTCCGCCCCGCTCCGGTGTCTATTTCTAAGCGCGCTTCCACGCGCATCCCCGCCGCCCGCGCTGCGTCCGACAGGGCCTGCGCGCTCTCTAAGCTGTCTACCGCGAGGATCAGGCGGTCCAGCGTGGGCGCAAGCGCCAGAGCGCGCCGAATGCGGAACGCACCCACCAGCGGATACGCAATGAAAATATCCCGCAGGCCGCCCGCCGCCATTATCTCGGCTTCGCTTACCTTGGCGCAGGTGATTCCCCGCGCGCCTGCCTCCACCTGCATCCGGGCAAAAAGCGCCATTTTGTGCGTTTTGACATGCGGGCGCAGCGCGCAGCCCGCGGCCGTTACCGCCCGCTGCATATCCCGGATGTTCCGGCGGGCCTGCGCTACGTCAATGATAACGCACGGCGTTTCCAACGTCGCAAGCTGTTCCCTTGTCAGCTTCAATGCCGTTTCCTCCTTTCTCCGCTCCTTGCCGGGCCTATGGCGATCATGCTTTCCATTTTTCAAGGTTCTGCGCGACAAAAGCGTCGTCGTTGAGGGAGGGATACATTTTGTAAACGCGGCTGATCTCCCGGGTCTGCCCCGCGCTGAGGGCCTCCTCCGGGGCAAGGCACCATGTGCCGGCCATCAGGCCCTGGCGGCGCAGCACCTCATGTACGCCGGGGATGCAGCCCGCGAAGCCGTTGGCCGCGTCGAAGAACGCGCCGTTGCAGTCTGTAATGGCCGCGCTGCGGGACAGAAGCTCCGCAGGGATGTCCCGCCCGTCCCGGTATTTGCGCAGTTCCTCATACAATTGCACCACGCTGTGCGTCCACACCGACCAATGCCCCAAAAGGCCCCCCACAAACCGCAGCTCCGTCTCTTTCCCGTCTACCGGAAAGCGGTACGGCGTCAGAAGATCCGCCACAATGTTGTCGTCATTGCCGGTATACAGTGCAATCTCCTCCCGCCGCGCGGAGTACGCGACGCCGCGCACCAGATCAACGCTCTGGTATCGGTTGAAGGAGGCGCACTTGATGGCAACAACATTCGGCGTATCCGCCACGGCTTTCCAGTATTCATACGAAAGCCGCCGCCCGCCGCATGCCGTCTGCAAATAGAACCCGATTACGGGCATTTCCGCCGCCACCGCGCCGGTGCGTTCCACAAGCCGGTCCTCGGTCAGATGTGCGAGGCCGCCCGGGCTCAGCAGCACCGCGTCGAACCCCAGCGCCTTGGCCGTGCGCGCCTCCGCGCATGCCTGCTCCGCTTCGCCGCAGGCGCCCGCCACACGCACCAGCGTTTTCCCCGTGCGCGCCTCGTAGGCATCCATCTCCTCTTTCGCCACTTGCAGCACCGGCTGGAACAGGCCGATCTCCGGCTTGCGGATTTCGAACTGCGTGGTGTGCACCGCCACCGCGAGGCCGCCCACGCCCGCGTCTAAATAATAGCGGATCAGCGTGCGCTGCCCCGCCTCGTTGAAGCTTCGGTTTTCGTTCAGTACCAGGGGAATGGCCGGGATCACCGTGCCTTCGTGCAGAATTTTCAGTGCTTCCTCATGCCGTCCCATATTCAATAGCTCCCTTTCCGCTCTTCAAAATGTGTGGGCTTGCCCAAAGCGCGGCCGCCGTCCAAAATCCACTGCGCCTGCCATTCGATCAACGTTTCCAGCGGCACCGAGGGATAGCCGAACAGCCGGAACATCTTTCCCGCGTTGTTCAGATAAGCGGTGTCCTCCGGCTCACCCGCGAACAGGGGCTCCCTGCCCAACAGGGCCCCTAACTTTCGCGCCGTTTCCCGCACGCCGGCGGTTTCCGGCCCGGTGACGTTCAGCGTGAACACATCCGCCGAGGCGTGCGCCAGCAGCCGCAGCGCCGCTTCGTTGGCGTCGCCCTGCCAGATGCAGTTGAAGCTGGGTGTGGCGATGCTGATGGGCTTATTCTCCAAAATATTG
>CANRZX010000120.1 GCA_947644575.1 uncultured Clostridia bacterium | reverse complement strand
GCCGGCGGCCCGATCAACGCCACAAAAAAAGACATTTTAATCGCTATCGGCGCGTCCACCGGGGGCACCGAGGCTACCATCGCCGTGGTCAAGAATCTGCCCGCCGCAACGCCGGGCATTGTGATTGTGCAGCACATGCCGCCCGTCTTTACCAATATGTACGCCCAGCGCCTGAACCGCATCTGCAACATGAGCGCGGTCGAGGCCACGGATATGATGCGCGTGGAGCAGGGCAAAATTATTGTCGCCGCTGGCGACTATCAGCTGCGCGTCATGCGGGATGCACAGGGTTATTATGTTACGGTTCGCCCCGGCGAAAAGGTCAGCGGACACTGCCCATCGGTCGACGTGATGTTTGAATCGGTCGCCGCGTCAGCAGGCGCGCGTTCGATTGGCGTGCTGTTGACGGGCATGGGCGCGGACGGCGCGAACGGTCTATTAAAAATGCGCCAGCGCGGCGCGTATACCATCGGGCAGGATCAGGAGAGCTGCGTCGTCTACGGAATGCCGGCCGTCGCCTTTGAGCTCGGCGCGGTCACCAAGCAGCTTCCGGTCGACCAGATCACTGCCGATCTTGTCAGCTATCTCAGCCACTGAGGCGAAAACGCCGGAAGATGTTTTCTTTTCTGCCATGAAAACAAAATACGCCATAAAAGGCCGCGGCGCGGGATTTCCCGCGCCGCGGCCTTTTATACAATTCTTAGGGAAAAAGCGGGACGCATTGAAGCCTGTCAAAGCCCTCCATTCCGACATTCCGCCCGATGTCCCGTCCACGCTCCCGCAAACGGTGAAAAGCGGATAGAATTTACCCCGCCGTGCTATCCTGCGGCAAAGGCCCGGAACTGTCCGCACCGTCCCCGACCGGCTCTGCGGTTCCCGCGGGATTCACGCCGTTGAACGTCAAGCTGCCCGCCCATTCGCTGCCGACAATGGCCACATAGCTTCTGCCGACATTGACTGGCAGCACCGCGCCGCTTTCATCCAAAATATGCAACGCGTCCTCGGGGTTGCCCTTGCTCCAGCGGATCGCGCGGTATTTGCCGCCATAGCAGTAATAGCCGGTTCCGCCGGTCAGCGTGAAATCGGTGACACGGTTGTTTGGATCGTCCGGGTTCTTCAGTTTGATTTCGGCAAACAGCAGCAGCACGTTGTCAAAGGCAAGCTGCATCCCCGTCGATTCGTCGATTTGCGGCGCGTCGAACGCGTTTTTCAAGTAGCGCGACGACGACGCATCATAGCTGAGCGTCACGGGGGCGACATCGGAAAAGCGGAACGCGATGTCGGCCGCGTCGCCCTCCTCTGGCAGAACGGGCGCGTTGTCATAAGGGACAAAATCAAACAGCGACTGGCTCGCGCCCGTAGCCGGAATCTGGTTTTTCTCCATGCCAGCGGCGATCAGCCCCGCGTCCGTGAACCAGCAGTGAGATTCCCCATAGCCGGCGTTTTGGCGCCCTTCGTCAAACCAGAATGACGTGGAACCCAAATACATGCCGTTCACCGTGGCGTAATGATAGTGGTTGAGCAGATTTTCCGCGTAGATGCTGGTGCCGATGTGCACGATGATCGAATTCATCGGCATCGCGAACTGCAGATGCTGGTCGCGCGCAGAGCGCACCGGCCCGGTCTGCGGCACGGTATCCTTATCGGCATACAGCGCCATCAGCCGCGTGATGCCGCCCTCCGCCACCATCTCAAACAGCGCGTCCGCGCCGCTCAGCCCGCGCTGGGGCATCGTGTTCTGCGTATTGTTGACAAGCACCGCCACGGGACGGTCTCCCTCGGCGAGCCCCTCACCAAGCGCGGCGCCGGTAATCAGATTGATCTGCGGCGCGGGCCCGCTCGGCACCGTCGGGGGCAGCGTCCCGGCGCTCGCGGAGGACGGCGCGACGCTGTCGGACTGCGGCGGCGCGTCGTCTGAGTTTGCCGCCTGGCACGCACCAAGACATATCATCAGGCAAAGAGCCGTCAGCAAAGCGAAAGCACGCTTCGTAGGCCCCGCCTCCTTTCTGCTCGCCAAACTGCCCAAAACGCCGCATCCGCTGAACTCATCCGCAAACGCGGCGCGTCCGCTCTGTGGGGCAGTCCGCTGTATTGATGGGACGCTCCTGATCGGGGCGGCCTGTGCTTATGGTTCGTCACCGTATCGGGGCGTTGGCAAAGCCACTTCCTTGAAAAATTCCGGCGCTTTGTTTGCCGACGGCCCCGTATTGCCACGCCGCCTGAAAAGAAGCCCTTTGATGGAACAATTTTTGTTCCTGTTTAAGTTTTTTGATTATAGCATATTGCGGGGTCGAAATCAATCCATTTCCACGAAATTGGCCGTGGCGCTGTCGTCGCCCACGGTGTCGGCGGTATCGTTCTGCGACGAGCCAACCATATTGTATTCAAATTCCGGCGCCATATCCAAATCAACCACCGCGATGTACGTCTTGCCGGGGTTGACCTTCACGCTGGTCTCGTTGCCCTCGGCGTCCACTAAGCGCAGCGCCTCCATCGGCGAGCCCTTCAACCAGCGGATCGGCTCTGCCTTACCGCCGTTGAAGTAATAGCCCACGCCGCCAAAAGAATAATTGACTTTCTGCAGGTCGTAGCCGCTTCCGCCCGGGTCAGGGTAAACGTCAAAGTCGGTGAACAGGACGACAACGTTCTCAAAGCCGAGCTGTTCATCGTTGTTCGCGTCCGTGCTGGGCCGGATGTCACGGTGGCGCAGGCTGTACTGGCTCATCAGATATTTGCCGGACGCCGCGTCCCAGTCGAAATACGTGCGGTAGCTCTGCGAATGCACGATCTTGATGCCCATCGCGTCGTCGCCCGTCAGCACGCGGTTCGGCTCGTTGTAATTGACAAAATCAAAGAATGCGCTGCTATAGGTGCGGTAGATGTCCGTTTGCTTTTTGTCAAGGCCGCGCTGGATGTCCTCGGCGGTCAGGTAGGCCGTCTCCCATTCTCGGATGCCCTGCGCCTTGCGGCTGGAATCATAGCTGAAACCGATGTCGTCGAAGTTGACGTCCAAATCCTCGTAGCCGAAGTCCTTTTTATACTGCGTCTGCACGACACTCTCGCCGATATGGATGAACATCGGCTGGAACGGCAAGAACAACTGGAAGAACTGGTCGCGCGCGGAGCGCACCGGGCAGATGTACTCGATTTTCCGGTAATCGGTGAACAGCGCGCAGAAGCGCGTGATGCCGCCCTCCACCTTGATCTCGATCAGAATATCCGCGCCGGACAGGCCGTTCTGCGGCCGCGCGTCGTTCGTCGAGGCGTTGGCGATGTTGTTCACCATAACGGCGGCGATGCGCTGTCCCTCGGGATAGTCCTCGCCCTTGGGCAGGCCGGTCAGCACCGCCGGCTCATACGGCGGCTCCGGCTCCGGTTCGGGCTCCGGCTCCGGCGTGGAATTCGCGGCGACGGGCGCGGCGGAACCGCTGTCCGAGGCAGGTGCACCGCCGCACGCCGTCAGCAGCGTCAGCACCAGCGATACAATCAGCAAAACAGCAAGCAATTTTTTCATATGCAGATCTCCTGTTATTCAGATGTCGTCTATTTTCAATTCCCCGGCGGCCCGGCCCACACCAAAGCCATAAGGAATCAAAAGCTTTCTCAGCGCCCATTCTGATTCTCGGCGCGCGCCGTTCCGATGGGCCTTTTCCCCCGCCGCGCTAAAAAAGCTTGAAATGCACAAGGCATTCCCGTGTTTTTCTCCTGCGGGACGGAAAATCCCCATCCGGCACACTCCAAAAATTTGGAACGGGCTCTCAAGGCTCCCCCACGGATGATAAAACCGCCGAGCCGTCGATGCGGAAATAGGCGGACAGTTCCCGGCCGACCATCGCCACATAGGTGCGCCCCGGATTGATGGCCGCAAGCGTCGGGTTTTCATCCGTTGTCAGCACGCACAGCGGCGCGTCCGGCGCCTCGCGCGCCCAGCGGACCGCCTCATAGCGGCTGCCGCACACATAGAAGCCCTCGCCGTCCGCCGCGTCCGCGCCCGCGGAAAACAGGATCAGCAGATTGTCAAAGGTAACGGCCTCACCCGTATTTTCATCTATATGCGGCGCGCCGAACTGGGATTTCACATACTGCCCGGCGTCGGCGTCATAAGTGAACGCGCTGTTCGCGTAGCTGGAAAAACGCACGTAAACCTCGCCCGCGTCCCCGTCGGACAGGCGGCGCGGCTCCTGATCGGGGGGGACAAACTGAAAGGCCGCGCGCGGTGCGCCCTCCGGCACGCAGGCGAGCTCATACCGCTGCGCCGCCGCGCTGAACAGCTCGCCGTCTGTGAACCAGCAGTGCTCAATTGCCGTGGACAGGCTGCGCTGCGCGTCGAGCGACAGCGCGCCCGTCCGGTCCCGCGCGTCCAGCACGGCCGCCTCGGGCCGGTACTGCGCCAACAGCTCCTTTGCCTCGGGCGAAGCACCCGCGAACAGGTACAGCGTATCCAAGCCGAGCGTCAGGCGGAGCTGCGGCTCACGCGCGAAGCAAACCGGCCCGGTCTGCGGCATGGCGGCATAATCGGAAAATACGGCCACCAGCCGTGTGACGCCGCCTTCGGTAACAGCCTCAAAAACGAGGTCGGCCTGCTGCAGGCCGCGCTGCGGCAGCGCGGCCTGTAAATTATCAATCAGAACCGCTAAGGGCCGCGTGCCGGCGGGCGCGTCCTCGTCTCTCGGCAGGCCGGTCAGCGGATCCGCCGAGGGATCGGCCACGGCCTCGGGCAGCCGCAGCGCGGGCGGAGGGCCGGACTGCGCCGCGCCGTCCGACACGGACGGCGAAGAGGGCAAGGATTCGCAAGCGTCCGAAGCGGGCGCGCTGCCCGGGGACACGGCCAAAGCGCTCTGCGCAGACACACAGGCGGACAGGCACAGCAGCGCCATCCCCATGACGGCAAAAACGCCGAGCATCTGCTTATGCATACCTGTCAACCTCGCAATCGGGCGCAGCAACGCGGGACCGAGCGCCTCCCGCTATCCGGAAAATTACACTTTGCCCATAGGATTCGATTATCTATAATATACACAAAAATTGCGTTTTTGTAAATAGAACGGTAGATTTTTCCCAAAAAAGCCGTCCCGGCCGGCTCCGACGCCCTCTTGCGCGCGGGAGGCAGTGGACATATTTTTCCGTAAAAAAGCGGTCTGCGAGGGATAATGTGAATTGCAAAGCGGGCCGTTCCGGTGTATAATCCTTTTTTAAGAAGGAGCGGCGCGGGCCGTTCGCTTCTGTGGATGAAAAGATGGCCGCATGGGGCGGTGAGATAAGAAAACAAAGCGTCTGCAAGACCTACCCTGCGGCGTGGATTGCAGTAGGTCGCAGGCCCGTTCATCGCGCGTACTTTGCACACGCGATTCACGGGTGGCCCTTGCATGGCTGTCGTTCGCCAAATCAAAGATTTGGACGACAGCACACGCTGTGCAGCCGTGGCTGCAAGGAAGAAAAGCGCAGGAATATTTTGTGTATTCCAAGCTTTGATAACGCAGCAGACACTACTGCACAGTAGAATTCCACGGCTTTGTTTTCTTATGAAACCGCCCCTCAGGCGCGGCTTTTTGGAGGAGAGAGGGAAAAGCATGACAAAAATCACCATCATTTCGGGCTTTTTAGGGGCGGGCAAAACGACGCTCATTAAAAAGCTGATCCCCACCGCCTACAAAGGCGAAAAGTTAGTGCTGATCGAAAACGAATTCGGCGAGATCGGCATCGACGGCGGCTTTTTGAAGGACGCCGGCATTCAGGTGACCGAGATGAATTCCGGCTGTATCTGCTGCAGCCTTGTGGGCGATTTCGGCGCGGCGATGGAAAAGGTGCTAGCCGAGTACGCGCCCGACCGTATCGTGATTGAGCCGTCCGGTGTGGGCAAGCTGTCGGACGTAATCCGCGCCGTACAGAAGCTGGACGCCCCGGTAGAGCTCGCGGGGTTTGTCACCGTGGCCGACGCGACAAAATGCCGAATTTATACGAAAAATTTCGGCGAATTTTACAACAACCAGATTGAGCATGCCAGCGCGATCCTTCTGAGCCGCACGCGGAATATGCCGCAGGAAAAGCTGGACGCCACCGTAGCGCTGCTACGGGCACGCAACGAAAAAGCGCCCATCGTCACCACCCCGTGGGACGAGCTCTCGGGCGAGCAGCTATTGGACGCAATGGAGCAGAAAAACAGCCTGATGGCCGAATTGACCGCGCTGGCCGAGCAGGCCGCGCATGAGCACGACGGGCACGAGCACCATCACGAGCCGGGCTGCACCTGTGAGGCGTGCCGGCACGAGCATGAGCATGAACATGAACATCATCACGAGCACGAGCACGAGCATGAGCATCATCATGAGCACGAACATGAGCACGAGCACCACCACGACCACGAACATGAGCACGAGCACCACCACGACCACGAACATGAGCACCACCATGACCACGGCCATCACCACGCGGACGAGGTGTTCGCCAGCTGGGGCATGGAGTCGCCGCGCCGCTTCACCGAGGCGGAGCTGGCGTTCTGCCTGAACGCGCTCGATTCCGGCAGCTATGGCGACGTGCTGCGCGCGAAGGGCATCGTCCCGGCGGCGGACGGCACATGGCTGCACTTCGACTACGTGCCGGGCGAGCAGAGCGTCCGCACCGGCGCGGCCGACTACACGGGCCGCCTGTGCGTCATCGGCGCGAAGCTGGACGAGGCCGCGCTGAAGGCGCTGTTCGGCGGGGAGGCGCGCGTATGAGCGTCCCGGTCTATCTGTTCACAGGCTTTCTCGACGGCGGCAAAACCACGTTCATTCAGGAGACGCTGGAGGATCCCGGCTTTTGCAGCGGCGAGCGGACGCTGCTGCTGCTGTGCGAGGAGGGGGAAACGGAGTACGAGCCGGAAAAATTTGCGGACGGCTCGGTGCAGTTCCTCACGGTAGACGAGCCGTCGCGGCTGACGACCGCCTTTTTGAAGGATTTTCAAAAACAGCACCGCTTTGACCGCGTGTTGATCGAGTACAACGGCATGTGGCCGATGCGGGCGCTGTACGACGCGCTGCCGCGCGACTGGGAGATTTATCAGATCATCCTGCTGGCGGATTCCACAACGTTTGAAGCGTACCTCGTCAATCTGCGCCAGCTGGCTGTCGACAAGCTGCAGGACCCGGAGATGGTGATCTTCAACCGCTGCACGGACGCCACCGACAAGGCGGTGCTGCACCGCGCCGTGCGCATGGTGAACCGCCGCGCGCAGATCGCCTTTGAGCGCACCGACGGCAGCGTCGACGCGGACGACATCGAGGACGCGCTGCCGTTCGACCTCGACGCCGACGTCATCGACATCGCGGACGAGGACTACGGCCTGTGGTATTTGGACGCGGCGGAAAACGTCGAAAAATACAAGGGTAAAACCGTGCGCTTCAAGGCGTATGTGTGCCAGACGTCGCGCGTGCCCAAGGGTTGCTTTGTGCCGGGGCGCTTCGGCATGACCTGCTGCGCCGAGGATATTTCGTTCATCGGCTTCATCTGCGAGGCAAAGGACGCCGCGCGCCTTGCGCACCGCACCTGGGTGACGGTAACGGCGAAGGTGGACGCGAAGGCGCATCCCATCTACGACGGCGTCGGCCCGTGGCTGAAGGCCAGCTGCGTCGAACCGGCCGAACCGCCCGAGGAGGAGCTGGTCTATTTTCTCCGCTAAGGTAAGCACTGAACAAATCGTAGCGCACGCATCGACGGCAAATTATTCCGTCAGACTTCACAAAAATACTCGGCAATACACAAAGTACGGCGTGTCCGCCGCAGGCGGAATGCCGGTCATGATTTCTGGCCGGCAAGCCGACAACGCCGTCAGGCGTTACCCCTGCATTTTTTGTTTCCTCTGACACAAAATTTACTCGTCGCTTCGCGACCCCGCATATTCTCGCGGGGAAGTATCGGCCGCGCGTTCCAAACGCGGCCGATGCACACTCCGATTTATTCAGCACTTACTAAGGCGGCATGCCTTCGCCCGCAAAAGCGGCGCAAGGCGATCATTTGTCCGAAATTCAAAAATGATTGATCCAAAAAGGGGGACGGCCCATGCCCTTGATCCTGCCGCAGGCCCTGCCCGCCTATCGGGCGCTGGAGGAGGAAAACGTCTTTGTGATGCACCGCGCCCGGGCGCAGACGCAGGACATCCGCCCGCTGCGCATCCTGCTTGTCAACCTGATGCCGACCAAGATCGCCACCGAGACGCAGATCGCCCGGATGCTGGCGAACAGCCCCCTGCAGGTGGAGCTGTCGCTGCTGCACATGGGCACGCACGAGAGCACGCACGTCCCCGGCGCGCATTTGGAATCGTTTTACAAGACCTTCGACGAGATCCGGTGCGAGCGCTTCGACGGGATGATCGTGACGGGCGCGCCCGTCGAGCAGCTCGCGTTTGAGGACGTCGACTACTGGCCCGAGCTGTGCGCCGTATTGGAATACAGCAAAACGCACGTATTCAGCACGGTGCACATCTGCTGGGGCGCGCAGGCGGCGCTCTATTACCATTACGGCATCCGCAAGCGGCCGTTGGCGCAAAAGCTTTCGGGCGTGTACGAGCACCGCGTCGTCCGCCCGAAAAACCCGCTGGTGCGCGGCTTCGACGAAATTTTTTACGCGCCGCACTCGCGCCACACCGAGGTGTGCCGCGAGGATGTGGATGCGTGCGGCGCGCTGCGCGTGCTGGCCGAGAGCGAGCGGGCCGGGCTGCACCTGCTGGCGACGGACTCCGGGCGGCAGATCTTCGCCTGCGGCCACATGGAGTACGACCGCGACACATTGCGGCTCGAATATGAGCGCGACCTCGCCAAGGGTCTTTGCCCCGCCGTGCCCGAGCATTATTTCATCGGCGACGACCCCGCCAAGGGCGTTTTGTTCCGCTGGCGCAGCCACGCGAGCCTGTTTTTCACCAACTGGCTGAATTACTATGTCTACCAGACGACACCCTACGATTTGGGCCAGCTCTCCGCGCTGTAGAAATTTTCCGCTTTCGTTTTCAAATAATGGCAGAAAGCCGTCGAAAAGAAATAAATCTTGTTTGCATGCACGGACATGTGCCGGGCATGCAAACACCTCTACAGAAA
>CANRZX010000119.1 GCA_947644575.1 uncultured Clostridia bacterium | reverse complement strand
GCTCGCGGCCATTCAGGACGACAGCTATAACGCCCTGACACGCGGCGCGTCGATGCTCACAATCAGCGAATACTCCTATCGCCAGCAAAGGCGTCCGCTTTACCCGTTTGAGGATGATTTCCCCTATGATCCCGCAAAAACGCTGTGGTGAATTTGCATTCCAAGACAAAGCGCTGCCTGTAATGGCGATAGCGAACGGAAAAGCCGAAGCGGCCCGGGCAGTTCAGCCCCGGGCCGCTTCGGCCTTTTTGACGCTTTTATCTATCCGCTTTCTTTGCGCATCGGAGGAAGGAACCCCGCGCGGTCAGGGGCTTTCCGTCCGGCTCTCATGGGACAGCTTGGAAAGATACCGGTACACCGTCGCCTCCGAGCACGCCAGCGCCCGCGCGACCTCGGGCACGGCGCCCTTGATTAAAAAAACACCCTTTTCACGCAGGGCCTTGATGACAGCAATTTTTTCCTCCTGCTTCAGCCTGACCGGGTTGATGCTCGCGAAGCGTTCCTCTAAGATGGACGCCGTCAATTCGGAGACGTCCGAAACGCTCTCCGAAAAATGCGTCGGCGCGGGAGAATTTTTCACAGCATGAACAGCCAGAAACTCGGAAAAGCCCCCGAGGCGCAGCAATTCTTTGCACAGCTTCTGATACGGGGCTGCGCCGGAATTGATCGAGAGCAGCCCGATCAGCCGGCCGCCGTCCTTGATGAAAAAATAGGAGGATTTCAGCAGCTCCCCGTTTCGCGTCTGCCCCAAGAAAGCGGATTTATAATCGCAGGTTTTCCACTCGCCGCTCTCGACGATCTCCCGCGCGATGCTCGTCAGCGGAGCGCCCACGCCCTGCCCGCCCTCCATCGTGCCGTTGGCGATGGCGACGGCCTCGGGCGGGGCTTTTGTCAGATCAAACAGAACAATTTTGCAGGCCGGCCCCATGACAAGGCCCAGAAAGGCGACCAGCTTTTTATAATTTTCCAGCATGGCACAGAACACGATCCCTTCCAAAAGCGCGCATGGTCGGCACGCTTTACTTTTTTCATTGTAGCATAGAAAAATTCAGGGTGCAACCGCGCGGCGGCATCCGTATGGAGAACCGCGCGGGCCGGGCAGCGAAATACACAACGGCGCAAACCGATTTTTGGCGGATGTTATAATTTCTTATCATCGAAATAAAAATTTATTGAAACAGTGCGCCAAACATGGTATGCTGGAAAGAGAAACAGGCCGCATCCAAAAGACGCCAAAGAAAGCCGGGCGGAACGTCCCGGCGGAAAAGAGAGGAACAGCAATATGGCAAAGCAGGAGCGAATTGTGGAGGATATCGAGGCGCTGCGCCGCATCACCCAGCCCTGCGCGTGCGGGACGCAGCGCCCCAGCTATACGCCGGAATACCGCAGGGGCGTGGAATACGTCCGGCGGCGCATGGAGGCATTCGGGCTGAAAACGCGCGAGGACAACGCGGGCAATCTGTACGGCCTTTTGGAGGGCCGGCAGCCGGACGCGCCGAAGCTGATTTCCGGCTCTCATTTGGATTCCGTAAAGTGCTCCGGCGCATACGACGGCATTGCGGGCGTGCTGTGCGCGCTGGAGGCGGCGCGCATGATTGTGGAAAGCGGCGTTCCGCTGCGCCGGCCGCTGGAGGTGCTGGGCACCATCGGCGAGGAGGGCACAAGATTCGGCCAGGCGCTGATCGGCAGCCAGCTGATCGAAGGGAGCTGGGGCGAGGAACAGCTGGACGCGTTCCACGGCTTAGAGGATGGGCTGTCCCTGCGCCAGACCATGCGCGCGTATGGCCTGCCGGGAAATGTGGAGGGCGTGTGCCGCCGCGGGGAAAGAGTGAAGGCGTTTGTGGAGCTGCACGCCGAGCAGGGGCCGGTTTTAGAGGACGCGGGGCTTTCGATTGGCGTGGTGGAAAATATCGTGGCCATCTCGTGGATGTACATTACCGTGCATGGCATGGCTAGCCATCCGGGCACGATCCCGATGAGCGTGCGGCGCGACGCGTGTGTCGGCGCGTGCAGGCTGGTCTGTGCCGTAACGGATTACGCGCGTGAACGCTATGACGGGGAGGCTACCGTGACGGCCGGAAAAATGGAGGTGTTTCCCGGCAACACAAATTGTATTCCCTCCCGGTGTGATCTTACGCTCGACATCCGCACCTGCAGCGGCGCGTACCGGGACGATTTGGTCCGTTTTATCCGGGAGAAAAAAGCCGAGGTGGAACGGGAATGCCGCGTTGAGATCGAGGTGCGCGAGGGGATGCGGCAGGCCCCGACCGCGCTGGACGCGGGCATTCAGCAGTGCATTGAGGATTCCTGCAGAAAGCTGGGATATTCCTGGCGACGCATGAACAGCGGCGCGGGCCATGACGCGATGATTTTTTCCCGGATCTGGCCGACGGGGATGGTCTTTGTCCCCTCGCGGGGCGGCCTGACGCATCATCCCGACGAATTCGTCCCGCCCGAGGAGCTGGCAAAGGGCGCGGACGTATTGTATGAGACGTTCCGCGCGCTCGACGCGCAGTCCGATGGATAAGGCCGCGGGCAAAGATGAGGTTTGGCGCGCATGTGGGCCGTCCTCAGCCCGCGCGCTTGAAATCTTTCCGCAATACTTTTGCATGGAGAAAAGGAGGCAAGAAGAATGCTGAACATTACCCCTGCCGCGCAGCTTTTTACGCTGCGTGATTTTATTCAAACGCCGGAGGGCTTCGCGGACGCCATCCGCCGTGTGCGGGAGATGGGCTGCGGCACCGTGCAGTTTTCCCGTGTCGGCGCGTCGATCCCCGCGGATTTTATCACGGAGGTCCTCCGGGAGTACGACATGAAGGTCTGCGTCACACACTCCCCCATGCAGCGCATTTTCCACGATCTGCCCAAGCTGATCGAGGAGCACAAGGCGTGGGGCTGCCCGAGCGTCGGGCTGGGCAATTTGGAAAACTGCTATTTGGACGACGGCTATGAGGGCTATTGCCGCTTCATCCGGGACATCGCGCCCGTGGTGGACGAGCTGAAAAAGAACGGCATGACGTTTGCCTACCACAGCCACACCTTTGAATTTGTGGAATATCACGGGCGGCGGATGTACGATATGCTGATCGAGGAAACCGACCCGGAGGGCTTCCATTTCATTCAGGATTCCTTCTGGATGAAATATGGCGGCCTGCCGCATGAGAAGTATATGGAAAAGGTGGCCGGGCGAATGGACGTGCTCCACGCGAAGGATTACACCCTGCAGCTGCTGCCGCTTGGCCGTTTTGTCGGGGAGACCGGAACCATCGGAGAGGGCAATATTGATTATCCGCCCTTGCTGCGCGCGGCGGCGCGCACCGGCGTCAAAACGATCGCGATTGAGCAGGACCGCTGCTGCCGCGACCCATTCGACTGCCTGCGCGACGCATTTGCGGAATTGAAACGCTTGATCGAAACGACGGAAGAAGAGGGAGGGGACGCATGATGAAAATAGCGGCGCAGCTTGGTACGGTGCGTGCCTTCTGCAATACGCAGAACGAGCTGTTTGAGACGCTCTCGCGGCTGAAGCGCATGGGCTTTGACGGAGTGGAGACGGAGAGCGGCCTTTTGAAAAACGCGGAGGGCCATGCCCTCGCGGAGAAAATTTCCGAGCTGGGGCTCACAGTGTGTTCGATCCGCTCCCCCTTCGCACGCACAGACTATGATATGGACGGCATGATTGCGCAGGCGAAGGCGCTGAATTGCCGGAACGTTGGCGTCGGGACGATCACGGCGAGTTATTTCTTTTCAGGCGCTGCGGCGACGGAAAAATATTTGGATCAGGCGCGGGGCGTATGCGAGCGCTTCCGGTCGGAAGGGCTTGTGCCGCTGTACAGCCTGCGCGATCACGAGTTTATGCGCCAGAGCGACGGCGAATGGATTTTTGACAAGCTCGCGGGCCGCGCTCAAACGGCCGATTACCAATGGGAAACGGATGTGCTCAGCCTGACGCGCGCGGGCGTCGCCCCCCAAACGATTTTTGCGCGCCTTGCGGGACGGATGCCGGTGTGCCGGCTCTCCGATCAGAAAATCCGCGAAAACGACGTCTATTTTTTCTATGCGAAGCGGGAAGAATGTCCCCTCGGGGAGGGACTGTTTGACCTGCCCGCGTGGGCGCGCGCGGCGCGGCGGGCCGGCACGGAGTGGTTTACGGTCGGGCAGGAGCTGTGCGACAGGGATCCCTTTGCCTGTTTAGAGCAAAGCCTTGCATACGCCCGAAAGCTGTGCGGCGAAAAATAGCGCGGCTTGTGCCCGACGAAAAAGGGAAGAGGAAAATTGCCGCGCGGGGCGGCGCGCGAAGAGCGCAAGTTTTGCAATAATCCCAGCAAATTCACGAATGGCGGCATCCGAAAATCTCCTGTAAGATAAGAGCAAAAGCGGACGGGAGGATGCGGGAATGAGATTGGGATGCAGCGTGCGTGACGCGCGGCAGGCGGAGGCCGTGATCCGGCATGGGATGGATTATATCGAAATGAACCTGTGCAGGCTGATGGAGCTGTCGGAGCGCGAATTTCAGCGCTTTGCGGAACAGATTGACAACTCGCCGCTCAAAATCGAGGTGTTCAACCTACTTTTGCCCTTGGACGGCAGCATTCCCATTGTGGGAGAAAAGGCGGACGAAGCGCGGCAGCGGGAGTATTTTTCCCGTGCGTTTCCCCGGGCGGCAAGAATGGGCGCGGATATGATGGTATTCGGCAGCGCGCGGGCGCGCGCGGTACCGCCGGGCTATCCGCCGGAGCGGGCGCGCGCCGAGCTGGTGGCCTTTCTGCGCCGCATGATGGAGTACGCCGAGCAGTACCGCATCACGGTCGTGGTAGAGCCGGTGTGCGGCAAGGAGGTAGCCAACGATACGATCAAAACGGTGCCGGACGCCGTGCGTTTGGCACAGGAGGCGGCGCATCCGATGCTGTTCGCGCTGTGCGATTATTATCATATGTACAATGAAAACGAGCCCATGTCCAATATCGTCGCGGCGGGAGACTGGATCCGGCACGCGCACATCTCCTGCGCGGACGGGGCGAGAAGCTATCCCGCGCCGGGCGATGGGTTCGACTACGGCGGATTTATATCCGCCCTGCGTGCGATTGGCTATGACGACCGGCTTTCTTTAGAGTGCTTTGATATGAATATCGACGAGGGAATCACCCGGAGCATGCCGTTGCTCCGCCGCTTGCTGCAGGCGTAACGCGGGCAAAGCCCGGCTGCCATAACGGGCGGCGTTTCCATAAGAAAACAAAGCCGGAAATTCTAACTGAGCGGCCCCCATTCGCCGCGTCGGAAAAGCTTGGAAACCACAAAGTACCGGGGTTTTACCGCGTTAGCGGTAAAATACAAGCCTCGCCAAGGCTTGCAACCGGCGCTTGTTTTCGCCGCAGGCGAAATGGACGGCATATGGCCGGACAAGGGCCCCGCGCTTTGCTTTCCTTGCGGCTGGGGTCGCTCAGCGGATTTCCGGAGAATGAAATCTGATTTGAGTGCTTTGCTTTCTTATCTCTCCGCCGCTGGCGGGCGGAAATCTTAATGAAACAGGATAAGGCCGCCGCCCGGAATGCTCCGGGCGGCGGCCGTTTTTTGGTTTGCATGATTTTGACAGTGCTTTTCACAGGCAGGTGGCCGTTTCTTATGCGCAGTGCGCGCAGCGGGGCTTGTCATCATGACTCGCGCAAAGCTGCCTGTCGAGAATCACCTCGCCCTTCGCACCGCCCATATCCTGAATCAACGCGCCGACCTCCGGCACATAGATATGGCCGGACAGGGGATTCTTGATGCTGACGACCGGCGTGGTAACGGTCGCCTCTACCTCCGAGCGCTCAAAGCAGAGGTCGGTGTCAATCATCTCACAGCGGATCAGCTTGAGGTTCTTGCAGTAGCAAAGCGGCTGCGTGCCGATGATTTTACAGTTCTCAAATGTGACATTCTCGCTGTACCATGCAAGATATTCGCCCTTTACCACGCTGTTTCTGACCGTGACGTTTTTGGCGTGCCAGAAAGCGTCCTTTGTGTCGAACGCGCAGCCCTCCAATACGGAATCGCTGATGTACTGGAAGGAATATTTGCCCTTCATCCGCACATTCCGAAAGGCCAGACGGTCGGAACGCATCATGAAATATTCGCTCTGGACGGTGCAGTCCTCCATTTCAATTCCCCGTACCGACCAGCCAAATTCAGGAGAGATAATGTCGCAGCCCCGCATTCTGACATTGCCGCACTCCCGCAGTGCCTTGATTCCGTGCAGCTTGGTATCGGAGATGGCAATATCGTGAGAGTACCACAGCGCCGCGCGGCAAAGCTTCGTCATCTCAGAGCCGGTAATGATCAGGCCTTCATCATGCCAGAACGGATAACGGAGATTGAAAAAGCAATCCTCCACACTCACATCGCGGCCTTCCTTAAAAGCGCTTTCCCCGTCCGCCGGGCCGTCAAAACGGCAGCTTTTCACCATAAGCCCGTCCGCTCCGTATAAGGCTCTTTCCTCATCAAAGGTTTTACCTGTTATCGTCTGCATCGTCGCAAGCCCCTTTCGCTGTATGCTTTCGCGCGTTTTTGCCCGACTGCCCGCCATGCTTCATCCTTGCCCTTTTCCCAGTCGGAGAGGAAAACCCTCCGGGCCCCAATACAGGCGGATCCTTTCAGGATAAGCCCGAAGCGCCTCCCCGCGCAAGGCGGCGGGGGCGCTCGGCGTGGCCGGACAAACTGCCGGCAAAAAATTCGCGGCGTTTTTTGTTTGGCAGGGGAGGAAGCGTTCGTCTCTCGGTTTGTTCACTTCCTCACATTATCATTTTATTGACACGGAATTAAAATATCAAATACTTATGTTGAATAACGTTTCATGCTTTACAAGCATGATCGGCTTTGATATAATAGAACATATTTGAAAAGTGTCGACAGGCGCTAAGCGCGGGGGGGGGGGGAAGGACGGGAACGCTTTATGGAGCTCAGGGTTCTGCAGTATTTCCTTGCCGTGGCGAGAGAACAGAGCATTACTGCCGCCGCGGAATCCTTATTCTTATCCCAGCCTACTTTGTCCAGACAGCTCAAGGATTTAGAGGAGGAGCTGGGCAAACGGCTTTTCATTCGCGGCAAGCGGCAGATCACTTTGACGGAAGAGGGTATGCTCCTGCGCAAACGCGCGGAGGAGATCATGGAGCTTGTCAAAAAGGCAGAGGATGAAATTTCCTTATCCGACGCCGTCATTGCGGGCAATATCACGGTCGGCGCTGGCGAAACAGACGGAATGCGTATTTTAACAAGGGCGGCAAACGCCCTGCAAAAGGAACACCCTCTCATTCATTTTCATGTGGTGAGCGGCGACAAGGTGAGCGTGATCGAGGATCTGGACCGCGGGCTGATCGACTTCGGCCTGTTGTTTGGCCCCGTGGATACGGTGAAATATGAACGCCTTCGGATCCCGCATCGGGATACCTGGGGCGTCCTTATGAGGAAAGATTCTCCCCTTGCGGAGAAGCCGTCCCTCACGGTAGAGGATTTATGGGATAAACCGCTGATCCTTTCCCGCCAGGCGCTTATAAGCAGCGACCTTCGGGATTTCTTTGCCGACGAGCATGAAAAACTGAATGTCGTCGCTACGTACAATCTGATTTATAACGGCTCCCTGATGGTAGACGAGGGAATCGGCTACGCGGTATGCTTTGATAAGCTGGTATATGCTATGGGAGAAAGCGGCCTTTGCTTTCGCCCGCTTTCTCCCCATGTCGAAGCAGTACCGAGCCTTGTCTGGAAAAAATATCAGGTATTTACTAAGGCGACCAGCCTCTTCCTGCAAAAGCTACGGGAGCATATTGGGGAATAACCGTACCGCCCAAAATCGCGGCGGGGACGCTGCCCGGCGGCGTGAAAGGCGCGCTGCGGTTTTGAGAAGCTGTACCATTAGCCAAAGCCTGCGGTATTACAGGCCAAAATCGCCCTTAGCAAGGCAAAGAATTGCAGGAATACTTGGTGTATTTCAAAATTTTTTAACGTAGCCAAGAGCAATCTTGGCCGGGAAGAAGCGTGCTGAGGCTATTGGTACAGCTTCTGAAAGCTGAAAAATGAATTTTTGCTTTAATAATTTACTTGACTAAAGCAAACGCGTTGAGTATACTATATAAAACAGAGACAACGCGATCATTCTGCGCAAGGGAGGAAACGCTGTGGAGCTTGAGATCGGGCGGCTGCCCAGGGACGAGCAGCTGCCGCTGCTGCTGCGCGGGCTGTTTGAGCGGCATGGCTACCGCCGCTACCGGATGAGCAATTTTGAGGCCTACGACCTGTACCGAGAAAACAAAAACTTTTTGGAGAGCGAGGGCATCATCACCTTTACCGACGCGTCGGGCCGCCTGATGGCGCTGAAGCCCGACGTGACGATGAGCATCGTCAAGCAGACAAAGCCGGACGCCGCCATGAGCAAGCTGTATTATATCGAGCACGTGTTCCGCCTCGCGCCGCAGGGCGGGCAGTATCAGGAGATCAGCCAGATGGGGCTCGAATACATCGGCGGGCGGGACGGCTACGCCGAGGCCGAGACGGTGGAGCTGGCCCTGCGCAGCCTCGCGGTCGTCGGCGCGCGGAGCGTTTTGAACGTGGGGCATATGGGTTTTGTGACGGGGATGCTCGATGCGCTCGGGCTGCGGGACGCCGCGCGCGTGGCGGCGCTCGGCGCGCTGCGCGATAAAAACGCGCACGCGCTGCGCGAGATTGCAAAGGGAAATGCCCTTACAGAGGAACAGGCGCAGCGGCTGGCGGCGCTGGCCTCGCTGGCCGGTCCGTTCGGCGACACGCTGCGCGCCGCGGCGAAAATGGCCGAAGCCCCCGCGGCGGCCGACGCGCTCGAGGAGCTGCGGCGTCTGTACGACGCGCTGTACCCCGTCGCATCCGGAGGGGACCTGCGGCTCGACTTTTCGACGCTCAACGACATGGATTATTACAACGGCGTCGTGTTTCAGGGCTATGTGAAGGGCGTGCCGCGCGCGGTGCTGGCTGGCGGGCGGTACGACAACCTGATGCGCCGCTTCGGCAAGCCGCAGGCGGCGATCGGCTTCGCGCTCTATTTGAGCGAGCTGAACCGCGTGTTCGACACGCAGACGGAATACGACGTTGACGCGCTGCTGCTTTACCGGGAAAGCGATACGCCCGCGCAGGTGGCGGCCGCCGTGCGCACGCTTGCGGCGCAGGG
>CANRZX010000118.1 GCA_947644575.1 uncultured Clostridia bacterium | reverse complement strand
GTCGTCGGCCGCATAAGGAACGTGCGGCCGACATTTCCCCACGAGAAGATGCGGGGTCAAAGATGCCGTCGAGATGTGCGCGGCAATTTATTCAGTGATTACTTAAAAGCCGACGCTCACTCATCCTTATATCGCTCCGCGTCCAGTTCGCGGGCACGGGCCAGGCGAATGCGGGCAAGCTCCGCTTCGCTGACCTCCTTCACCTGCTCGGCGCCGTCCGCCGCCACGACCTTGACCTGCTTTTTCTTCTTCTTTTCGGCGCGCTTGGCCTCGATTTCCTCCTGCACCTGGCGCTTCATTTCGTCCGGATCGTAGATTTTCTTCAGAACAATCGACTGCCCGAGCATCAGCACGTTGGACACCGTGTAGTACAGCGAGAAGCCGACCGGGATTGTGAAGCCGATCCACACGAACATCGCGCTCATGACCCACATGAACACCTTCATCTGGCCCTGCTGCGCGGCCTCCTGCCCGCTCATCTTCGTCACGAGCATCTGGGACAGGATCATCGTGACGCCCGACAGGATCGGGATCACCATCAGGGAGAGGTTATCCGCCGTGAACATGCCCGCGTTGAAGCCGACGTAGGGCACACGGGAGAGGTCAAGGCCGAGAAAGCTGAAATTGAAGCTTGTGATGGCCGTGATCTGCTCGGCGCTGAACACCGAGGCGAAAGCGGCCGGGGCGTCCTTGACGGCGTTGATGATCGCGTTCTGCACCGTGTAGTTGCTCGCGACAAGCTCCATGCCGAGGGAGCTGTTCGCCACCTCGATTGCCTGCGTGATCAGGTCGACCGGCACGCGCAGGATGTACTGCAGCGGGCGGTACACCACCTGAATGATGCCGAAAAGGATCAGCATATTCAGGATCATCGGCCAGCAGCCCGCCGTCATGGACATGCCGGTTTCTTCCTGAAACTTCATCAGCTCTTCCTGCTGACGCTGCTTGTCGTTGGCCCACTTTTTCTGGATCTCCTGAATCATCGGCTGATAGGCCGACATGCGGGCCGTGCTCTTCTGCTGCTTGAGGCTGAGCGGGAACATCAGCACCTTTGTCAGCAGGGTGAAGATAATCAGCGTCCAGCCATAGCTTGGGATCAGGCGATAGATCCACTCCATGACAAAGCCGAATATGGGTGCGAGAAAACCTAAAAATTGCATAGCGTCCTGTCCTGTTCCGCCCTGCGCTGGGCTGGTTATTATAATTTGTGCGGAATTATGTGGGACGCACCGCGCGCATCCGGTGCGTATTTCGATGTCGATAGAAAACGCCTGTCCCAACGGAAAATATCCCTGCTGTCTTTCACAAAAGAATACCGAACCCGCGCCGGCTTTGCTGGGCGGGCCGCCCCGCCCTCTATTTTTCGTTCCTCCATTTTCCCTTGGGCGGGACGGGATCGAGCCCCGGCCGCCCGAACGGATTGCAGCGCAGGATGCGCCACGCCGCCAGCAGGCTGCCCTTGAACAGGCCGTGAATTTCGAGCGCCTCGATGGCGTAGCTCGAGCAGGTGGGATAAAAGCGGCAGTTGTCCCCGAGCAGGGGCGAGATCCATCTTTTATAGCCGCGGATCAGCAAAATAAAAAGGCGTTTTATCATGGCTTCGTATATTCAGTCCCGCAGGACGCCGGCCGCGCGCAGCAGCTTCGCGGCCGTTTTCGCCACCTGTGTGCTTTTTAAGCGCGGTGTCTGTCCGCGCGCGACGAATACCAAATCGTACCCGCCCACGTCCGGCGGCAGCGTCTGCCACAGCGCCGCGCGGATGACGCGCCGCGCCCGGTTGCGGGTGACGGCGTTGCCGATTTTCCTGCTCGCGGTAATGCCCACGCGCGTATAGCCCAAACGGTTGCGATTCACATACAGCACCACATGTGGATGCACGTACGATTTGCCGCGCGCGTAGGCGCGCGTGAATTCATTGTTATAGGTCAGGGGACGATAGCGCATCCGCGATTTCCTTTCCTCAAACGCCGGGCCCGCCCGGCGGCCTTCCGGACATACGCAAAAAGGCCACCTGTCAGTGGCCTCGCTTGGCGGAGCGCCGCACGAGCGGACGCCGTTCGCTCGAGGCGCACAAGGCCGCGATGCTCCAGCGTCCGCGTAAACGGCGCGAATTGCCCGGACAAAACCAAAGGCCGTCCGCTTTGCTTTTTTCGAAGAGACGGCACGCCGCACGCAAACGGCCCCAAACAGCCGCCGCACACCTGCACGCGAAACGCGCGAAAAAAACCCGCTTATACCGTCAGCTTCGCGCGGCCCTTGGCCCGGCGCGCGCTCAGGATTTTGCGGCCATTGCGGCTGCGGCTGCGGACCAAAAAACCGTGTGTGACGCTGCGGTGGCGCTTTTTGGGCTGGAATGTGCGTTTCATAAAAATTCCTCCTTATCCTCGCAAGGCGAAATCACAATATCTTGTGACGCCGTATTGACAGAACACAAATTCATGCCGCCCCTGATCAGAGACAGCCCTACAAAATAAAAGTATACTTGAAACCCCCGCCATCTGTCAACACTTTTTTCGCGCTTTTTAGGCGCGGGCGCGGTATGGAAGCGGCCCGGCCCGCCAAACCTTTTTTAGAAAAATATTTTTTTCCTATTTATAATGGATTTCTTTTCAGAAAGAATTGTCCGGGAAAAATTTTTGTGGTATAATTTATAAGAATGTAAGAGTATGGAGTTGTTTTTTCGCCTATGAGTTCTTTTGACGAGGTATTTGCCGCCGTAAAGGAGTACTGCAAGGAACGCCTTGCGCTGGCAACCTATAATCTGTTCATCGACGGGATCGAGCCCGCCGCCTTTGAGGAGGGTACCGCGACGCTCCGCGTGCGGTCCGAGTTTATTCTCGGCATCGTGGACACGCGCTACCGCGACCTTTTGGCCGAGGCGTTCCGCACGCTGCTCGGCTTTGACGTCGAGCTGAAATTTATTTTGCCCGAGGCGCAGAGCGAAGCCGCCCCGGAGCCTGGGGACGACGCGGAGCGCGCCGGCAGTTACGAATTCACGTTTGAAACCTTCATCGTGGGCTCGAACAACAAATTCGCACACGCCGCGGCGCAGGCCGTAGCCGCCAATCCCTCGGGCGCGTACAACCCGCTGTTCATCTGGGGCGATTCCGGCCTTGGGAAAACGCATCTTTTGGGCGCGATCCAGTTTGAGGTGCATAAGAATTTTCCAAGCTACAATATTGTATATGTGGATGGGGAACGCTTCACAAACGAGATCATCGGTGCCATCCACGACAACACCACGGCGGAATTCCATAATAAATACCGCGCAGCGGATGTGCTTTTAGTGGACGACATCCAGTTCATCGGCGGCAAGGAATCGACGCAGGAGGAATTTTTCCACACCTTCAACACGTTGTATAATTCCGGCAAACAGATCGTTTTAGTCAGCGACCGTCCCCCAAAGGAGATCAAAAGCCTTGAAATGCGCCTGCGCAGCCGCTTTGAGATGGGCTTGACGGCCGACATCCAGCCGCCGGATTTCGAAACACGCGTGGCGATCATCCGCCGCAAGGCCGACATGCTCGGCATGGACATCCCGGACGACGTTGCAGAGTACATCGCGAACCGGTTGAAAAACAACATCCGCCAGTTGGAGGGCGCGGTGAAAAAGCTGAACGCGTACCGGAAACTGGAAAACATCCAGCCCGTGATCGGCGCGGCGCAGAACGCCATCAAGGATATTTTGAGCGAATCGCAGCCTACGCCCGTCACCGTGGAAAAAATCCTCACCGAGGTGGCGCGCACATACAATACCACACCGGAGCTTCTGCGCGGTCCCTCGCGCAGCGCCGGCGTCTCGACCGCGCGCCAGGTGAGTATGTACGTCATGCGCGACATCACGGGCATGAGCATGGAGGACATCGGCAGCGAATTCGGGCGCGACCACTCCACGGTCGTCTATTCGCTGAAAATTTTGCGCAAGCAGCTCGACAAGGACGCGCGGCTGCGCGCAACAGTCGAGGACATCATCAAAAACGTACGCGCGTGACGACCGGCAGGATAAAAACGGGCCGTTTGAAAAATCAACATTTTCAACATGGTTTTCAACATTTAACATTTTTTTTCCACAGACCTGAACACAGGCAAAAACGGGTGGTTGAAAGCCGGATTTTTTTCAACATCCCTTTCAACAGACGTGACCTCCGAAAACCTAAGTGGTACCTTGCCAAATAAACGCTTTCCACAATTCAACCACCCCTATTACTACGATTATTCATATATTTCTCTTATTGCATAAAAAATACGAACGGACAGGCAGCCACCCAAAGCCGCAAAAAAACAGACAATAAAAACCGATAAAAGGAGTTTTCAGCCGATGAAAATCATCTGTGACCGCACGCTGCTGGCAAACGCTGTAACCGGCGTCTCCAAAGCCGTAACGCAGCGCAGCTCCATCCCTGTATTAGAAGGCATCCTGCTGAAGGCAGATGGCTTCCAGCTGACGCTGACGGGCTACGACCTTGAAATGGGCATCACCACCAGCATCGAGGCCAACGTGCTTTCACCAGGGGAAACAGTTCTCTCGGCGCGGTTACTCGGCGATATGGTGCGCCATCTTTCGAGCGACGAGGTGGAGATCACCGTCAGTGAAACCAACAACGCCACTATTAAGGGTGGCATCACCGAATATAACAATATCGTCTGCATGAACCCCGGCGATTTCCCCGAACTGCCGAAGCCCGGCGCGGACCAAACGCTCAACCTCGACACCGCCACACTGCGCGAAATGGTGGAAACCACGCTGTACGCCGTATCGATTGACGACAAAAAACCCGCGCACACAGGGGAGCTGTTTGTCATCGAGCCGGAGCAGCTGACCGTCGTCGCGCTGGACGGCTTCCGGCTGGCCATCATCAAGAAGCCTGTCAAAGCGGCTAAAGAGATCAACATCATCATTCCCGCCAAAACGATCGGCGAGGTCATCAAGCTGTTCACAAACGACGACGAGGTCATCCATATCGCGGCGAACCGGCGCTTTGTGGTGTTTTCCTCACAGACGTATACCGTTATCAGCCGCCTGATCGAAGGAGATTTCCTCGATTACAAGCGCGTACTGCCTGAAGGCTGGCGCACGCGCGTCACGCTTGACGTGCGGGATTTCACAAACGCCATCGAGCGCGCGAGTTTAATTATCACAGAGCGGCTGAAAAACCCGCTGCGCGTCACGTTCGACGAGAAAATCACCGTGCGCTGCCAGACGACGCTGGGCAAGGTGGTCGACGAGCTGGACGCGAAATTAGAGGGCGAGCCGGTCGAGATTGGCTTCAATAACCGCTATCTGCTCGACGCGCTGCGCTACTCCCACAGCGGCCGGTTGGTGTTTGAGATGAACGGGCCGCTCTCCCCGGTCAAGGTGCTCCCCGAGGACGGCGGCGATTTCCTGTTCCTCGTGTTGCCGGTGAGGTTCAAAAATGACTGACCGCATTGTGATCCATACGGAGTTCATCAAGTTAGACGCGCTGCTGAAGTACGCGGGCTTGTGCGAGACGGGCGGCGAGGCCAAAGCCGCCGTGCAGGAAGGGCTCGTTTCCGTCAACGGCGAGGTCTGCACGATGCGCGGAAAAAAAATCCGCCCGGGGGACAAGGTATGTTACGACGGCGCGGAGCTCGGGGTAACGGGCGCGTGATCCTACAGTCGCTTTCCATTGAAAATTACCGCAATATCGAGGCGGCGCGGTTCGAGCCTGGGCATGAGCTGACGGTGATCTGCGGCAAAAACGGGCAGGGGAAGACCAACCTGCTTGAAGCTGTCTGGATGCTGACGGGCGGGCGCAGTTTTCGCGGGGCGAAGGACGCGGAGCTCATCCGCGAGGGCGCGGAATACGCCGTGCTCGAGGGCAATGCCGAGGGAAACGGACGTGAGAGCCGGATCCGTATTTTCGTCGGCGGGCCGCCCGGCGGCCGCAAGGCACGCGGCGCGCGGGTGAACGGCGTCGACCACGGCCGCGCGGGCAATATCGCGGGGATTTTTGCCGCCGTGGTGTTTGATCCCGGCCATCTGAGCCTTATAAAAGGCGGGCCGGACGGGCGCAGGCGTTTTTTGGACACCGCGCTCTGCCAGCTTTACCCGGGCTATGTGACGCTACTGCGCCAGTATACGCGCTTGGTAACGCAGAAGAACGCGCTGCTCAAGCAGTATCCGCAGGCGCGGGACGCGGAGCGCCTTTTGGACGTGTTCGACGAAAAGCTGTGCGAATGCGGCGCCGAGGTAAGCCGCCGCCGCCGCGAATATATAGAACGGCTCGAGCCCGAGGCGACGGGCACTTACCGGGACATCGCTGGGGGCGGCGAAGCACTGGCGCTGCGCTTTGAGCCGTCGTGCCGCGATGCAGCGGAGCTGGCGCGCGTGTTGGCGGAGAGCCGGAGGCGGGATCTCGCGGCGGGCTTCTGCACAGCCGGGCCGCACCGGGAGGATTTTTCTATTTTCATTGATGGGCGCGAGGCAAAGCGTTTCGCGAGCCAAGGGCAGCAGCGCAGCGCGGTGCTGAGCCTGAAATTAGCCGAGGCCGCCGGCGCAAAGCAGGTTACGGGGGACCACCCTGTAATGCTGCTCGACGACGTGCTTTCGGAACTGGACGAAACGCGGCAAGCGTATCTTTTGAACCGCATGGCGCATCGCCAGACCATTGTGACGGCGTGCGACGCGAACTTGTTCGGCCGGACGGCGGGGAAAATCTGCCGGATGGAAGGCGGAAATTTGATGGATTCATAAAGGGGTAGCCATGTATCTTCATTTGGGACAGGAGAGCATCGTCCGTACAAAGGACATTCTTGGGATATTTGATTTAGATACCTCCTCGCTCTCGCGCGATACGCGCGATTACCTGTCGGCGGCGCAAAGGGCCGGGCGCGTCGTCACCGTGACGGAAGAGCTGCCGAAAAGCTTCATCGTTACGACAAACGGTTCCCGCATGGTCTATCTGAGCCAAATTTCCGCCGGGACGCTGAAAAAGCGCAGCGGCTATGTCGAGGGAATCAGCAATTTATAGCGTTTTGGACCGCGTTGATCACGTCCGGAAAAAACGAAAATATTAGATTTTCTAAATACGTTTTGTATTTTTAATATAGAAATCAACATGATGGAGAGGTATTATGTCAGAACAACAGCATCCGCAGCATGAATATGACGGCAGCCAGATCCAGGTACTGGAGGGCTTGGAGGCCGTGCGCAAGCGCCCGGGCATGTATATCGGCTCGACCGGCCCGCGCGGCCTGCATCATTTAGTATATGAAATTGTCGACAACGCCATCGACGAGGCGCTGGCCGGCTTCTGCGACCACATCGAGGTGACGATCCAAAAGGGCAACAGCATCCGCGTCACGGACAACGGCCGCGGCATCCCGGTCGACATTCAGCCGAAAATGGGCATCCCCGCCGTGACGGTCGTGTTCACGATTCTGCACGCGGGCGGCAAATTCGGCGGCGACAATTCCGGGTATAAGGTTGCGGGCGGCCTGCACGGCGTGGGCGCGAGCGTCGTCAACGCGGTCAGCGAGTGGCTCGTCGTCGAGGTGCGCAAGGACGGCGTGAAATACCGCCAAAGCTTCAGGCGCGGCGTCGCGGACGGCGAGCTGCAGAACCTCGGCCCGACGGACGAGGCGAACGGCACGACCGTCACCTTCCAGCCGGACCCGGAAATGTTCGAGGTGCTGGAGTACGATTACGACACGCTGAACACCCGTCTGCGGGAGGAGGCGTTCCTGAACGCGGGCGTGCGCATCACACTGACGGATGAGCGCGCGGGCAAAGAGCAGCAGGAGAGCATGTGCTACGAGGGCGGCATCCGCAGCTTTGTCGACCATATCCACCAGAAGCGGCAGCTCGAGGTGCTGCACCCAGAGGTCATTTATCTGAAGGGGCAGGTTAACGATTCGATCGCGGAAATTGCGCTGCAATACAATTCAAGTTATAACGAGCTCGTGATCTCGTTCGCGAACAACGTCAACACGCCGGATGGCGGCACGCACGAGGAGGGTTTCAAATCCGCTTTGACGCGCGTGTTCAACGATTTTGGGCGCGAAAAGGGTTATATTAAGGAGAAGGACGACAACCTCTCCGGCTCGGACGTGCGCGAGGGGCTGACGGCCGTCATCAGCGTGAAGCTGACGGAGGCGCAGTTTGAGGGACAGACCAAGGCGAAGCTTGGAAACACCGAGATCCGCAGCCTTGTTTCCGGCATTGTGTATGACAAGCTGAGGGAATTTTTTGAGGAGAACCCGGCCGTTGCCCGGGCCATCTACGACAAGGCTATGCAGGCGGCGCGCGCGAGAGAGGCCGCGAAAAAGGCGCGCGAGCTGGTGCGGCGCAAGTCCGCGCTTGAAAATAGCCGCATGCCCGGAAAGCTGGCTGACTGCCGTGAGAAGGACCCCTCAAAGACCGAGATCTTCATCGTCGAGGGCGATTCCGCCGGGGGCAGCGCCAAGATGGGGCGCGATTCGAAGATACAGGCCATCCTGCCGCTCTGGGGTAAAATGCTGAACGTCGAAAAGGCGCGCATCGACAAAATCTACGGCAACGACAAGCTGACGCCCGTCGTGACGGCGCTCGGCTGCGGGCTCGGCGAGGATTTCGACATTTCCAAGCTGCGCTATCACAAGGTGTTCATCATGGCGGATGCCGATGTCGACGGCAGCCACATCTGCACGCTGCTGCTGACGTTCTTCTTCCGGTATATGCGTCCGCTGATCGAGGGGGGCTATGTGTATATCGCGCAGCCGCCGCTCTTTAAGCTGCAGAAGGGCAAGCAGGTGCGCTACGCGTACAACGAGCCGGAAATGACGCAGTTTTCCGCCGAGATGGGGCAGGGCACGAAGGTGAGCCGCTACAAGGGCCTCGGCGAGATGAACCCCGAGCAGCTGTGGGAAACGACGATGGACCCGGAGAACCGCGTGATTGTGCAGATCACGATTGAGGACGCGATGGCCGCGGATGAGACGTTCACCATCCTGATGGGCGACAAGGTCGACCCGCGCCGGGAGTTCATCGAAAAGAACGCCGTGTACGCGAACCTGGATATTTAAGCGACGCTTTCTTTTTTCGCGGAGAAAAAAGGAAAATCCAACGGTATTTTATTATAAAAGTTCTGTTATTCTTCTTTTCTTCGCGGAGAAAAGAAGCAAAAGAACGCCGGGGGACTTCCGTTCGGCTAAATTTTCCCGCTTTGGAGTTTCCATTGCAAAGCGGAAAAATTTCCTACGCCTCACTCCGATGTCCCCCGAACCCCCTGACGGCAAATGAGGACTGCTTTTTCGCGGCTCCGCTAACAGTAAGAATGACATACGCGG
>CANRZX010000117.1 GCA_947644575.1 uncultured Clostridia bacterium | reverse complement strand
GTACGCCCGCCAATTCCATATCCACCGCAATACAGCCTTCTTTTCGCCGCATCGCAGTCTGGCCCGCTGTTTCACGCAAAAACGCATCTGTCGACCATACCTTTCCCTTGACATAGGGCAGACGCAGCTCCTCAAAAATAGAGGCCAGCTTATCGTGATTTTTGATCTCAATATAGTCGCTTGGCGGCGCGTAATGATAGGAAATTCCTTCATCCCTGTAGGCTTTGGTTGGAATCACAAATTTCCCTTGCGTTTTTTCTTTATCAAGGCTCCCTGCCGATCCAAACATAATAAACTTCCCTGCACCCGTCAGCCAATTTGCCTCGATACAATACTCGGCTGTCCCTGTAGCGCCGACCGCAGATAAATAAAAGGCAATGTCCTTTCCTTCATGGCTAAATTGATAAATCGGAACCGCTCCATTTACCGCGTTGATCTCGGCGATTTTCGTGCAGGAATGCGTCGCTAAAATGGTCTCGTAGATTTCCTTGGAAAAAATGATGACGCAGATATCGAGCATCATTTTTCTCTCTCCATAAAAATCCCTCAGCGTAAATATAGGTTCCGTTTTATTGTCGAATGAATCTGTAATCATACGCCTGCACCCTCCCGTCAATGACGGCCGGATATCCGTTCCGCCCGCTCTGCCCAATAACTCAAACACCCTGTCATTTGCCCTGCCTGACCCGCTTCAGTCCTTCTATTCCCTTATGAATTCCTTACCGGCTATTCACCGGCCATATTTGCCAACCACCGCCCAACGGGCTCATCCAGACGGACAGGAAAGAAAAATATTGAATAGATTTTCGGCGCGGGTATTTGGAAGAAACACCTGTACCGCATAAAGGAACGGCGTCCCGCTCCGATTGTCAGCCTGTGGGCAACGCGGCGAGATACTCGCCCATTTTGGCGAGCCCCTCCTCGATGATCTCCGGCGTGTTGGCATAGCCAATGCGCAAATAGCCCTCGCGATCCATCACGCTGCCCGGCACCAGCAGCACGCCCTTTTCCCTCAGAAGGCCACGGCAAAACTCCGCGCTCGGCATGGAGAAATTCATTTTCAAAAACGCCGTCGTACCCGCGCGGGGCTTGATAAAGCTCAGCTTGGGCTGTGTTTGCAGCCAGCGCTCTAAAATGGCAAGGTTGCTCGTGACAATCGCCCGGCTGCGGGCGACAATCTTATCCTTGTGCTCCAGCGCGATGGCGGCCAAATATTCGTCAATCATGCCACAGCTAATGGTGTTATAATCGCGATGGCGCAGAATCTGCTCGAGAAACGCGCGCGGCGCGGCGATCCACCCGAGGCGCAGGCCCGCCAGTGAGAACGTCTTCGACATGCTGCCCGTGGAAATCCCCTTTTCATATAGGTCAGCCACGGAAACGCCGAACGCGTCGCCCTCATGGGCAAGGCCCCGGTACACCTCATCGCACAGCAGCCATGCGTCCGCATCCCGGGCGATCCGCACAATTTCTTCCAAAAGGGCGCGGTCCATCAGCGCGCCGGTGGGATTGTTGGGATTGTTGATGCAGATCAGCTTTGTCTGTTCATTTACCATGCCGCGCAGCTCGTCCGTATCCGGCAAAAAATCATTTTCCGGGCGCAGCGGCAGAATGCGCACCGCCGCGCCCAGCGCCTCGGGGATCGAATAATGCTGCTGGTATGTCGGCAGGACGGAAACGACCTCGTCCCCCGGCCCGGCCAGCGTCTCAATCACCAAATGGTTCGCGCCAATTGCGCCGTGGGCCGTAACGATATTTTCCGCTCCCTGCTTCTCGTACAGACCCGCGATTAAGGTACGCAAACGCTCACTGCCCTCGATCGCGCCATAGGTCAGCTTCATTTTCAGGATATCCTCGATCGCCTGTTCGCGGCAACCGCCCAGCTCCAGCAACTGCTCCACCGTCAGGGATTCGACGCAGGTCTCGGCCAAATTATAGATACAGTCGTTTTCATAGGCGTTCATCCAAATCTCAACGCCAAAGTCCTTGATTTTCACTCGTCTGCTTCCTCCCCCTCGAAGATGCTGCCCACCGCCGTCATTGTCTGCTTCAGATCCGGACGGTAATCCGGCGCGCCCTCATTCAAGCTACTTAAAATCACGCCCTCGGTGCCGGTGTGTCCCGTGGCATGGACAAATCGGCCATCGCCCAAATACATCGCGACATGGCCCGGGAAAAACAGCAGGTCGCCGGGCTTTGCCTGCTCGAAGCAAATCTTTTTCAGCGGAAAGCCCGGCTTGATCTTGGCGTCCCGGTAGATTACAACGCCGTGCAGTAGATATGCCATTGAAACAAGGCCGCTACAATCGATGCCGAGCGGCGTTTTCCCGCCCCAGCGATACTGCGCGCCCAAATAGGAAAGCGCCGTCTCGCACACCGCCCTGCGCAGCGTCTCCTCGCCGCCGCCCGTCCACGCGGGCGCGGGCGGGGCTAAATAGGTTTCCTTGGTATAGCCGAGCCGTCCGTCCGTCAAGCGAACGGCCTGCCAGCGGCTTTCGTCCGGCACGCCCTCGGGGCAGATCACCGCGCCGCGCGGCATGCTTTGCAGACAGCCGCCCTGCACCTTGGGCCGATCCAGCACATCGATATAAGGCTTTTGCACCACAAGCTTGGGCAACGCCTCCCACCGGGCAGCGGCGTCCGCTTCCTCGCGCAGACACGCGGCAGGCATCCAGCCCTCATAGCGGTAATGCGTGCGCACACGGCGGTAATCGCCGCGGGCCTCCAGTACCTCGACCACCATGCCGTACAGCGCCTCGTCGGCCAGCTCGGAAAGCAGCTCGGGATTTTGGTATAGCGGCGCAATATCCGCCGTCACAACAGCAAAGCTCATCGCTTTCTCCCCCTCACACGTTCCCGGCGTCTATGCGCCAAAGGAAACGAAAATAATCCTTATCGGCCAGATAATCCCACTCCGCACCATGCAAAAGCGTCAGAGATAGCGCTTTTGTATTCCTTTTCTCTGCGGCGCGGCCCGGCCCGGATCAGCATTGGCGCGGCTTTTCAGTATTCCAGCACCCGGAGCGTGCGGTTCGTCGCGTCCATGCTGACGTTGACGCCCAGCGGCAGGGAGAGCGTCGGCAGGATATGCCCGCACTGTACCGCGCCAAGGATCGGCTTGCCCTCGTCGAGCAGCAGCTCTGTGATCACTTCATGCAGCGTCAGGCTTTCTTCGCTGTCGGGCGCGCCGCAGTCCGTAAACGCACCTAAAATGATCCCCGTACAGGCGCGCAGCTTGCCCGCCTGCTTGATCATCAGCAGCATTCGGTCGATGCGGTACGGCGTTTCGCCGATTTCCTCAATGAAAAGCACCTTATCCTTGGTGTCGATCTCATACGGCGTCCCTAAAGAGGACGAAATCAGCGATAGATTGCCGCCCGTCAGCACCCCCCGGCAAACGCCCTTCGCGATGGTGACCATCGGCACGTCCGGCGGGTTCACAAGCTCCGGATCACGGACGCCAAACAGCGCGTTTTTCAGCGAGCGTTCCGTATACGCGTCCAGCCCCGCGTACCACTCCGTCGCCGGCATCGGCGTGTGGTAGGTGACGAGGTCACAGCGCTGATTAAGCATCAGATGCAAAATCGTCACATCGCTGTAACCGCAGAACACCTTGGGATTTTTGGCCGCCGTGTCCCAATCGATGCGCTCCATCAGGCGCTGTGCGCCATAGCCGCCCCGGATGCAGATCACGCCGTCGATGGACGGGTCGGCAAACGCTCGGTTGAAATCCTCCGCGCGCTCCCGGTCGTACCCGGCCAAATAGCCGTGGCGCATCCGGCAAGATGGAAATACGACCGGCTCCAGCCCAAGCGCGCGCACGCTAGCGATGGCGGGCTCCAACCGTTTTTCCGGAACGGGGCCGGACGCGTCGATCAGCGCGACGCGGGAGCCCTTTGCAAGCGGCTTTGGTGTAAACATGACGGCACTCCTTTTTCTTTTTATCTATGCTCGGCGCGGCCCGGCATTGCGCAGGCGCATATCGGAAAGTCGCCCCGAATTTATCCCAGCATCCTCCGGTACGCGTCCAGCTCCTCCCCGTTGGCCAGCACAAAATGCCCGGGCTCGGCCTCCGTCCACACGGGGGCGTCCTTCTCATAGTGATGGCAGGCGGGGTCGTATACCTCCAGCACCTTGCTCTTTTCCGCCGCCGGATCGGGCAGCGGGATCGCCGAGAGCAGCGCGCGGGTATACGGGTGGAGCGGGTGCGCGAACAGCTTTTCCGTCTCGGCCAGCTCCACGATACGGCCCAAATGAATCACGGCAATGCGGTCGCAGATGAAACGCATGACCGACAGATCATGGCTGATAAAAAGATACGTCAGCCCGCGCTTGCGCTGCAAATCCGCCAAAAGATTCAGCACCTGCGCGCGGATCGAGACGTCCAGCGCGGAGATCGGCTCATCCGCGATGATAAATTCCGGCTCCATAATCAGCGCGCGGGCAATGCCGATGCGCTGGCGCTGCCCGCCCGAAAATTCATGCGGGAACCGCCCCGCGAATTCCGGCAGAAGGCCCACGTCCGAAAGCGCCCGCGCCACCCGCTGGCGGCGCTGCTCCTCGGTGAGGGAAAGGCCCAAATTGTACAGCCCCTCCGACACAATATAGTCCACCTTGGCGCGCTCGTTGAGCGAGGCCATCGGGTCCTGGAAAATCATCTGAATTTTCCGCGTGACGGCACGGTCCCTTTCCCGGCTGATTTTGCCGCTGATCCGCTCGCCGTTATAGAGGATTTCCCCGCCCGCGGCGGGATTGACGCGGATGATGGTGCGGCCGATGGTCGTCTTGCCGCTGCCGGATTCCCCGACAAGGCCGAAGGTCTCGCCCCGATGCACATCAAAGCTGACGCCCTTGACGGCGGTGAACCGGTCGCGCCGCGCGCCGAAGGTCACGACAAGGTCCTTCACCTGCAAAAGGGGGATGCGCTCCATGCTCATGTCCTCTCCTCCCCCACGGCCCGCAGATTGCGGATATTCTCCGGCGGCTCCACCTTGGGCGCGCGCGGGTCCAGAAGCCATGTGCGCGCTTTGTGCGTGGGGCTCACCTCGAAATAGGGCGGACGCTCGACAAAGTCAATTTTCAGCGCGTACGGGTTGCGCGGCGCGAACGCGTCGCCCCGCACCTCGCTGAACAGATTCGGCGGCGTCCCGGGGATGGAATAGAGGCTCTCCCCTTTCACGCCAAGCTGCGGCAGGCTCGACAAAAGCGCCCATGTGTACGGATGCTTGGGCTCGTAAAAGACCTCCTCGCACGTGCCGAGCTCGACAATATCACCCGCGTACATCACGGCGATGCGGTCGGCTACGTTCGCTACCACGCCGAGATCATGCGTGATGTACAGGGTCGTCAGCTTATACTTTTCCTTCAGCGCGCGCAGAAGCGTCAGGATCTGCGCCTGAATGGTGACGTCGAGCGCCGTCGTCGGCTCGTCGCAGATCAAAATGCGCGGATTGCACGCCACGGCGATGGCGATGACGACGCGCTGGCGCATCCCGCCCGAAAACTCGTGCGGGTACTGCCCGAAGCGGCGCGCCGCCTCGGTGATGCCCACGTCGCCCAAAATTTCAATGGCTTTCTGCTTTGCCGCGTCCCCCTGCATGCCCTGGTGCAGCGTCAGCGCCTCGCAGATCTGCGCGCCCACGGTTTTCAGCGGGTTCAGGCTCGTCATCGGGTCCTGCATGACCATCGCGATCTCCCTGCCGCGCACGGAAAGCCATTCCTTTTCCGTGCGAAATGCGGCGAGATCTGTTCCCTTATACAGAATCTGCCCATGCGTAATGGTCCCGTTGGAATCCAGCAGGCCCATGAAGGTCTTGCAGAATACCGATTTCCCGCTGCCGGATTCCCCCACGATCGCGAGGCTCTCCCCCTCGTAAACGTCTAAGTTGATGCCGCGGATGGCGTGCAGCGTGCGCCCGCGCAGCGTAAACTCCACTTCCAAATCCCGGACTGATAAAATCGCCTCGTTCATGCCGCGCCCCCTTAAAACACGTGATTTTTGGGATCAGCCGCGTCGGCAAAGGCATTGCCGATGATATAAAAGCTGACCGTGATGACGCACAGCACGACCGTCGGGAACACAAGCTGATACTGCAGAGAGGGGTTCATCATAATCATCCGGCCCTGATTGATCAGATTGCCGAGGCTCGGCGTTGAAACCGGCAGGCCGAGGCCGATATACGTGACAAACACCTCGTTGCCGATGGCGAGCGGGACAGCCATTGCCACGCGCATCATGATGACCGACACCAAATAGGGCAGCAGGTTGCGCACGATGATGCGCCGCGTGGGCGTGCCCAGGCAGCGCGAGGCAAGGTTATAATCCCTGTCGCGGATGATAACGATCTGGTTGCGCACAAAACGCGCCATCGTCAGCCAGCCCGTCAGGCACATGGCAAAAATCAGCGTGCCGACGCCCGGGCGCAGAATATAGGAAAACAGAATCAGGACGATCGTCTGCGGAATGTTGTCGACAATATTATACAGCTCCGTGAACAGGAAGTCCAGCCTGCGGACATATCCCCACAGCACGCCGATCAGGATGCCGACAAGCACCTCCCACAGCGCCACGGAAAAGCCGATGAACAGGCTGGTGCGCGTGCCGCTCCAGACGCGGCTCCACAGGTCCTGCCCAATGGAATTCGTGCCGAACCAATACTCGCCGTTGGGGCGCAGGTTGATGAGCTGGATGCCGTTTTCGTCGTTGTTGATATAGACGGGGTCGCGCTGGCCGGGCAGATACGGCTGGATGAACGTAAACAGCAGCAGCGCGACGATCACACCCAGCAAAAGCATCGCCATTTTGTTGCGCGTGAACACACGCAGCGTGCTGCGCCAGTAGGAATATCCGGAAAAACCGGTCTTTTCCGCGTCCTCGGGGCGGTACTCCGCAAAGGTGAACAGCTCGCTCTCCTCGGCGGGGGTCAGCGCGTCCAGCGTCCGCGCCGAGGCGGCGTTCAAGCTGTCGCCCAGCTGAGCGCTCTTTTTGTGAAACAAGCCCATTACCGCGCACCCTCCTTTTTATTCAGGCTGATGCGGGGGTCGACCACGGCCATTAACAAATCGCCGATCAACAGTCCGACGATACTGATGGACGCGTAAATCAGCACAAGCGCCTGTACCACCGTGTTGTCCTGCCGCTGGATGACGTCCACCAGCAGGCCGCCCATGCCCGGCACGGAATACAGGCTTTCGACATAAATCGAGCCCATCAACGTAATCAAAAACGAGGTGGGCAGATACTGCACTAACGGAACAAACGCGTTGCGGAAAATATGGCTGCGGATAATCCGTTTGGACGAAACGCCCTTGGCGCGCGCTAGCGTAACATAATCCTTATTCATCTCGTCCACCATAAAGCGCCGCAGCCACATGGCGTAATAGGCGATATTCCCGATCGCCAGCGAAAAGGTGGGCAGGATCCAGCTGAGGGGATTCTCCGCCCGGAACAGCATGGGCAGCGGCAGGCCCGGGAGCTGCGTGCCATACAGCTGGATAATCAGATAATACACTGCGCTGGGCACAGCCTGCACCAGCACAACAAACGCCGTGCCGCATTTATCCAGCCACCGGCCCTTTCCGCGCGCCATCGCCGCGCCCAGCGGCAGGCCCAGCACCAAAGAAAGGCACAGGGCCATGCCGCCCATCAGCATGGAGACGGGCGCTTTTTCCGCGACAATCTGTGTGATCGGCACATTCATGCGGTAAATATTGGAAACGCCCAAATCCCCACGCACCAGTTGACGGAAAAAGCCCAGCAATTGCACGGGAAGAGGATCGAGCAAACCCATCTGGCGCAAGCCGTTTTGAATCTGCGCCTCACTCATTTTTTCAAAATTGGAAAAATAGCCTTCGACCGGCATCAGGCGCAGCAGCGAAAATACAACTGTGATGATGACAATCAACGTCAGCAGCGACCGCACTAAGCGCTTAGCTGAGTATACGAGCATAATCGCGCTCCTTTATATGATGCCCTCCACGCAAAGCAGCGCACAGAAAAGAGGGACGGGACCGGAAAGCGGCGCCCCATGAAGCGCCCGCGCGGCGTGGCCTCGCCCGCTAAGCCGAACGCCGCCGCGTTTTCCTGTCAATTTCAATTCGATCCGCCCACAAGCATTTTCCCTGCTTTCATCCGTGAATGAGCGGGCTCATTCACGGATGAAAGCAGGCGGCCATGCGGCCGCCTGCCCTGCCCGGATACGGCGGGCAAAGTCTCTTTTGGGCTTAATTTGCGGCCAGCGCCTTGGCGCGCTCCGTCTCCCACGCCGCGTACAATTCGTCGAACTCCGCCTGGCTCAACGGCTCGGAGCGCAGCTTCTGGAACTTATAGCGCTGGCGCGCGAGGCCATACGGCGCGTACTCACCCTCCAGCTCGTTCAGCCGCGACGCCTTGTAGCCGTCGCCCTCCACGCCATAGGGAATGATGTACGCGTGGTCGATCAGCATCGCTTCGGCCTCGGCGAACGTATTATAACGCGCGTCCATATCGTCCACCGTCGCGGAGGCTTTCTCCACAACGCCGTCGTATTCGGCGATAAACACCTTGACGCCGTCATCCTCACTGGCGCGCCAATGCAGATAGCTGTCAGAGCCGGGCGCGAAGGGCTCGGCCCACGTGGCCGGATCGGCAAAGTCAGCGCCCCAGTTGCACTTCATCAGCGCAAATTTGCCGCCGCGGCGCACCTCGGACAAGAAGCCCGTAGAGGGACCGGCCTCCACAATGATGTCGATGTAATCCGCCCCCAAAAGCCCCTCGAGCTGCTGCTCGACGACCTGGCACTCCTTATCCCAGTTCGTCGAAGAGGGGTTGTAGGGCATCAGCACCTTGATGGGGAACGTCACGTCCTGCGCCTTCAGTTCCTCCATCGCCTTTTCCTTATACTCCAGCGCCTTGTCGCTCTGGAAGGAATCGCGCGCGGAGATCGCCGCGAGATCGCCCACCTCGGAATAATCCACGCCGTTCAGATCGGTGAATTTCGGCGGGGTGACCGTGTTGATAATAAAATCCTCGGGCCCGTGCGGCTGCATCACTGTCTTGGCCTTGACGCGGTCCAGCGCATAGAAAAGGGACAGGCGGAAATTCTCGTTGACGACGGCCTTCGCCCAGTTGTCCGGCTCATAGGCATCGTCAAACTTCGGCTCGAAGTTGAACGCGTAGAAATAGGAATAGCTCGCGTCCACACGCGTCTGGCTGACCATATCCTTCGTATCCTCGCCCGCCAGCCACGCATCTAAAATATCGGCGGAGAGATAGGCAATGTCCGTCTCGCCGCGACGGAACATCTCGGGCGCGAT
>CANRZX010000116.1 GCA_947644575.1 uncultured Clostridia bacterium | reverse complement strand
GGCGATCTCGGTGCTGGATCATCCCAACATTGTGAAGGTCTATGATTTCAGCATGACGGAAAAAATTCAATATATTATTATGGAGTATATTGACGGCATCACGCTGAAAGAATATATGGAGTACCGCGGCCAGCCCTTGACCTATAAGGAAACGCTGCATTTTATCACGCAGATCCTCGCGGCGCTGCAGCATGCGCACGACCGGGGCATCGTTCACCGCGATATCAAGCCGCAGAACATGATGCTGCTCTCCGACAGCAGTATCAAGGTGATGGATTTCGGCATCGCGCGCTTTTCGCGCAGCGAGAACCAGACCATGACGGACAAGGCCATCGGCTCGGTGCATTATATCAGCCCCGAGCAGGCGCGCGGCGGCGCGACCGACGCGAAGGCCGATCTGTATTCTGTGGGCGTGATGATGTATGAAATGTTGTCCGGCCGGCTTCCGTTTGAATCGGACAGCCCCGTTTCGGTGGCGATCAAGCAGATTTCGGATACCCCCACGCCGCTGCGCGAACTGAACCCCGCCGTGCCGGAGGCGCTGGCTGCCATCACTGAGCGCGCGATGGCGAAGGATCCGCGCGAGCGCTATCCGTCGGCGCAGGCGATGTTAGCGGATATCGATGAATTCAAGCGCAACCCCAGCGTAAAATTTGAATACCAGTACCTGACGGACTCTGCGCCGACCCGGTATGTGGACAAGGTGATGAGCAAGACGGCGGACAATCAGGCAGGCGGCGCGCGGCGCGCGGCGCCGGGAAAGAAGGGTGCGCCCAAGGGCGGCGCGAAAAAAAGCGCAAAGCCCGGCGCGAAAAAGAAACGGCGGCTGCTTTTGCCCATTTTGGCGGGCATGGCGACGGCGTTTTTGATCGGCGCGTGCATTTTAGTCTATCTGATCTTCAAGAATGAGAGCAACGGGATGTTCAGCCAGCACGCGGACGTCGAGTTGCCGAACTTTATCGGCGTTTCTTACGAGCAGATCAAAGAGCAGTATAAGGATACGCCGTTCTATTTTGCCTTAGAAGAGGAATATAATGAAGAGTATCCCGCCGGAACGGTGTGCGACCAATACCCGCGTGCCCAGACGGCGGACAACCCCAAGATGGTGAAGGACAACGCGAAAATCACCCTGACGGTGAGCAGGGGCGTACAGGTCATCAATATGCCCGACCTCTCCGGCATGACGCGCGCCGAGGCGGCGAACGAATGCAGGCGCTTGGGGCTGATGCCGACATTCCGCTCGCAGCCTGTACCCATCGGCCAGTCCAGCGGCATTGTGCTAAGCACCGACCCCCTTGTCGGGACGCCGGTCGAGGTGAATACCAAAAACAGCGGCATCACGGTGTACATCAGCCAGCAGGAGATTGACAAGAGTACCATTGTGCCGAATTTGGTGGGCATGACGACGCTGAATGACGCGCAGAACGCACTGCGTGTCGCGCAGCTGGTGTTGGGAGAGCATACCGAGGAATATAACGACAGTGTCCCGGCGGGCGCGATCATTTCGCAGGATCCGGCTGAGGGCTCGCCCGCGCGGTGGAACGACGCGGTTTCCGTCGTGGTGTCGAAGGGGCCGGAGGAGAGGACAAGGGTTATCTATTTAGAGGTACCGAATCGGTATTATAATGTTTTGGGAGAGGACGGGTCAGTTGTATCGACGGATCTTTCGTCTGCCGAATACACGCTGCTTTTCCAAGACCAGCCGGTGGGCGGAGGATGGCGGTATCCCGAGGGCGTGACCGGGCTGCAGAGGACGAACTGGACCATTACTTCATCCGGGAGCGGTACGGTGAAGCTTTTATGGAACGGTCAAGAAATTTTACAGAGCGCGATAGACTTTGGACCGGGAGGCACAGACATTGGTTTCACGGATGAGCGCGGAAACGCGGATGCGCCTGCGCCCCCGCCTGTAAATAATACCGGTGGGGACGGAGATCAAAACATTGACGGCTCCTCGCCGGAGGCGTGAGCGAATGCCGCTTCCAAATACGAAATAGTGATTCAACAGCCGATAGAATACCGGCGGCGCTTTTGACCCAAATCAATCAGCGGGGGATACGAAATCGTGGCATCGAAAAGACAGAACAAGAAAACCAGCGCCGCGCGGCGGAAAAACGCGACGGAGGAGAACCAGACGGAGACGACGCGGCAGCCGGAACCGGAGGCCCGGGAGGCTGCGCCCGTGCCGCAGGGGCCGGAAAATCCGATCTCGGCCGCGCAGGAGCCGGACGCGCCCGTCGGGGAGAAGGCGGCGTCTGACGCGCGGTCGGAGACGGCCGGTCCGGAGAAGCTACCCGGAGAGCTGGACGCCCCGACGCTGCCGGAGGCATTGCCGGAGACCGGCCCTCGGGAGATAACGGAGGACGCTTCGGAGATCGGTTCGCGTGAGGCGGCGGAGAGCGCGCCGGAAAGCGGCGCGGGACAGGCCGCAAAAGCGGCAGAGTCCGCCCCTATGGCACAGCCCCCAAAAAGGCCGCGCAGGCGGCGTACGCGGAAAAAGCCGGACGCAGCGGAAAAGAATCCGGCGGATCAGGCGGGCCCGGAGCGTGAGCCCGAGGCGGAGGCGTCCGCGAAAGAGAAAGAGACGGCGTCTGGGCCCGCCGGGGAGTTGGAGAAGGACGCGGCGCAGCCGGAGACGCCTATCTCCGTGCCGGACACGATGCGGCAGACAGCCGAAAAAGATGCCTTGCTTGATGAAGCGGAGGTCTTCGGCACAGCCGAGGGCGAAACCGCTGTGACCGCAGAGAAAGCAGAGAGCAAGGATTCTATAAAAGCGGCGGGGGAGGAGCCCTCTTCTGAAGCTAAAAAAACGGCAGAGCCGGAGACAGAGGAGCAGGACGACGAAATGCCATTGCCGAAGGTGCCCGCGGGCCTGCTTTGTCCAAGGATGGACAGCTTTGAGCTGCCCGCCGCGCCGGAGGGCATTGCTTTAGCGCCCGAAGCGGAAAGGGCCCGCCCAAAGCCGAAAAAGAAAGCAAAGAAGAAAAAGAAAAAGCATCATTATTTTTTCTGGACATTTGTCCTGATGACGCTGTTGTTTGCGGGCGGCTCGGCCTATTATATTTATTGGATGTTTACCGAGTCCGAGAGCACGCTTTTCGATGTAAAGGCCGACGTCGAGCTGCCCAACCTGCTTGGGCGGCGTTGGGCGGAAGTGCAGCAGGACGAATCCGTCAGCGGCTTTACGCTGGAGCTTGTTGAGGTCTATCACGATGAAGCCCCGGCGGGGGAAATCGTTGACCAGAATCCGCGCCCGCCACGCCATGTTAAAGAAAATTCCCACATTATTGTGAAGGTGAGCAAGGGTGTGGAAACTGTCACGGTACCCGATCTTTCCGGCTGGAATCGCGATACCGCGCGTGAAAAGCTGCGCGAAATGAATTTAACGCTGCTGGTCAAGCCGGAGGAGAACAGCGATGTACCGGTGGACAGCGTCATCCGCACGGAGCCGGAGAGCGGTACGCTTGTCAAAGCCGGTACGACCATTACCCTGTATATCAGCCGCGAGGAGCAGGAGATCACCTATGTCACCGTACCGACTTGCATTGGCGCCGAATCGGAAAGCCAGGCCGGCGTGCGTTTGTCGCAGCGCGGTTTGCTGATGCGCGTCAAAAAAGTGGAGGACGCGGCGCCGGAGGGCACGGTGATCGACCAGTCGCCTAGCCCGGGCGCGATGGTAATATATGGCTCGACAGTTACGCTGACGGTATCGCAGGGCCCGCCTCCGCCTCCGCCGGAACCGGATATCTCGATCCCGGATATTGACCTGACGCCAATCCCGCCCGATAATCTTGTGAACCCCGATAATCCTATTCTTCCCGAAGTTCCGACGGATCCTAGCACGCCGGATACGCCGGTCGAGCCGGAGACGCCCTCCCAAGAGCCGATCACGCCTGACCCTGAACCGGAACAGCCGCCGCAGGCATAGTGGGGGAAGGATAGGGATGTTTGATAATTATATTGTAAAAGGCGTCGGAGGTTTCTATTATGTGAAAATGGGTGACGCCGTCGTGGAGTGCCGCGCGCGAGGGATATTCCGCAAGCGCAGGATCACCCCGGTAGCAGGCGACGTCGTTCGTGTGGAGACCGAGGGCGGAGCGCCCGTAATTGCTGAGATTCTGCCGCGCAAAAATGTTTTCGTGCGCCCGCCGGTCGCGAATGTCGATCAGATGTTCCTTGTGGCCAGTACGGTGCAGCCGTCGCCCAGTACGCTGGTGCTGGATAAGCTGTCCGCCATCGCGGTGAACGGCGGGGCGCAGCCGGTGCTGGTCATCACCAAAACAGATCTTGGCGACCCAAGAGTGCTTGCGGACTGTTACGCGCGCTCCGGCCTGCCCGTGCTGTGCGTCAACGCCGCGACGGGCGAGGGGCTCGAAGCAATCCGTGCGCGGCTCACGGGAAAGCTGAGCGTATTCTGCGGCAATTCCGGTGTGGGAAAGTCGACGCTGTTAGGCGCGCTGCTGCCCGGGCAAACGCTGGAGACAGGTGAGATCAGCCCAAAATTAGGACGCGGCCGTCATACCACCCGCGAGGTGACGCTGTACGAGACGGACGGCGGTCTTGTGGCGGATACGCCGGGCTTTGCCAGCTTAGACATGGAGCGCGCCGCTTACATCCCAAAGGAGAATCTGCAGTTCGCGTTTCCTGAAATCGCGCGCCATTTCGGGCACTGCCGCTTTACCGGTTGTTCTCATACAGCGGAGATCGGCTGCGCGGTGCGCGCCGCGCTGGAGGCGGGGGAGATCGATCCCACTCGGTATGAGAGCTATACGGCGCTGTACGATCAAGCGAAGGATGTCAAGGAATGGGAAATGTAGCGAATTTTGGGCGTACTGCTCGAAACGGCAATTTAGGCAGGCGCGCTAAAGCGCCTGCCTTTTTGGGTACGGACCGGCGTTTCAGGCGTTGCTTGGCCGGAAGCGCCTTTGTTTGGTGGATTGTTAGCTGCAATGGGGGAACTCAAGGGAGGGGAGCGCGTGAAATGCGTAATTTTTGCGGGCATGCCCGTAACGGACAAGCTGCGCCATTTTTGGCAGGACGCGGAGCTTATCATTGCGGCGGATGCGGGGTATGAAAACGCGCGCCGCCTTGGCGTCGAGCCCGATCTGCTGCTGGGGGATTACGACAGCGCTCCGTGCCCGCCGCCAAACGCGAAAACGCTGGTGCTGCCTGCGGAAAAGGATGATACGGATACTTATTTCGCCGCGCGCAAGGCCATTGAGCGCGGCGTGTCCGAGGTCGTGATCCTCGGAGGGCTGGGCGGGCGGCTTGATCATACCCTCGCTAATTTGCAAACGTTGGTTTTCCTTGCGAAAAACGGGATGCGCGCAGTGCTTGCGGATGAGGAAAACGAGGCGACCGTGCTGCTACCGGGCGAGCACCGCATTCCGTCGCGGTGTGACTGCTATCTTTCGATTTTCAGCGCGGGCGATGCCGCGCGCGGGGTTACGCTCGAAGGGCTGAAATATCCGCTGCATGAGGCGACTGTCACCGGCTTTTATCCGATCGGCGTCAGCAATGAATTCGTCGGCGATGCGGCGACGGTGCGCTTTTCCGCCGGGACGCTTTATTTAATTTTCTCCCGACGTGAGGTGCGTTGATGTTGCTCCATCGGAAAGGCGTCGGCATGCCGCGCCGCCGAGGAGCGGGAGGGGAGCGTTTTTATGTTTTCTAAGCTTTTGAATACGGTTGTTTCCGTGGCGATCTTTCTTGTTGCGGCGGCAGTTTTTTTTGAGATTCGCCCACAGGACTTTCTGCGCAAGGATGATGAAGCCGTGATGTATGCCGAGATACAGGCCGCAGGCGCGGGGATGTCCTTTACGGGAAAAAAGGCGGGCGCGGATGTCCCTCGCATCGCTGGAGCGGAAGAATTTATGGCGCAATATCCATTTGACGCGTTTACGGCACAGCCTGTAAACGCTGTTCCAACCGGCGTCTATGAGCTGGCGCGATGGAAGAGCGGGGCATATGCCGCAAGGCATCGCACGCAGAACAGTCCGCGCGTTACCACCAGCGTATTTTGGGCTATGACAGGCTATAACCAGTATTATATGTTGGAGCTCTCGGACGGTACCCACGTGCTGGCGCTGCTGGAGCGCGATTTGGCGGAGAAGCTGGAAAGGGGGAATACGGTGACGTTGCCCGTCAGTGCTCGGGCGGGCGTTGACTTCGCCGCAAAGCCGTATCTGCGGGAGGTTTGCGCGCAGTATGGGGCGGACGCAGACAATGTGATCTACGCGTTTGACGACGCATGGTATGCGGACAACAGTGGCAAGCTTGCGCTGATCCGCGTGGGCATTGCTGCCGGACTGCTTATCATAGCGTCTGTTTTGTGGGTCATCGCGGAAAGCCTGTGCAAGCATCTGTTTGGCGCGCGGCATGCAGAGCATGTGTGTTGACTGCAATATAAAATGCCGTGTAAAAATCTTTTCAGCGGGTCAATTATAAAATCACAAAAGGCGCGCCGCAACTTCCTTTTCTGCGGCGCGCCTTTTTGTTTATGCCTTTTTAATTCTGAAGATCGCCCTCAATAGGCCGGACAGGCACTTCGGACTTTTCCATACCACGATCTGCATTTCGGCACCTCGCTTTCCCCACGTTGGAACGGCAGGCCGCGCCTATTCGCGTCCCTTCGTATCCCTATGCTACTATATACAAATTGAAGGGAAAGTGTTACCAAAATGGCAAACAGAAGCTTCCCGCAATTCAAATTCCGCACACGGGACGCTTTGCCCCCTGTAGCTCTAACGAGGCCTGCGGAAAACAGCGGCATCCACGGAAAATCAAAGCATGGACAGAAAGTGGCGCCGCTCAAACAAAGTTCTTTTCTGGCTGTATCCCTGCCATCTCACCGGCCGGCGGAAGATAAGGCTCCTTACCCTCTATTTGAAAATTGCTGATTAGTCTGCTGAGTGTCCGCGCCTGCTGGGACAGCTCCTTGGAGACCGCCGCGCTTCTCTCCGCGGCGGAAGCATTGCTTTGGACCACGGACGAAATCTCCTTGATTCCGGATTCGACCAACAGGATCATCCCCGACTGCTGCACGCTAGCGGCCGCAATCTCGTCCATCAATGTTTTGATGGACTGGATGCAGCCGTTGATGTCCTGCATGGCGGAGACGGCCATGTCTGTGAATTCCGTTCCTGTTTTAGCACTCTCGATCGAACGGCTGATCAATTCGTTGGTATGCTGTGCGGCCTCGGAGGATTTTGCCGCAAGGGTGCGCACCTCATCTGCCACGATGGAGAAGCCCTTGCCCGCGCTTCCGGCGCGGGCAGCCTCCACAGCGGCATTTAGGGCCAGAATATTGGTCTGGAACGCGATATCCTTAATTGTCTTGATGATGGTGCCGATCTGCGCGGAGGACTGGTCGATATTTTTCGTGGCCGTGGTAAGCTGCTCCATCTTCGCGTCGGCCTCCACTGCGAAGCCGTTGGCCTTGTCCACCAGTTCGCTGGCGTTTCCGCAGCGTACGGTGCTGGTTTGAATGTGCCCGGTGATGGCCGTGACGTTTGTCATAAGACCGTCCACAGAGGCCGCCTGCTCCGTTGTGCCTTGGGCCAGCGCCTGGGCGTCGGAGGATACGCGTTCCGCGCTGGTGTCCACCTGAGCGGCCACATGGGAAATGTTTCGTATGACATTCACCAAATTGGCGTGAATGGACTGCAGGCTGGCGGACAGCGCTTTGAAGTCGCCTATGTAGTAGGACTCGTTTTCCGCGATGTCGACGGTGAAATTGCCCTTAGCCATCTCGCCGAGGATGCGGCCGACATCGTCGATGGTCTTTCGCAGGCAGCCGCAGACCCGGTGGGTGGTCTGGGCAATCATGCCGATCTCGTCCGAGCGCCCGTAGAAGGGCTCCAGCTCCCGGTCGGCGGAGAGGTTCAGATCTCCCAGCCTGCCGATGGCATGCTCCACGACCATGAGCTCCCGCCCCTCGCGCCGCAAAAGCAGCAGCGTCAGCAGGATAACGGCGGCGGCCACAGCCGCGCACAGCACGCCCACTAAAACGCGCACGTTGGTGACGGCGCCATAGACCTCGGTGGCGTTGTCCCGGACCATAAAGACCCAGCCGCGGTCCTTCAGATACTTATAGACCACCAGCTGTCTGACCCCGTTCTCGTCCTGGTAAGAATAGGTGCTGGCGTTGGTGGAGCCGTCTGCCTGAATGCGCTTGATAATTTCCAGATAGCCGGGGTCGTCGGTCTCGGTATTCAGAAGTTCGTCGTTTTCATGATACAGATAGACGCCCGTGTCCATATTTAGGAACACGTACTCGCTGTTTGGCAGGCCCTTGATATCCAGATGCAGAAGCGAATCCATAAGGTGGCTGGCGTAGACGCCTGCCCCCACATAGCCGATGCACTTCTGCCCCTCAAATATCGGATAGTACATGGACAAAATCATGCTGCCGGTGCCCGGAGATTTCATGATTCCCAGATTTGTCAGCTCCTGCCGGGACAGGATCGTGTCCTGAAAGGTTTTCAGAGAATCTCCCGACCGTGTGGTCATACCGATAGCACCCTGGGATGTATGCGTTAGGACATGAGTGCCCGGGGTGGCGATGTACAATCCCTCGAACACGCCCTTGACGGAAGCGAAGTCCTCGGTATACGCCTGAGCCCTTGCAAGCAGCTCGGGGTCGTCAGGGTTTAAGAGCAAGTCGTGAACTTCGCCTCCGAGGGCAAAGGCGGTCATATATTCCTCTGCGGAGAGCACGTATTCATCAATAATGGCAGCCCTGGCCTCTACGGCGTCAGTCATCTGGTTGGTGATATCATTTTGAACCACGGAGGCGGCGTTGGTGGACACAAACAGCCACAGCAGCGTCATTCCCGTCAAGATGATGAGTGTGGTAAGGATTCCGATCCGTGTGGCAAGTTTCTTATTTTCCATAAACCGCATAAAAGTTGCCCTCCATCAGGAAAAACTCAAAGACAATTTCCTAATAAAAAATAGGATAGTTCCAGCTTTGCGCCGTTGCCGAAACGAACGCATTCCGCCGCGGCGGGCCCGGCAGAAGCAGAGGCGCAAAAGCCAATAAAGCTACTATAATAATAATCTATCCTGTTTAGAATTTCAATAGTTTTTTGAGTCTCCGAGGCCCCGCGCCGCTCCGGCGCTTTTTGTAATTTTTCACTGGCTTTTGAAAATCCCAAATAGCCGGATCGGTGAAATTCCGCGGCGGGAGTTGAGCGGCGGCCGGCTTCGTGCTATACTTTAGCAAAAGATATCTTAACAAAAGAAAACCGGCAGGTTATTGCTTAGGAGGATTGCGAGACTTATGAAGAAATACAAAACAGCGGCGCTGC
>CANRZX010000115.1 GCA_947644575.1 uncultured Clostridia bacterium | reverse complement strand
GGCGTGTTGTACACGGGCACGACGACGCTGATTTTCGGCGCGCCCGGGATGGGATGTTTCCGCTGGCGGCGCAGCGCACGCCGTGTGGGCAGGTCCGCGCGGAACCGCCAGTTGTCCCGCCGCGTCATTACGCTCCACCGGAACATCACCCTCCGCCACAGCCCCTCAAGGCCCTCCGCGCCAAGCAGCGCAAGGATACGATGGATTAGCGTCATAAAACGTGCAATTACAGATACCTCTTTTTGCGCTTTTTTCATCCTATTTTCCTACCACATTTTTATGCCGCAAGTACTCCTGCGGCATATCGTTGACCACAGCCATCGCACGCCACATATATTTTTTCCGTAAGAAGGCATTGATTTCTTCATAGCGCACAAATCAACGGCAAATGAGTCTTTGTTTTCTATAACGGGATATTGCCATGTCGCTTTTTTCCTTTTTTCGCGCTATTCGCAAGGATGCGAATGATATATTGCCTTGTTTCGCCCGGATCGATATGAGCGATAACGCTTCTGCTGTTAACCGGTTTGTCCGCAGACAAATCTTGTCCGCACCTTCTGTTCAGCACGCTGTCGGCGGCTTCCTCACTCATAATTCCTATCCGGGCGTCCTGCCACGCCAAAACAGCGTCCGCGCCGAGCCGCATACTGTTCATTGCGATATACGCGCCGCCAAACGCCTGCCGTAGGATAACGTTGATTTTCGGCACGCGGGCCTCGGCGAACGCGTACAGCATTTTTGCCCCGTGACGAATAATGCCTTTCATTTCCTCCGCAGCGCCCGGAAGATACCCCGGCGTATCCGTAAGGGAAATAATCGGAATACCAAAGCTGTCACAGAAGCGAATAAAGCGCGCCGCTTTATCGCTCGCGTCGCAATCGATGCTGCCTGCTAAAATGCTCGGCTGATTCGCGACAAAACCAATAGTACGCCCATACACGCGTGAAAAACCGACAACAATATTTTTTGCAAAATCCGCCTGCACTTCGCAAAAGTCAACGCCCTCATCCGCGACGAAACGAATCACCCCGCGCACATCGTAGGGCTTGCTTTTACTTTTTGGGACAATTTCATGCAGCTCCGGACGGGAATCGTTTGCGCTTTGCACAGGTCGGGCAAGTTGATGCTTCAGAAACGGCCTTTGCAGAAAACCGAGCAGACGCCTAACGCCTAAGAGACACTCATCCTCGTTCGCAAAGCAAAAGTGACATATGCCGCTTTTTTGTGTGAGCATTGCCGCACGGCCAAAATACGCGGGATCCACATTCTCCCCGGTTACCTGCCGAATCACCTTTTCTCCCGTGATAAACATCCGACCGATATTATTTGCAATAAAAATGAAATCCGTCAGCGCGGGGGCATAGGCCGCGCCGCCGGCGCAAGGGCCCAAGATGACAGACACCTGTGGAATCACGCCGGACGCAAGGGTATGCAGACGGAAGATTTCCGCATATCCGTCCAGCGCGTCGACACCCTCTTGAAGACGGGCGCCGACAGAATCGTTGATGCAGACCAGCGGATATTTACGGCGGATCGACAGCCTTATGAGCGCGGAAATCTGCGCTGCCTGCCGTTTTCCCATCGAGCCGCCTTGATAAGAGAAATCCTGTGCAAAGGCACAGCAGGGGGCGCCGTTTATTTTTCCGACTGCAGTTATCACACCGTCATAGTCCTGTGCCGTTTTTGGAGCGAGCATTTGGAAATCCCTATCAAACAGCCGTTCAAGCCGTTCGATTGCGTGCAGCTTCCCCTTCTCGTGCTGTTTTGAGATGTTGAAAATCATGTCTTTCATTTTTTCCTTACATCCTTACTGTTTTACGCTGTGGGGAGCGCTTTTACATCTTCTACGCGGCATTTTTTTCGGCCCGGCTCAGCATTTCCAGCCAGAATTCGCCGGGAATTGCGGAGAGGTCGCTTTCGTCTCCCGCGCCGGGAAGTTGGACTGTTCCGGTTTCCATATATTCTCTTTCTAATGCATAATAATCCGATTGTCGCTGAGCAATATATTCATCAAAGTTTTCGGCAGTAACCTTTTGGCCAAACGGAATCACGCCATCACCATAAAGATTATCGATCATTACAATGGCAACAAAGTCGAGATTATGTGTAGGATCTATGAAATTATAGGGATTCATGTTGATGTCACAAAAATAGCTGAAATCGTAAAAATCCGTAAGCTGTGCAATTTGATGCAGATAATCCCAGTATTCCGGGCATTCGTAACTGCCTCTTTCAATTAAAAAGGTTGATCCCAAAATAAGAGTAAATTCTACATTATAGACATTACACAAATTGATAATGTTTCGCAGATGTTCAATATTTTTGTTCTTATTAATCAAATCCTTTTTTGCAACGAACAATTGAGCCAACTGAGAATTATACGGAATACCATATGCGTTCAACACATTATTGTTCGCCCAAGTATTTTTTTCCTCAATTTCCCGTACATCTCTGTAGTAAAACGGAATCACTTTTGCCATGCTGATACGAGCTGTTCCGGCAGAAATGTTGCTTTCATCCATTAAATCCGAAATTCCAACCTGCTGCGATAATGTCTGATTTTCAGATCGGAAAGGGGAATATCGATCTTCTGGAACCGGTTGAATCGAAAACCGTTGTCCAAAACCCGGTGCACTTCCAGACCATAAAGAATTAACAGCATTGTTGGCATCAGCAAACAGATAGTAAAGCGTATCTTTCAAAGAATATCCGCTGTCCATCTGTGTTGTGATCGTATCGGGTGTTCGGTATGTTTCAATTCCCCCGGAGGGGGGATTTTCCCAAATCTCAATTCCGCTGAGGTGCAGAACAATGTGTTGTAGCTGTTGGTGCTGGAGGGCAAAACGAATAATTTTTTCATAGTATTCAAACTCTCCATACATTGCAACACAGCCTATATATTTTATTCCTGTATAAGTTTGCATCAACTCCGCTGTTATAACCTCTGATTTTGATCCGCCTACGATAAGGCCTTGATAAAAATCACTTCGCAAAGTGTTTTTCAATGCACACACAGCTTCCAGACGAGTATTCCTTGCTCCCGCTGGAATCCCAATGCTCTCAAGATTTGTAATAAATCCTTCGCTTAAACGAAAATAACCAAACGGATCAACAAAAAAATTCAGCCCTGCAAAACCAATTACTCCCACAAGGACAACCGCGACAAACGAGCAAATCAATTTTTTGTAATGATTTTTCATATCTTTCTCTTCCCTCAAAACTGAAAATAAAGGAATGTGGCCACCTTGTTCATAAACATCAGGCTAAGTGAGAACAGCACACCTGCCGCGAAAATATATGGATAAGCCCGTCCGCTTTTTTCATCCAGTCTTGCGATGAACCGCTCTCTGATCTGGCCAGAGTTTGGAAAAAACCAGCAGACCACAATCCCTATCAGAAGAAGCAACGCCAATTTCATATCAAAGGAGGGCGGAGGCAGCGCGCCGGAAAACTGCTGTGCAAGGTCGCGGAACTGAAACATTCCCCGGAACACAAAACTCGCGGTTTCAAAGCTGTCGGATACAAACAGTACGCGGCAAAGCACAACGCCAAGCGCCGTTAGTGGGTAGGCAAGTACGCCCGGAATATGTATCTCCTTCCGGTTTAGATATGCGGCGACGCAGACAAGCGCGCCGTTTACAAGCCCCCAGGCAACGAACGTCCAGCCTGCCCCGTGCCAAAAGCCGGAGACGAAAAATGTCACCATCGTCGCGGCATAATATCCGTGAAAGCGCTTTGTTTTGTCGTAGTAGCTTCGGAATACATAATCGCTTAAAAAGCGGGAGAGCGTCATGTGCCATCTGCGCCAGTAATCTTGAAAATCCCGCGCCTTATAGGGCGAATTGAAATTTTCCGGCAGCTTGATATTGAAGAAATATCCCAAACCGATCGCCATATCTGCATATGCGGAAAGGTCAAAATAGTAGGAGACGGTATACTCAATGGAATGGTACCAGGCGGAAAGCATATCCGGAACCCCGGTAACGACATCAAAAAACATCTGCGCATTTTCCGTCAGCGGATCAGCCAGCAGCAGCTTTTTCGCACACCCCATCGAAAACATCAAAAGCCCGATACACATGTTCTGCGGATTGATTTTTTGGTTCTTTTCGTCGGCGAATTGGGGAACAGCCTCACCGTGATGAATAATCGGGCCTACAATCAGCTGTGGGAAAAAGGTAATAAAAAGCAGATAGTCTAAAATATCATAATTCTGCGTCTTTCCTCGATAAGAATCAATCAGATAAGCAATCAGCTGGAAGGTAAAAAAAGAGATGCCAATCGGCAGCACCATTGTTTTCAACGGAATGGAAAGGCCTGTAAGCGCGTTTACATTTTCCAGAAAGAAATTTGTGTATTTGTAGTAGCCCAAAAGAAGGATATTTGCAAGAACGCCGAGCGCCAGCATCCCCTTTTTCTGGAAAGACAACGCAAGGCGTCCAATTCCCGTTCCAAATATATAATTGAATACAATACTCAAAACGAAAACCGGGAAAAAATTCGGATCTCCCTGCGCGTAAAAAACAAGCGACGCAGCGACCAGCCATATTTTCATCAGCACATTTTGATTGTATTTTCCCAGCAGAAAGTAACCGCAAAAGGTTATAGGAAAAAACAAAAATATAAACTTATAGGTTGAAAAAATCATTTTTCCTCGTTCCTTTCAATGTGTCAATCCGTCCCGGATTCACACACTGCGCAGTAAAAAGTCATTTGCAATGTGTATCGCCATGCGCTCTGTGAAAAACACGGGCCATTGTTCGCATCGGTTTTGTCATTCTCCAGCTGGAAGACGCATATATTGCGTTTATAATGTGTTCTAATTCCACATTGCGCGCGTCCGCGCTCCGCAGCCGCTCCTGCGTATCCCTCAACAGCTTGTATGCCGCTTCAAGCTTGTTTTCGCAATCAGTCACGTTCTCGTGAAGGGAAGCAATTTGGGCCCGCAGTTCCTTCGCTTCATTTTCCGTACATTGGACATGATCCTCATACTCCCGTCTTTGCGCTTGGCAAAGCTGTTCCATCTGCTGCAGTTGCTTGGACAGGCATTCGATCTGGCCCGTGTACGCCTGTTTTTGCGCTTCGCTCGCTTTGGCATTCTGCTGAAGCTGAGCCGACAGTCTCGCAAGCTGTACATTTTGCGCGCTCAGCGCTGTATTTTGGTCAACACAAATCCTCAGATAATCCTTTTTGTTCGACAGCAAATTGTCGATAAAGGCCGTGCGTTCCGGCGTCATCATCATTCTGCGCCGCGCCCGGCACTCATCTATTTTATCCCTGCGCGCGCGGGTCCTTTTTCCCTTACCCGTAGGAATGCAATACAGGATCGTGTCGCAAAACTCATGCGGCATACATTGCCGGAGTTCAAAGGTATAGTCCGGACAGCAGTGCAGGATTAATCGAGGCAGCTGCCAAAAATCTCCGGGTTTATGATAGACGCAAACCGCCATTTGAGGGTTGTCCCTTTGAATGATGTTTTTTGCGCCCTCTATTGCATCGCCCTCCATGCCTTCAATATCGAGCTTGATAAACGTAATCGGTCCGCCAACCGTTTGGTCGAGACGAACGCACTGTATTTGCTCTTCGCCCGTTTCATCGACTCGGCTGTCTCCTTCTCCCTCCATGCAATTGAAGGGCAGCACTGCCTCGCGATTGAAAAGTCCTTTTTCAAATACCTCGACCGTACCCTCTGGGCAAATAGCGCCTATGGCCCTTTTTGCCTCTCTGGCAGCATGAGGCAGCGGTTCAAACAAATAGAGCTTTTCAAAATCCGAGCAAATGTTAATGAACTCGAGCGCGGTATCACCCGTATAAGCGCCGCCGTCCACTAAGACCTCCGCACGGTCAAACGTAAAATATTCATCCAAAAAATATTGGCTTGTGTAAGGCGTGTACGCCTCCTTTAGGTGATCGGGGTCAATGAACAGCTTTGCCAAAAGGATGTGAACCAGCCGATGGCGGGAATCGTCAGAGTGCAGTATACCGAACAGCCATTTATACTGTTCGATATTTTCTTTTATATCCTCAATAGACGCCGAAAAATAAGTGCTGTCCGCGACAAATTCTTGGAAAAGCCGCTGATCAAATGCCGTTCTGTCATCTAAATTGGACGGAATCTCCCGATTTGTGCGCGAAAAATAACTCTGGAACGCCGAGTGAATCAGATCTTCTGTATCATGAAGAGTTACATATTTCACAAGCGCCGCAAAACAATCCTGTATGCTTTTTGTCAACTTGCCATCTCCTATTTGAAATTATGTAAAACTGCATGACCAGGCTCCACGCCATATCGCATTAATCAGAATTTTTCACGAGCATTCTTATGCCCTGCGGCAGGGAAATGCGAGGACAGAATCCGGTTTCCCGCCGAATCCTTGAAATATCCAATACGTTGTAGGAGACATCGCTCGACGGGTTCGGCAAACAGTCAATCTGGGGAACAACACCCAGCAAATCCGCCACGATTTTTAGAATTTCGCTTACAGAATGTCCGATTCCGCTGGAAACATTAAAGGTGGAAAATGGTCCGTCATATTGCATCAAAAGCAGCAAAGCGTCTGCCAAGTCGTCAATGTAGATATAATCCCTAATTGCCCTTCCGCCATCAATCAGCGCAATCTTTTCGCCTTGCTTCAAAAGCCGGGTGAAGGTAGAGATCACACCGACGCCGTTTGTATACTGTCGCGGGCCGTAGGGATTTCCGATGCGTGCGGTTATATAGCTGAGCCCGTATTGCTTTTTGTACACATCCAAGAGCATTTCGATTGCATACTTCTGCATTCCATACGCACAAATTGGCTTACAGGCGCATTCCTCATAAAGCGGAACCTTGTCAGGAGACTCACCGTATACGGTTCCCCCTGACGAAAGAAACAGCACTTTTTTGACGCCGCCTGTAATGCACGCCTCTAAAAGCTGAATCGTCGGCATCAGATTCTCAGAAAACTCTGCCCGCATTCCATGAAAATTTCTTGGAGAAGTAGTACTGATCCCATGCAATACGATATCTTGTCCACGAACGATGGATAAAAAATCCGTACCTTCTTCAAATCGGGCATTGATGTAACGTACGTTTCCGTCTATATGCGGCCGACAAGCGATGTCAATTACCGTGACAATATTTTCCGGATTTCTCGATAATCTGTCCGTGAGGCACGCTCCAATAAAACCGCAGCCGCCAAACACCGCATATTTCATCATTTCCACTCCTCATCTGTTAATTCCGCGGTAAACGCAAGCAGCTTTTTCTCAAATTGTTCCCAGTCAAAATTTTCTGTGAACAGATTGCGTGCACCAGTTTTCAGCGACGCACGTTCCCCCGCCGGAAGGCTGTGGAAAAAGACAATTTTTTCGGCGAGCCTTTCCGGATCGTTGTCATGGTAAATCAAGCCGTCCACGCCGTCGGTGATCATTGGTGCGGTTCCCGTGTTTTCCGAGCAGATACACGGTGTGCCGCACATCCATCCCTCCGCGACAAACACCGGCATCGGATCATCCGTAGACGCACAGATGATGCAATCTGTCTGACGGTAGACGGAATCGATTTTATCCCGCGGAATCGATTGAAGATAGCGTACATTTTCGGGATATTTTTCTTCCATTCTCTGCACGTACGCCAGATGCTTCCGATCAAGAGCTCTGCCCACAATCAAGAACAAACAGTCATCTAAAATTTTCTGCGGAAGTTTTTCAATCGCTTGGAGCAAAATACTTTGCCCCTTTCGTTCCTCAATAGAGCCAATGGTGGAAAATAGAGTTTTTCCTCCCTTATCCAACGGATATTCGCCGCTTTGTATGCCATATCTATCCTGAATGCCGTAGAGCAGATTTTCCGCCGGATACAAAGGCCTATACTTTTGCAATATCTTGCGAGCATAGGCTCCGCCGCAATATATATGAACACATGATGGAATTTGCTGCGGCAAAAATTGAGATAAATACGGATATCCGATCTCCGCATCATGGATCCACCAGAAAACAGGCACTCCGTATTTTCCCATGCGATCCGCAAGCCAATAGCCAACAATCGTGCTTACAAAAACCGCGTCATATTGTTCTGCGATCTGCATCCAATATTCGTCACTCCGGCTTTCAAGCTTTTGATCTACCGAAACCGACATTCCGTCTTCCGCCAAAAGCTCCAAAACGGCCCCGTCCAGCAAGGAAACCACATGAATCTGATACTCGTTTTTCTGAAGAACTCGCAGCGCGTCCCGAAAGACAATCGGCGCGCCTGTTAGGGAAAATTCATGGCTGAACGCGAGAATCCGTTTTTTCGTACGCGGTCGCGGGAACAATGAGGGCAGAAAGCAAAAGGCATCATCTGTCTTGAAAAGTAATTTTCTTATAAAATGGATCTTTTCCCCGCATGCACCGATGCGTTCTCGCAAAGCGAAAATCAAAAACCTGTTTTCAAAAAATTTTTCGGTGCAGTCCAGGCATCGCAGCAAAAGATTTCGGTGAAGCAGCAGATTAGAGGCGCCCTGCTGGCGTGGATCGTCACTGCCATACACTTCGCCATTCCCCAAAAAACAGCCGGTCTCTTTCCCGTTTTCCCAGTAGGATTCTCCGGCTATGTAGGCCATAGACGGAGAATTCTGGATCGAGTTCCCAAAAATCTGCTGCGCGTGGGGAAGAATCGAAAAATAGAGATTCTGAAATAAGAACCACTCTATTTTCTCATTCTTACGGCATACCTTCCTCAAGCTGCGGACAGGGTTTTTTGAAGATGCCATTATTACACAGGAGAAGGGAATTGTTTGATTCCGTTCCTGCATGCCTGTATTATTAAGAACCGACGAGCCATTTGGGGGAGCAAGTTTTACAAGGCAAATGTGATGTTTTGCAGAATCTAAAAGCGGCGCCAACTCCGAAATCTCTTGATATAATCTGTCCAAGCGACCCCTCCTGTCCTTTTATGACCTTTTACTGTGAAACAGGCGCCGTGCCATTGCGCTTACCGCGCGCAACGGCGCCGTAATTTTCCACGAGGTTGAGGAACAATACTCGTCCTTCAGCATCTGCATATCTTTTGCCTGCTTCTCACTGCTTTGTCTTAGAAGATAGATGGTGTGTCTCTGCATCCTCATTTCCTCTTCCAATACATTCCGCTGGTGCAGATATTCGTTTGCGCGTTGATACTGTTTCAAATACAAATTTTGCATATCAATCAGCTGCCGAATCAACTGTATGTTCGGTTCCTTTTCGCTGGCGGCTTCGGCCACTGGTGTTGTGTCGGCAATCGCATATATATCTTTCATAAGGCACCTCCGCCTTTTCAACTGTTTCGGTGTTCTACTACAGAATGCGTA
>CANRZX010000114.1 GCA_947644575.1 uncultured Clostridia bacterium | reverse complement strand
GGCCTCGCCGCCACCGGGATCGATCAGCTGAAACGGCAGCTGGGCGGCGTATGAGAAGGTTGTAAATTGCGCACAGAAGGTCATATGTCGGTAAAAGAAAGGGCGTTTACAAGAGATTTGCACATCTTGTAAACGCCCTTTTTATATTGATCGAATGGCCCGGAAATTTTCGTCAGTCTGCACAAACAAATTCGTTATAGCGACGAAATTCGACGAAATCAGCACTCCCGCACTTTCTTGCGGGGTGTTTTTCGTGCAAAATCGATACAATTTCTTTCGTAGGAAATATTTTCCTATGAAAAAACTCTTTAGGAGGAGATTGTATGAACCGTCCCAACAAAGACAACCCGTACCAGAAAGCGCGCGAAAAGGCGAAACTGACCCAAGAGAAAGCTGTCGAGAACCTGCCCGTGGAGGTTCGCTCCCTGCAATACTACGAAGCGGGGCGGCGTTACCCAAACGTAAACTGCGCACGGCAGATGGCTAAAATCTATCATTGTAAGCTTGAAGATTTTGAACAGGAGGAAGAGACACAGAACGGTAACGATAGGTAACTTCATTTTGTTTTGACTTGCATCCTGACTTGCATCTTGGCGAAAAATCGCGAAAAAACAAGCGAATTTGCGAAATCTCAAAAAGGCTGCTGAAAAGCAAAATCCCCGCACAAAGCCCATTATTTCGGGCTTTGCGCGGGGATTGTTCTGGTGCGCCCGACTGGATTCGAACCAGCGGCCTTCCGGGTCGGAGTTGGAAAGTATCATTGCCATTTGTGTAAAGACGAGAGAAGGAAAGCCGCCTGTGTTTCGGTTTTCTAATTATTCTTTTATGAGTTCAAGATAAGTTGAGTAAGCACAAAAACCCCTCTGATTGTTAGAAAAAAGGGCCGTCTGTTAGAAGAATGTTAGACGTTCTAACAGATCATAAAAGGTATCATTTCCCCTTAACGGTGCTAAAACTTTTGAGCGCTGAACGTGACAGGGGACATCCATTGCTTGTGATACTTAAGCCAAAATAGCAGATACGAATCGACAAACAAAAGACCGACTCGTTCTATTACTGCCATGAAATTTTAAGCTGTCTGCCGCTCTGGGCACAGTCTTTCAAATATAGATTGATAATAGTTTGATATGGGATGCCTGAACTCTCGGATTGTTTTTTGAAGTAGTCTATTGCGTCGCTGTCAATATTGATGGTGATTTGCTTCTTTACCTGTTTTGCGTATGGGTTTTTTCTGGCATTGGAAAAATCATATTCAGCTCTCATATTTATCACCTCATTTACCGTAATACTGGCTTTCCGTCTTGGTCGCTTTCCTTGCCGAAATTATGCGGATTACTGTTTCTGAAACCCTGTAACAATGACAGACGACAAGCAGATTGGCCTTACTGCTTAGGCCAAGAATGATAAATCGTTCTTCCTCCTCTGAATGCTCCGGGTCGTCAATTACCAATGCTTCATTGTCATAAAATACCGTTTGCGCTTCTGCGAAAGATATTCCATGCTTGTTTTGATTGATGCGATTCTTGCTTTCATCCCACTCAAATTTTATCATATCCATAATTATATTATAATTATTTTATAGTTATTTGTCAAGCGGGTAATCGTGATTTGCTTCTTCCAAATTAAAACGCCGAGGTTTCAGTTATTTTGATTTGCAAGTAAAAGGTGAAATAAAAAAGGACTACAACTCGATGTTTTACGAACAGGAAAGGTCAGTTTTTTCGTTTGATTGCTCTCAATTCAAGCCTTTAAATTAGACACACTATTATCATCAAAACAGCGTTCAGCGATCTGTGAGATTGTTGGGCGCTATTTTTATGCCCTATGCCCTATATGGGAAAGAAAGGAGGAAAAGCAAAAATGGAAAACCAAACCCGCGCAGCGCGGCAGGATTGCCTGAACTGCCTTCACTGGCTTGGGAACGAGAAAGGCTGTGCCTTGGGCGATCTTCCCTGCCCTTTTTCTACGCCTGTCTCAGCCTCTACGGTAAAATCATCGCATAGCGCATGTAAGGGCTGCCCATATGGGCGCGATTCGCCCTGCATCGGCTGGTGTACCAAAGAGATTTTGCGCACCCACGAAAGTACAAAACGAATTAAGGACAGTAAACGGAATGGCCCTTGATTACTTCTATGGTCAGCAGGCCGAGATGTATACTTTTTACCGTATTCCCAAGACACTCTTTTCAGATGAGCGGTTCAAAGGAATTTCAACGGACGCAAAGCTGCTGTATGGTATTCTGCTTGACCGAATGAGTCTCTCGCTGAAAAACAAATGGCAGGATCAGGCGGGCCGGGTGTATATCATCTTCACGCTGGACGAAATTATGGAGGCGTTTAACTGTGCCGACAATAAGGCTACAAAGCTGCTGGTTGAGCTGGAACACAAAGCGGGCTTGATCGAGCGCAAACGGAGGGGCCTCGGAAAACCAAGCCTGATCTACCTAAAAAACTTTATAAAGCCGTCCAAATCAGAGTCGTGATTTTCACGATTCAAGAGTCGTGAAAGTCACGAGCAAATAAGACTTACCTGAATAAGACAAAGAAGTAATATGCTGAAAAGAACTGTTCCATAGAGCAGCAGCTTACCTGTTTGAGTGACAGGCCAGCGGCTGCTTTTTTCAGTGTGTTCGGATTCAAAAGGAGGGGGTATGAACGGAGTAACAAAGCAGCAGATTGAACAGGCGCGTCAGATCGGGATTTTGGCATACATGCAGACGTATGAGCCACAGGAGCTCGTCAAGGTGAGTCAGCATGAGTACAGAACCCGTACACATGACAGCCTGCGGATCAGCGAGAACGGCAAGTGGAACTGGTGCAGCCACGGCTTTGGCGGGACAAACGCGCTAAACTATCTTGTGCATGTGAAAGGTCTCAGCTTTGTCAGCGCAGTACAGCAGCTTTGCGGCATTGCACCGGTTTCGCCCGCTGCCGCATGCCAAGCATACGAAAAAGCCATCAAGAACCAGCCCCCGCCCGTTATGTTTTCAGCGCCGCCGCGGGATAGGGACAACGCGGCAGTACTGCGGTATTTGCGTGGACGGGGTATCCGTGATCCTGTCCTGCAATATTGCATTGAACAGAGCATTCTTTACCAGACCGACCGCAAGGGGTACAAGAACTGCGTGTTCCTCGGCAGGGATGGCAAGAACATTCCGCGTTACGCCTGTGTGCGCGGATGCGGCGGAGATTTCCGCGGGGACGTGGCAGGCAGCCAAAAGCGGTTTGGCTTTTACATTCCTGCCAGTGATCCGGACGCGGGCCGTGTCGAGGTGTACGAAGCCCCCATCGACGCGCTTTCGGGCGCGTCACTGCGTGTTCTGGCCGGGCGGGACTGGCGCACGGTGCATTACCTCTCGCTGGGCGGGCTGAATTACCATGCGCTGGAGCACTTTTTGAGCGTCCATCCACAGGTAAAAACACTTCAGCTTTGTCTTGACGCCGACGAGCCGGGGCGGGCTTTTGCACAAAAGCTGATCGAGAAATACACTGAACAGGGCTATGTTGCGAAAGATTTACCCCCGCCCAAAGGCAAGGACTACAACGAATACCTCCAACTGCGGCTGCGTTTTCTTGCAGACCGTAAGCTGGAGCGATGAAGGAGGAAAGCCAATGAAAACAATCGCAATCGCCAATCAGAAAGGGGGCGTGGGTAAGACAACGACCGCTGTCAACCTCGGTGTAGCGCTGGCAAAGCAGGGCAAGCGCGTACTGCTGGTAGACGCTGATCCGCAGGGCGATTTGACGGCCTATCTCGGCTGTGAGAATATGGACAGCCTGCCCGTCTCACTCTCCACCCTAATGGACATGGAAATCGCGGGCAAAGAAAACACCGGACTTGCAGGCGTTCAGCACAGCAAAGAGGGCGTCGACTATATCCCCTCGGACATTGAACTGGCCGACATGGATGTGAAATTGGTCAATACCATGTGCCATGAGATCATCCTGCGGGAAACGCTCGCCCCTTTTCAGAAGCGTTACGATTACTGTTTGATCGACTGTATGCCGTCGCTGGGACTTTTGACGGTCGGTGCGCTGGCCGCGGCCGACAAGGTGCTGATCCCGGTGCAGGCGCGGCATTTCCCTATGAAGGGCCTGATTGCGCTGGTGAAAAGCATTCAGATGGTGAAAAAGCGCATCAATCCGAAGTTAGAGATCGACGGTATTGTGTTGACGATGGTGGACAGCCGGACGAACCTTTCCAAGGACGTGGGCGCGGCGCTGCGACGGACATACGGCCATCAACTCCATATCTACAAAAGTGAAATTCCCATCTGCACACGCGCTGCCGAAAGTACAGGCGTGGGGCGCAGTGCGCTGGACTATGATCCCGGCGGCAAAGCGTCTCTTGCCTATGTAGCGCTGGCAAAGGAGGTGACGGGACATGAGCGCGTCCAGAGTGTACGGAAGCAATATCAGCCTGCCCTCGCTCGATAGCCTGTTTTCGACCGAGGAAGAACGTCAGGATGCGGCACTGGAAAAGGTGCAGAACCTGCCGCTCGATCAGCTGCACCCTTTCCCCAATCATCCGTTTCAGGTGAGGGACGATGAGGAGATGCAGCGAATGGTGGAAAGCGTCAAGGAATATGGCGTGCTGACGCCGCTGATTGCGCGCCCCCGGCCGGAGGGCGGGTATGAGATCGTGGCGGGCCACCGGCGCAAGCGGGCGTGCGAACTGGCGGGGATTGAGGCAATCCCGGTACTGGTGCGGGAGATGGACGATGACACCGCCGTGATCCGCATGGTGGATACGAACTGCCAACGGGAAAACGTGAGCGCGATTGAAAAGGCAAAGGCGTACAAGATGAAATTAGAGGCCATCAAACGGCAGGGGAAACGAAGCGATTTAACTTCGCCGCAACTTGCGGCGAAGTTTCGCAGCGATGATGAGGTTGCCAAAGGAACTGGAGTTAGCGGCGATACCATACGTCGATACATCCGCCTGAATGAACTCATCCCACCCTTGCAGGAAATGGTCGAGGAAAACAGGCTGAAATTCAATCCCGCTGTGGAGCTGTCCTACCTCGCGCCGGAGGAACAGCAGCAGTTTTTTGAATACATCCAGAGTGAGGAATGCACGCCATCCTTGTCGCAGGCCCAGCAGCTCAAGGCTGCCAGCCGGGAAAATTCGCTGAATGAGGAAAAACTGTCCAGCATTATGACCGCCCGCGCGCCGAGCGTCGCTCCACGCGAGCAGCAGGTCAGCATCCCGTTGGCAAAATTAGAACGGTTTTTCCCGAAAGCGACCTCATCCGAGCAGATCGTCGCGCACATCATCCGCGTACTGGAGGCATACCAGCGCAGCCGCCAGCACGGGATGGAACGGTAAGGGGGGCGGTGCCATGCGTGTTCTTGTGTTGGAGCCGGGATATAGCCCCTACACCGCGTCTTTTCACGACGAAGCGGAGGCTGCGGAAAAAATTATTGAGGGCAACCGCCAGATGCTGCTGCCCTTTGGCAATGAAGTGATTGCCCTTGTGTGCAGCGAGGTGCAGGACGGTTTGCCGCTCAACCGCTCGATCAATGAGCAGGTCATTTTGAATGGCCGCGCCTTTGTCTGCGGCTGGGACGGGAAGAAGCTGCGGGCATTGACACGCAAGCAGGCCGATCGGTATTCGCGCCGCTATCTGTACCCGGAGCAGCTTGTGGATACGGGCGACGCATGGATGGCCGTGCCGCAGCACCCGCGTGTCAAGCCCACTGACGAGCGGCTGGGCCGCAAAAGCTGGCTATTGGAACGATAAAGGAGGAGGAAAAGAGTATGAACGAAATCCGATGGAAACGGCCCCTCGTAAGCATTGAGCATTTGTATGCAGGCGGCGTCGGATATGTGACGGACTATTTTGACGAAGAAAAATTCCGGTATGACATAATGGACGCCAACGACTGCGGCGAGCCGGTGTGCGTGGTGCTCTACCACGACGAGAACGGAAAACGGCTGCTGCAATCCGTTGAATGGGTGAACGACATTGATTGCCCCGCCATCAGCGCCCGGGAGGACCCCGTGCCGCCTGTGCAGGACAGGAACAGCACCTATGAAATTTACCAAATTCCGGCCACGGAGGACAGCGCGGACTACCTGTTCCGGCCTTACGAGCAGGCAAAAGAGCAACTTTCGGCAAAGGATTATGCGTGCGTCTACGCTGCGCCGCTGGAGCCGGGCATGACGCTGGACAGCATCTTTGACCGCCACAACCGCAACGACCGCCCCGCCGCGCAGACCATGCGGTCGCTGTCTGTTAGTGATGTGGTTGTGGTGCGGGGCAGGCAGGGCGCACAGGCGTTCTATGTGGATAGTATCGGGTTTCAGGAAGTGCCGCAGCTTGCCAAAATGCTGGACTGGCTGAAAAAGAAAGAGGCGCAAAAAAATCAGGCCATACGCAACCCATCCCATCGGCCAGAAGAACGGTGAATAGAGGACGCACAGAATGAAAGAGCTTACAAACTGGCAGAAAAAAGAAATTGAGATTGCCGCACAATACGCAAAAATGTCATTGCAGGAAAAAATGGATGTGATTGCCCATGTATTCAACTATGAGACGGGGAAAATCAAAACCACCCCTTGCAGAGGCAAGTGGCGGGGAACGAGTGATATTTCCATTCGGTTTGACAATGACGCATCCCTGTATATCGGCAACTATGCCACGAGAAAGGCCAAAACTCAAAAGGCGTGGTCGGAAAGTGTCGACATCGCTTTGCGGCGGTTCAACCCGGAAATTGTACAAGCGGCAAAGGAAAGCGCCGCTGCGGTGCTGCTGAAGCAGGAAATCATAGACAATGCAATCGCCGCACAAAGGGCCCTGAAACCATATACGTTTCTTAATGTGGAGTTGAACGACAGAGAAGAAAAAATGAACGGCGGGTATATGGGCTGGTACTATGTGACGCTGGCCGTGGGCGGCAAAATTGTCACGCACTTGGAAGGGGGACTGTTTTATGGGATAGCAGAAGGCAGAATGAGTGAAATTGTACCGCAAAAGCAGTATTTTACCGCGGGGGGATTGAACGAAAACAGTGTGGACTATGTTTTCTACAATGTGGGTTTTTCGTCAGCCTCCGACAGTTATTCGCTGACGCTCCGGGATGACGTTCTGGAACGTGCGGAAAAAAGGCTTGCGGAACGTGAAAAGGAGTGCGCCGGGATAGAAGCCTATGCGCTGCGCAGAAAGGCGCAACAGGTGCAAAAGAAACAGCGTCCTGCCATACAGCATGAGGAACGGTAAAGGAGAAGAAGATGGAAAAGGAAAAAACGAAACACGAAAGATTTATGGAGCGCCTTGTGCGCGTGTTCCGCGAGGCAGAGCTGCCCCCGATGCTGATGCTGTTTGTACCGCCCCTAATACTGGCGGAACTGCCTCATATCACGGTGCCGGAAATCCGTACGGTGCTGTATTTGCAGCAGATGGTGGTGGATGATCCGGCGGGCCTTCAGGCCGTTGAAAAGATACTGGAATACTGCGGGCGGGAGGACGGCGCAGATGGCTGAGCAGGAAAAGCGGATGACCGAAAACTATGAGATCACGCAGAGCGTTCGCATCGGAGATCGGGAGGTGGTGTTCGGCATTAACCCCGCCAGTGACAAGCCGTATTTCTGCGGCCTGTACCACAAACGGTTTGAGATCATCCAGACACGGGAAATCTACGAGGGCTGCGTTGTCAGCGATAACTATGTGGAGATCATGGAACAGTTTGCCGCATATGTGCAAAAGCAGTGCGAAAAGGTGCGCGGGGAATGGGCCAAGGTGACCGTGCCGCGCGTGCGCATCACGGAAGAAATGTGTATCTCCGACGATCCTTTCAAAAGCGTTTATGGAAAAATCGTCGCCGTCAGGCTGGACATGCTGCGGCCGGAATACCGAAGCGCCGACCAGCAGCTCATGCTTGTGGACGGCGGTTTTGGTGCGTCCGCGAGTAGCCGGGGAGGAACTTGCTTTTGTGTGAACCTGTACACAGGCAAAAATGAATGCTGGCAGCGATACGAGATACAAGGCGAGGTCAAGCCGGAATTTCTGCCTGATTGGGCAAAGGAGCGGGCCGCAGAAATCCGGCAGCAGCAGGAAGAACAGAAACGCAGGCGGAAACAGTCGGTGCAGGAACGATGAAAGGAGGAACAATCGTGCAGAAATGTGAGTGCTATATCCATTCGCTGCATAAGGACGGGGAAGATCATTTGGGCGAGGCGACCATTATCCGGCGTTTAGGCGACAATGACTATCTGGCCGAGTACAGGGGCGTGCGTTGCCATGCAATCTTCAATCCGTTTGTAGGGCGGTATTTCGTGGACGATGTGTACGGCGTCATTCCCAAATCACAGGAGTTTGAACGATGATAGTGTAGGAAGTATATGAGGGCCCGCCCGAAACCTGTTACAGCGACAAAAACGGGCAGTTTTGTCGAAAAAATCATAACAAGCACGAACAGAAACATTGATTTTATAAATCCACAGAACAAAGCTGAAAAACAGCAGAAAGGACGGAAAATGAGCGTAAACAGAGCAATCAGCAGCGATGATCCGCAGGCTATCGAAAAGCTGGCGGCGAAACTGGAGGCGTGCCAGAAGCAGCAGGAGTACATGAAATCCGTAAACGCCTATTACCGCAAATTCGGCACCATGCGGGGCTTTCCTGATCTTTCGGAGGAACAGGCGGACAAAATGGATGCAACGGTGAGAAGCGGGTACTCGTGGGAAAAGGTTCCGTTTGCCCCCTATTATCTCTCCAACAACAATACGGAAATCCGCCGCCTCAAGCAGAGGCTTGAATCGCTGAAGCAAAGCCGTGAAACCGGCTATACGGGCTGGACATTTGCGGGCGGCAAGGCCGTGGCAAATACAGAAAACAATCGTTTGCAACTGCTGTTCGATGAAAAGCCGGATGCGGAAAAGCGGACGGTGCTCAAACAGAACGGCTTTCACTGGGCACCCTCAGAGCGGGCATGGCAGCGGCAGCTCAATGATAACGCAATCTATGCGGCGGGTCGGATTGACTTCATCCGCCCGGAAAACGGCGAAAGCCCCATGCGGCTCCAGCCGAAGGCAAAACGGCCTCAGGAGCAGGAGCGATGAAATGGCTGGAGCAATGATAAAGGGCTGGCTGGTCTATGACGCGGCAGAGGACAGCGCCGGATCGAGGAAATACTTTTTGGATGTCAATAACGCGATAGCCTATTGTGAGCAGCAGAAATCGGATACGCTGAGGATCCAGCGGCAGTACATGCGCCCGGAATGGGCCGAGGATTTGCACCAAAGCCGACTGCGGCGCGGTGACCGAGCCAATATGAGCCGGTAAAGGAGGAGGCAATGACAAAGGACAACTTTGTGATCTGGAGCAACATGGATGTCGATTATGACAGCCAGCGGGAATTTTATGAGTCGGAATATCCCGACCTCTCTGATGATGAGCGCGAACAGATCATGCTGCAGGATAACGATGACCTGCTGCTGGATGAACGAGCTAACCTCAACATCCAGCTTCCGCAGAAGATCCTTGTGATTGCCGACCTTGGCC
>CANRZX010000113.1 GCA_947644575.1 uncultured Clostridia bacterium | reverse complement strand
TGTTCGACGTGACGGAATTCGCGCACCACTGTCCGGAGGAATTTTTCATCGCTCTGCTCAAGGGCGTGATCTCGTTTGCCATCCTCGCGCACATGAACGTGTGGCTGACACTGATCGTGTTCGCGGTCGTGCCCGTGATGGTGCTTTGCTGCACGCGCTTCAACCATATGGTGCGCGTCACGTTCAAAAAGCAGCGCAGCCACATCGGCGAGCTGAACGCGCGCATCGAGGACAGTCTGCTCGGCGAGCGCGTCGTGAAGGCGTTCGGCGGCGAGGATTTGGAGCGCGCGAAATTCGAGCGGGACAATTCCACCTTTTTGGACATCAAAAAGGAGACGTACCGCTGGATGGCCGCGTTCAATACGACGACGCGCCTGTTCGACGGGCTGATGTACCTTGTCGTCATTGTGGCGGGCGGGCTGTTTTTGCTGCGCGGCGCGATCGTCCCGGGCGACCTTGTCGCGTATATGCTGTATGTCACGACGCTGCTGACGACCATCCGGCGCATCATTGAATTCGCCGAGCAGTTCCAGCGCGGCATCACGGGCATTGAGCGCTTCTGCGAAATCATGGACGCGGACGTCGACATCTTCGACGACGAGAACGCCGCCCCGCTGGAAAACGTCAAGGGGAGCATTACATTTGAAAACGTCTCGTTTGAATATCCCGACGACCACAACAAGGTGCTGCGGAATCTGAGCCTGACGATCCGGCCCGGGGAAAGGCTCGCTTTGGTCGGGCCCTCGGGCGGCGGAAAAACGACGCTGTGCAACCTGATCCCGCGCTTTTATGACGCGACGTCCGGCCGCGTGTGCATCGACGGGCGCGACGTCAGAACCGTCACGCTGGAATCGCTGCGCCGCGCGGTCGGCATCGTGCAGCAGGACGTCTACTTATTCAGCGGCACCGTGTATGAGAATATCCTCTACGGCCGCCCGGACGCCACGCGCGCCGAGGTGGAGCAGGCCGCGCGGCTGGCCGGCGCGCACGAGTTCATCATGGCGCTGCGCGACGGCTATGATTCCTATGTTGGCGAGCGCGGCGTAAAGCTGTCCGGCGGGCAGAAGCAGCGCATCTCCATTGCGCGGGTATTTTTGAAGGATCCGCCCATCCTGATTTTGGACGAGGCGACGAGCGCGCTCGACAACGAGAGCGAGCATCTTGTCGGCCAGAGCCTCGCGCGGCTTGCCCGCGGGCGCACGACGCTGACGATCGCCCACCGCCTGACGACCATCCAGCACGCAGACCGCATCCTTGTGCTGGGGGACAACGGCATCGAGGAGGAGGGCACGCATGAGGAGCTTCTGGCGCTGGGGGGCGTCTATTACCGCCTGTGGACGGGCGCGGCCGCGCTGGACGCGCCCATGATGTAGTGCTTTTTCGCGCCCACAACAAACTGTCTAAAAACAAAGTGGATGCACAAGACGAGAACAAATTTTCCAAAAGCCTAAGAGCCTCGCTTTGCTCGGTTGGCTTTTGGACGCGCCTACGGGCGCAGTCCATCAGATGAAACAAAAAAGCGCAGGCAAGGCTTTGTGCCTTAACGAGCATTTTTGTAATCATAGCTGCAAAGCAGCTATGATTACGCATCCGCCCACTCTGTGGGCGGGCGCTATTGATTCAAAGGCCGTGGGCGCGGAGCGCCCACATGGCCAATTTTACAGCTTTGCAGTGCAAAGCTGTAAAATCTGACGGGAACATTTGCCGAAGTTCTTGGCAGACGCGACTTTTTAGACAGTTTAACAAGCCGCAGCGCAAACCGGTCCGTTCGCAATGCCGCAGTCATCATAGAAGAGAAACGGAGGGAAACCTTGGAACAGCCGCTCGTCACCGTTGTCATTCCCGTGTACAACGCCGCGCCCGATCTGGCCCGCTGCATTGAAAGCGTGCGCCGGCAGTCCTACCGCAATTTGGAGATCATCCTCGTCAACGACGGCAGCAAGGACGCGTCCGGCCCGATCTGCCATATGTATGGTCGGATCGATCCGCGCGTCCACATCATCGAGCAGGAAAACGCCGGGGTCTCCGCCGCGCGCAATACGGGCATCGCCGCGGCGCACGGCAAATACCTCCAGTTTGTGGACAGCGACGACTACCTCGCGCCGGACGCCACGGCCACGCTGCTCTCGTGCGCCGAGCGCGCGGGCGCCGATTTGGTGATCGCGCACTATTACCGCGTGGACGGCGGCAAAAAAACCGCGCACGGCTTTTTGAAGCGCCGCGACGTCATGGACCAGCGGGAGTTCGCGCGCGAGCTGATGGACGAGCCCGCCAGCTTTTACTATGGCGTTTTGTGGAATAAGCTGTACCGCACCGCGCTGATCCGCGACAACGGCATCCAGTGCCGCGAGGAGCTGAATTGGAGTGAGGATTTTTTATTCAATTTGGAATACATCCGCTACGCGCACCGCTTTTGCGCCGTGACAAAGCCCATTTACTATTATGTCAGCAACGAGAAAAGCATTACGCATACGCAGATTGATTTTGTCAGCGTCGTGCGCACGAAGTCTAAGCTGTTTACTTATTACAAAAGCCTGTACGAAAGCTTGGAGCTGTACGAGAAATTCAAGCCGCAGATTTATAAATACCTTGTCGCTACGGCGGAGCATTCGTGAAGTCCGCCCGGCGGAACGGCTTTTTGCCGGAAAGGAGCCTTTCCATGAGCTATCGGGAAATGACAGAGACGCGCCAAAGCTGCCGCGCGTTTGATCCCGCGCGCATTCCCGGCCGCGACGCGCTGGCGCAGCTTCTCGAAGCCGCGCGGCTCGCGCCCAGCGCATGCAACAGCCAGCCCTACCACTTTTATATTGCGCAAGGGGAAACGGCCCGCGCCGTGGGCAAGACGACGCGCAGCCTCGGCATGAACGCGTTCACCGTGGACGTGCCCGCCTTTTTTGTGATTGCCGAGCAGCCCTACAACCCGAGCGCGGCTGTCGGCGCGCGCATGAAGGATCAGGATTACCGCGCGGCGGACATCGGGCTTGCAGTGTCGCAGCTGGTGTACCGCGCGCATGAGCTGGGCCTCGCGACGTGCATCCTCGGCTGGTTCGACGAAAAGGCGGTGCAGAGGCTGGTCGGGACGTCCGCGCGCGTGCGGCTGATCGTCGCGGTGGGCTACGCGAAGGCGGATGACGCGCTGCGCCCCAAAAAGCGCAAGACGGCCGAGGAGCTCGCCACGTGGCTCTGAGCGGGCGCTGCGGTTTGACAACGGGCAAAAAAGCGCCTATACTAAAAAAGGATACGGCGCGCGGGAGGATAGGATTTTTTGTGAGAGGAAGGGTATTTCGATGAAAAAACGTGTGGGAATTCTGACCTCGGGCGGGGACTGCCCTGGCCTGAACGCCACCATCCGCGGCGCGGCGAAGGCGCTGTATCAGCGTTTCGGGGACGACGTCGAGATCGTCGGCATCCTGAACGGCTACGACGGCCTCATCAAGGGCGACTGGCGCGAGATGCAGCCGTATGAGTTTTCCGGCATCCTGACGGTGGGCGGCACAATCTTAGGCACCAAGCGCACGCCCTTCAAGAAGATGACCGTCGTCGAGGAGGACAACGTCGACAAGGTCGCGTCCATGAAAAAGACTTATAAAGAGGCGAAGCTGGACTGTCTGCTGTGCCTTGGCGGCAACGGTACGCACAAGACGGCGAACCTTTTGAGCGAGGAGGGCCTGAACATCATCGGCCTGCCCAAGACGATCGACAACGACATTTACGGCACGGACGTGACGTTCGGTTTCCACACCGCCGTGGACATCGCGACCGAGGTGATCGACCGCATCCACACGACGGCCTCCAGCCACCGCCGCTGCATGGTCATCGAGATCATGGGCAACAAGGCCGGCTGGCTGACGCTGTACTCCGGCATCGCGGGCGGCGCGGACATCATCCTGATCCCCGAGCTGCCGTATAACATCGAAAACGTGTGCACCGCGATCCAAAAGCGCAGCGAGCAGGGCAAGACCTTCTCCATCATCGCGGTGGCCGAGGGCGTGTACGACGTGCGCGAGGCCGCGATGAAGAAGAAGGAGCGCGCGGCCGCGCGGGCCGAGGCGGGCGAGACGACGGCGACGAACCGCATCGCGCGCCAGATCGAGGCAGAGACCGGCTTCGAGACGCGCGTCTGCGTGCCGGGCCATATGCAGCGCGGCGGCAGCCCGTCCGCTTATGACCGCGTGCTGGCGACGCAGTTCGGCGCGCACGCGGCGAAGCTTGTCGAGGCGGATCATTACGGCGTGGCCGTCGCGATGAAGAACAACATTGTCACGGAAAACCCGCTCAAGGACATCGCGGGCAAATCGAAGCTTGTCCCCGAGACGTGCGATATGCTCACGGTCGCCCGCCGCATGGGCATCAGCTTGGGGTAAGTGCGCGGGGCTTTGGGATTGGTTTGACAGATTCCGCGACAGCTGATATAATCAAACAAACGCAAAATGCCGTGAGGAAGAGTGCGCCCGCGGGGTGTCCGCAGAGGCAGGGGCCGGGGAGACCGGGGCCTGCCGGAAGAGAGCCGGGAAAGGTGAAAGCCGGCGCGGACGGGTGGGCGCTGTCGCTTCGGAGCAGGCGCGGTGAGACGCTTTGTCCTGTGGATCTCGGAAGGGCAGAGTGCACAGCCGCACCCGTTTGCCCGCGTTAAGGGCGTGAACGAGAGGCCCTGCCGCTGCTTGGCGGGGGGCAATTTGGGTGGTACCGCGGTTTTATGCCGTCCCATGCGGATTCGCATGGGACGGTTTTTTTATTTGTTTTTAGCAGAAATAAGGAGGCGCTGTATGGCGGCGGAAAAAACGCGTTACGGCTGGCTGGACGTGATGAAGCTGATCGGCATCTATTTTGTCTGGGCGGCGCACCGCGAGGGCATGGGAAGGTACGGGCTGTTCTTTTTGAGCATCGTGTTGGGCGTGCTGTTTTTCGCGTCCGGCTTTTCCGCCGCGCGCCGCGCGCAGACGCCGGTGTCCGCATTTATCCGGGAGAAATTTTTGCGCGTGATGGTCCCGTATTTTTCGTTCAGCATCCTGACGCTGGCGGCGCGCGTCCTGCTGGAGCAAATGACGCTGGGCGAAATCATCGACTGGGTGCGCCGGATGCTCTGGGCGTCGCGCGCCAATGTTCCGGTGACGGCGCTGTGGTTTTTGCCGTGCCTGTTCTGGATGTCGGTCTATTACCAGCTCCTGCTGCGCGCGATCAAAAAACCGGCGGCGCGGCTCGCGGTGTGCTTCGCAGTCAGCGCGGCGGTAAAGCTGATCCACGAGGGGCCGCTGCTGCCGTGGGGGATCGAGCAGGCCGGGCGGTTCCTTGTTTATTACGCGCTGGGCGATATGGCCGCGCTGTGGCTGGCGCGCGCCCGGCAGCGCGGGGTTTCGCGCGCGGGCGTGGCGGCGCTCGCGCTCGTCACGGCGGCGCAGTTTTACGTGCTGTATACCAATTTTTACTTTGGGACGGGCTATTTCCCCAGCCTGCTCGGCGTCTCCGAGGTCAGCTATCCGGTGCAGTCGCTGCTGACGTTTTTCTATCAGTGCAACGGCATCTGGTGCGTGGCGGCGGCGTCGATGGCGCTCGCGGCGCTGCCCGGGCTGTGCCGGGCGGGACGCGCGACGCTGGTGTTCTGCGGGGTGGAATCCCTCGCGAAAACGATCCTGCCGCTGGCGCTGGAGGGCGTCGGCCTGTCGTTCCCGGAGTTGGGCGGCGCGGCCGCGCTGGTGCAGACGGCGCTGCTGATGGCGGCGGCCTACTATTTGATGGTTTTGCCCGTGACGCGTTATTTCCCGTGGATGTTAGGGAAGCCCCGGCCGGGGGAGCCCGCGCAGCGCCCACAGGCGTCATCGGGCGCCCCTGCAATATGATGGAATATTTTCAAGGATAAAAGGAGAATGATTTATGAAGGAGCTCGCGAAAATTTACGATCCGTCCTCGGTGGAGGACAAGCACTATCGCCGCTGGGTGGAGATGGATTATTTCCACACCGAGCGCGACCCCGAAAAAACGCCCTACACGATCGTGATGCCGCCGCCCAATATCACCGGGCAGCTGCATATGGGCCACGCGATGGACGAGACATGGCAGGACATCCTGATCCGCTATAAGCGGATGCAGGGCTACGCGGCGCTGTGGGTGCCCGGTACGGACCACGCCTCCATCGCCACCGAGGCGAAGATTGTGGCGAAGATGAAGGAGGAGGGCCTGACCAAGCAGGATCTCGGCCGCGAAAAATTCCTCGAACGCGCGTGGGACTGGAAAAAGCAGTACGGCGGGCGCATCGTCGAGCAGCTCAAAAAGCTCGGCTGCTCCTGTGACTGGAAACGCGAGCGCTTCACAATGGACGAGGGCTGCAGCAAGGCCGTTCTGAAGGTGTTCAAAAGGCTGTACGACGAGGGGCTGATTTATCGCGGCGAGCGCATCATCAACTGGTGCCCGCACTGCAAAACGTCCATCTCCGACGCCGAGGTGGAATACGAGGAGCAGGCCGGCTCGTTCTGGCACCTGAAATACCCGGTCGCGGGCAGCGATGAATTTGTCGAGCTGGCCACCACGCGCCCCGAGACGATGCTCGGCGACACGGCCATCGCCGTCCATCCCGACGACGAGCGGTATACGCACCTGCATGGGAAAAGCGTTATCCTGCCGCTGGTGAACCGCGAGATCCCCATTGTGTGCGATAGCTATGTCGACCGCGAATTCGGCACGGGCGTGGTGAAGATCACCCCCGCGCACGACCCGAACGATTTCGAGGTGGGCGTGCGGCACGGCCTGCCCATCCTGAAGGTTCTGACGGACGACGCGCGCATGACGGAGGACTGCGGCAAATACGCGGGAATGGACCGTTATGTCGCGCGCAAGGCCATCGTGGCCGATTTGGAGGCGGGCGGGTACCTCGCCTCAGTGGAGCCGCACAGCCACAACGTCGGCACCTGCTACCGCTGCGGCACGACCGTGGAACCGATGGTCAGCAAGCAGTGGTTTGTGAAAATGCTGCCGCTCGCGGGCCCCGCCATCGAGGCCGTGCGCGACGGGCGCGTCAAATTTGTGCCCGAGCGCTTTGACAAGCATTACTATAACTGGATGGAAAACACGCGCGACTGGTGCATCAGCCGCCAGCTCTGGTGGGGGCACCGCATCCCTGCGTATTACTGCGACGTCTGCGGGGAGATCAGCGTTTCCGAGACGCCGCTCGCTGCCTGTCCGAAGTGCGGCGCGCCCGTGCGTCGGGACGAGGATACGCTCGATACATGGTTCTCGAGCGCTCTCTGGCCGTTCTCGACGTTGGGCTGGCCTGAGCAGACCGAGGACCTCGACTATTTCTATCCCACCAGCACGCTTGTCACGGGCTATGACATCATTACGTTCTGGGTCAGCCGCATGATCTTCTCCGGCCTGACGTATACGGACAAAGCGCCGTTCGGCACGGTGCTGATTCACGGCCTTGTGCGCGACGCGCAGGGGCGCAAAATGTCGAAGAGCCTCGGCAACGGCATCGACCCGCTGGAGATCATCGACCAGTACGGCGCGGACGCGCTGCGCTTGACGCTCGTGGTGGGCTCGACGCCGGGCAACGATATGCGCTTCTCGGATGAAAAGGTGAAGGCGAGCCGCAATTTTGCCAATAAGCTGTGGAACGCCGCGCGCTTTGTGATGATGAACTTGCCGGAGGATTTTGCCCCCGGCGCGCCCGCGTCGCTGACGATGGCCGACAAATGGGTGCTCTCGCAGCTGAACACGCTGGTGAAAAGCGTCACCGAAAACCTCGACAAATTCGAGCTGGGCCTCGCCGCGCAGAAGGTGCAGGATTTCATCTGGGGCGTCTACTGCGACTGGTATATCGAGATCGCAAAGCTGCGCCTTGGAAGCGAGGACGCGGCCGAGGCCGACAGCGCGCGTCAGATCCTTGTGTCGGCGCTCAAGACGGCGCTGACGCTGCTGCACCCGTTCATGCCGTTTATCACGGAGGAAATTTATACCGCGCTGCCCGGCGCGTCCGACACGCTGATGCTCGAGAAATGGCCGGAATACGACCCGGAGATGGACTACGCCGCCGAGCAAGAGGGCTTTGAAAAGGTGATGGACCTGATCAAGGCCGTGCGCACACTGCGCGCCGACATGGGCGTGCATCCGGCCAAGCGCACGACGATGATTGTCGAAACGGCGGACAAGGCGCCGTTTGAGGCGGGCGTCGCTTACCTTGCGAAATTTGCGTTCGCCGGCGAAGTGACGTTCACCGAGCGCTATGAGGGCGATGCGAAGGGCGCCGCGCAGGCGGTGACGCACGCCGCGCGCGCGTTCATCCCGATGGCGGAGCTGATCGACAAAGAGAAAGAGCAGGCGCGCCTCGCGAAGGAGAAGGAAAAGTGCGAAAAGGAGCTTTCCTCGATGGCGGCAAAGCTGGCGAACGAGGGCTTTGTGAGCAAAGCGCCCGCGCATATCGTCGAGGAGATGCGCCAGAAGCACGCGGCGGCAGCGGAGAAGCTGGCGAAGATTGAGCAGTCCCTCGCGGCGCTGGGGTGAAGGGTTTATTTGTAGTTTTTTACAAAATTGCAGTTCTTTTTAGAATACACTTCCACGCGGCTTTCGTAGGGGAGGGCCTTGGCCCTCCCGCAAGGCCTGAGATTACGTTTCCGGGCGGGGCAAGCCCCACCCCTACGGCACTTGGAAGCAAACTGTCGGTAATATTTTCGATCAAAAACAAGTGGAACAGAACGCTTTGCAAAAAAGAAAGGCGGGGAAAAGCGATGCAGTATGACGAGGCGCTGGCATGGGTGCACAGCCTGCCGCGGCTGGCGGCGCAGCCGGGCGTGGAGAACACGCGCCGCCTGCTGGCGAAGCTGGGCGACCCGCAGAAGCGGCTGAAATTTGTTCACATCGCGGGGACGAACGGCAAGGGCAGCGCCGCGGCGATGCTTTCCAGCGTGCTGGGCAAAGCGGGGTACCGCGTCGGCACGAGCGTCAGCCCCTATGTGCTCGATTTCCGCGAGCGGTTTCAGATCAACGGCGAAATGATCGAGCCCGGCGCGCTGGCCGCGCTGCTGAGCGAGGTGCGCGCGGCGGCGGATGCCCTTGCCGCCGGGGGCTGGGACAGTCTTGTGGAATTTGACGCCGTCACGGCGGCGTCGCTGCTCTGGTTCGCGCGCGAGGGGTGCGATATCGTATGCCTTGAGGTCGGTCTCGGCGGGCGGCTCGATTCCACCAACGCCGTCGAAAATACGCTCGTGGCGTGCATCATGCATATTGCCAAAGACCACATGGAGCTGCTCGGCGACACGGAGGAGAAAATCGCCGCCGAGAAGTGCGGCATCCTGAAAAACGGCTGCACGGCCGTCTGCTATCCCGACCAGCCGCGCGCGGCGCTGGACGAGATCGTCCTGCGCGCGCAAAAGGCGGGCTGTCCGCTCGTTGTGCCCGAAACGGAGGATTTTCGCTTTTACCGCTCGCGTCCGCTCGAAAATCATGTGGATTACGGCGGCTATGACCTCGACATCCCGTTCCCGGGAAAGCACCAGGCGTACAATGCCGCCGTGGTGGTGGAGGCCGCGCTGGCGCTGTGTGAAAAGGGCTTTGACGTCCCGGACGAGGCGATTCTGGAGGGGATCGCGGCGACGCGATTCCCCGCGCGGATCGAGGTGCTGAGCCGCGAGCCGCTGGTGATCG
>CANRZX010000112.1 GCA_947644575.1 uncultured Clostridia bacterium | reverse complement strand
GGCCTGCGGCGCCGCCCGCCCAGCACGCTGCCCCAGAAAAAGCCGCTGCCGAACGACGAGCCGCCGGTGTATCCGCCTGAGTAGTAATTCCTGCGCCGCCGCGGCGCGGTAAGAACGCTGAGGAGCACAATAATCAGAATCAAAAAGAGCATCAGCCCAATGACGGCGGCAACAAGATCGCTAAAGCCCTCGTCCCCGCCGTTCGACGCGCCGCCGGGCGCGGGCACGCCTCCGGCCCCGCCGGCATAGCCATAGATGCGGCACACCTCGTCGTACAGCGCCGCAAACGTTTTGCGCACGCCCGCGTCGTAGTTTTTCGCGGCGAAGTCCGGCTCTAACTCCTCCTGCAAAATGCGGCTGATCGTCGCGGTGGGCAGCAACGATTCCAGCCCGCTGCCCTGAAGGCACTGATAATCGTCGTCTCCAATGGAAATCAGCAGCAGCACGCCGTTGTTTTTCTCGGCGCTGCCAATGCCCCATGCGTTCGCCATGTCGTAGGCGTACTGCGCCATCGAAACGCTGCCCGTGCTCTGCACGACGCTCACGACAATCTGCGCGCCAGTGGCCGCGTACAGCCCGTCATTTTTCTCGATAATATCACTCTTTGTAGAATCCGAGAGGACGCCCGCGTAATCGTTGACGTAAAAATCAGCGGTGGCGTCGGGGACGGACGCCGCAAACGCCGTGGCCGAAACCGCCAGCGCCAGCAGCGTGACCAGCGCCAGCGCGCCCCATCGTCTGCGAAGCTGTTTCATAGACGTTCCTTTCCATAGATCAAAAGCATTTTTCCGCCCGAAAAGCGCAGGGCGCGCTTAGGCGCTGTTTGAAAATTGACAATATGTCCAGCGGCGAGGGATTTTTGCTCCGGCCTAAGAGCCACAGCTTTGCGGCGGTTGGCCTATGCACGCGCCATCTCCGCGCTAAGAGCCTCGCTCCGCTCGGTTGCGCTCCGAAACGCGTCTGTGGACGCAGTGCGGGCGCAGTCCGCAAGGCAAAGCTGGTTTGACGCAGGAATACTTGGTGTCCCCGCAAGGGGGATGCCAAAATTTTAAAACGGCACAGCCGCTAAGAATTTTGCAATATTTCAAGGAAAACCGGCGAAGCATGACGGAAAAAGAGCTGCCGTTTGGGCGTGTTGACATTTTTCAAACAAGCCCTATGCCGAAAATTGCTCCACATGCGCGCCGGCCAGCGCGGACACAAGCGACGCGGGAAAGCCGGACAGCTTTTTCTGCGCGGCGCGCGCCTGTTCATTATACGCGGGCGCGCTGTTGTCGATGATATTCCCCCGGCTCAAAAATTCCGACCACTGCGTCTGCAGCACGCCGCCCTTTTCGTCGCCGACCGCCTTGCGCGTCTCCTCATACAGCAGGCCGACGGAAGCCGTCAGCGCCGTATTTGCCATGTAGGCGGCGCCCGGGCCGTTTGCGTCATCCAGTGTGGCGAGCGCCGTGCGCACCGCCTGCACGCTCGCCGCATCCTCGCCTAGCGCGGACGCGCCCACGTCGGCGATGCTCTGCGCGGCGGCGGCCCGTAGGGCAAGATCCCCCGCGATGCTCTGCGCGTAAGCCTCCTGCACGCCGCGCGCAAGGCCGCGCGCCTTCATGCCGCCGATGCCGAACACGCCCAGCAGCACGGCGGCGGCCAAAACGATCGCCGCCAGTCTGCGGTTTTCCTTCCAGTTTGCCATGCGGCACACCCTCCTTTACGCCGCCCGCCGTCGTTATCTTGCGATCTCCAGCAGCTTGGCCTTCAGCTCGCCCTCGATGCGACCGAGCTCGGTTTCAGCGGCCGCGCGCTTCTCGCGGCCCTCGTTCTGGATCTTTACCACCTCGTCCAATGTTTCGATCAGGCTGCGGTTGGTCTGCTGCAGCGTCTCGATGTCCACGATGCCGCGCTCGGATTCCTTCGCGGCGGCGATGGTGCCCTGCTTGAGCGCCGCCGCGTTCTTGCGCAGCAGCTCGTTGGTCATATCGGTGACGGCGCGCTGCGCCTCGATGGCCTGCTGCGAATGCGCGAGACCGAGCGCCAGCACCATCTGGCTTTTCCACAGCGGGATGGTGTTGACGATAGAGGTCTGAATCTTCTCCGCCATCATCGTGTCGTTGGACTGGATCAGGCGGATCTGCGGCGACATTTGGACGGAAATGTTGCGCGTCAGCTCAAGGTCATACAGCTTTTTCTCAAAGCGCGTGCACATATCGTCCAAATCCTTGGCGGCCTGCGCATCCTCGGGCAGATTGGACTGCTTCGCTTTCGCGATCAGCGCGGGCAGCTCGTTCGCGCGCACCTCGGCCAGCTTTTTTTTGCCGGCGAGGATGTACATCGTCAGCTCCTTAAAGTAGGTGAGGTTCATCTCATACATCTTGTCGAGCATGGCGATGTCCTTGAGCAGCTGCACCTGATGCCCCTCGAGCACGGCCTCAATTTTGTCGACGTTCGTTTCAACCTTGGCGTATTTCGCCTTGAACGCCTCGAGGGAATTGCCTGTTTTCTTGAACCAGCCCATGATGCCCTTGGGCGCTTCCTCGGTGGCGTCGAAGCTTTTGAGCTGCGTCACAAGGCCGGTCACCATCTCGCCGACCTCGCCCATGTCCTTGGTGCGGATATTTTCCAGCGTGCTGGTGGAGAAATCGGCTACCTTCTTCTGGCTGGCCGCGCCGTACTGCAGCACGACGGCGGAATTGCGCAAATCGATTTTTTCTGAGAATTCGTCCACGGCCTTCTTCTCCTCCGGGGAAAGCCCGGCGTCCAGCGGCTCTGGCTCGACGGCGGGCTTCGCCTCCTCGGCGGGGGCGGGCGTCGGGTCGAGCGTCAGTGTGGGCACGGCGGGCGCGGCGGACAGGTCCGGCTCCAGTGTCAGGGTGGGGACAGCTTGCTTTTCTTCCATGATCGTTTTCTCCTTTATCGGTAAAAATCAGACCGCGCGGGTCGATGAAAATACGTGCGTTTTAAGATAAAATTGTGCGTACAGAAATTTCCCCTCATCCGTCACGGCGTTCCGCCGCGACACCTTCCCCCGAGGGGGAAGCTTAAGAGGTTAAGTTTTTTATTAAAAATTAGATGCCGTTAAAATCTCTCAACTGATTTCAAAGCACCGTAGGGGAGGGCCTTGGCCCTCCCGCAAGGATTGCAGGGGCGTTTCCGGGCGGGGCAAGCCCCGCCCCTACGGTGTTTTGGAGCAGATTTTTGGATTCCAATATCCTATAATTTTTATAGAGTTAATCTTTTAACCTTTCCCCTCCGGGGAAAGAGCCGGCGAAGGAGGAGAGACGGCCTTCAAAGGGACAGCTTCAAACTCCCTCCGGCGCCGTCGCCGCCGAGCATGCCCTCCAGCACTGCGATGTCGGACGAGACGTCCAACACCTCGCCCGCGAACAGCGCGTCCAATTGCGATTCAAACGCGGCCGCGATCGTTCCGGCATTCTGCTCCACCTCCGCCGTCAGGCTTTTGGCATTCTCGCCGCCCGCGCCGCTGGCCGACAGGTCAGCGTAGGCCGTGAGGATCTTCACCGCCGTGGGCAGGTAGTAGGTGACGAACTTGCGGATGCCCCGCGCCTTTTCCGGATGGGCGCGCACCTCGCGCAAAATGGACGCGCCGGCCTTTTCCATGCGGTCGATCTGTGCCGAGAGTGCGACATCCGGGATGCGCGCGTTTAGCGACGCGAGTGCGTCTAAATCACGCCGCGCTTGCTCCAGCGCCTCGTCCAACGCGGCCTCGCCCGTCGCGAACGGCTCGGCCGGGGCGGGCACCATCACCACGCGGGGCGGGATTTTTTTGTCCGCCACAGCATAAGCCGCCGCTGCGAGCGCACCGGCGAGCAGCAGCCCGCTGAGCGTGTACGCGGAGAAAATACAGGAGCCGATAAGGAACGCCGCTGCCGCGATATAAATCGGCAGCGCGGAGCGTATTTTTTTCTCCACCATTTTTTCAGCCATTCAACCGCCCCCTTCACAAATGTGCGTAGAAGAATAAGATTATCATACACGCAATTTTGTAAAAATGCAAGAAAAACCGCCCGCGAATCGCGTCACGACCGCGGGCGGAGTGCTCCTCCTTGTCGATAAGGCTCAGCGCCGGAGCTCCTTCATAAAATATTGAATTACGAATTGACGCTATAAGGCTCGATCTCCTGCAGATTCAGGCCGAAAGCGTCGCTCAGCTCCGCTAAGACCGAGGCGTACTCGTCGTCTGTCTGCTCGAGCAGGTAGGTGATGCGCGCTGTAAAGCAGTGGCCGTTCACGGGCTCGTCCGCATAGAACAGGCATAGGCGCGGCAGCGTGCCGTTTTCCTCGAAATAAAATACCTGCTTGACGGCGACGCCGTATTCCTCGCTGAATTCGGTGTCGTACACGCTATCCTCGTACAGATCCGCCCCCGACGCCGCGAACGCGTCGAACGCGTCGGCCACGGCGTCGCGCGCGTCGCCCTCAGTCGCTGTCACCGAGATGGAGACGCGCATCCCGTGCGCGGTGCTTGTCAACGTATAGCCGTCGTCCGAATACACCGGCTCCTCACAATACGGCACGTAGGCGTTGACAAAGACATTTTCCCCGAACGCCTCGGGGGGGACGGGCAGATAGCCGACGCCGAGACAGCGGTAGCCGTCCTCCTCGGCCAAATGGAACATGGACTGGTAATTGTCCATTGTCAGCTCGACCGTGCCCGCACCGGACGCGGCGGAGGAGGCGGGCTCGCTCGAGGAGGCGGGCTCGAGCCGGCCGGAGCCGTGCGTGCGGTCGTGTGAGGCGTTGGTCAGGTCGACCGCGACGCCCAGTGCGCCGACGGCCAGCGCGGCCGCCAGCGGGAGGAAAAGCCACCGCCAGCGGAAGGGGACGGGCTTTTCCGACGGCTCGCATCCCGGCGCGGGCGCGAGGCCCGGATAGCTTTTGTGGATGGTCAGCCTGCGGCGCTTGCCGTTGTGGCCTAAATAGGAAATCCGCCAGGCCCACCGGTTCTGCTTCAGCAGAGCCGGTTCCAGCAGCGGCAGCGCGATGGCGTTTTCGAATCGGTCCGGATGCTCGTCATACACGGTGGAAACGGCCGCCACGAGATTCTGCACGGACGTTTTCGCGCGTTCCTGCTCCGCGGGTGAAAGTTTGTGCCAGCGCACGCCGGTCATCGTGATGTTGCTGTCGGTGAAGCGATATCCTGCGTTCCCGTTCAGCTGCGACAGGTTCACGCGCCAGAGTTCGCCGTCGATGCGCGCGAACAGGAACATGGTATCCGGTACATATTGCAGTGAGACAAAATAGACGGACAGTGCGCTGACAAACAGAACAAGCCCGGTGAAGACGGCTGAAACATAGTCGATGCCAATGGCAAAAAGCAGGATGCCGGACACAAGAAAGAACAGCGCCAGCCCAAGGCCGTAATAGCGCGGCTTGGCCGTCATGCTCCGGTCGGCCGGGAAAAATTCCGCCTGCGCCGGGGATTCCTTCCGCGTCTCCGCGGGCTGTGATTGGAAGGGCTGCGGGACGGGCGGGGCAAGGCTGCCGCAGATCGTGGGGACAGCACCCATCAGCGTGAATAAGTACAGCAGCGCCAAATTGCCCCAGAACACCGCTTTGTCGATGATGTCGAGCCGCAGCAGCTTTGGCACGGACAAAAACGCGTCCGGAAATGACATCCCGATCTCCTGTACAAGCTCGATCGTGATGTCCAAATGGTGCGCGAAATACGTCATCAAAAGAATGATAACGCACGAAATTGCCGCGCCCTTTTTGCTGAGTGACCCGGCCAGCTTTTCATAGCCCTTCAGCGCGCACACCGCCATGACAAGGCCGGACACCGAGGCCACGATGTTCAGCCGGCTGACGAGGACAATGCACACGACGCCTGCCAGCGAGCCGAGCAGCGCGCCGAGCGTCCCGGCCGCAATGTTTTCCCGCTTGGGCTCGCGGTCAAACGAAAACTCACGATCCATGAAAATCCCTCCTGTAAGGTAAGCACTGATTCAATCGGCAGGTCATCGGCCGCGTATAGGAATGCGTAGCCGATACTTCCCCACGGGAAGATGCGGGGTCAAAGATGCCGCAGAGATGTGCCTGACGATTGATTCGGTGGTTACCAAGACTGTACCCGTAGACAAAGCGGCATGCCCCGCCTTCGCCGCGTGCGGGGCACAAAAAATCGCCGCAAGCGACAAGCGCTTGCGGCGGCATGGAGCGGATTACGAGGCTCGAACTCGCCACCTTCTGCTTGGGAAGCAGACGCTCTACCGGATGAGCTAAATCCGCAAAAGGAAAAGCGCGCCCTCCGCGCCGGAGTACGGAAAAGGAACATTTTTATTTTACCCGCTGCGCGCGCTTTTGTCAATGCCCGGGGCAAAATTTTCCCGGCGGCACAGCCCCGCGCGGCGGCCACACACGATGAATAAGCGAAAAGGGAGGGACGCTTTTTGGGCGTCCCTCCCTTCAGCCTATCAAAAAATCTGGCGAAAAAATCACACCCGGGCTGACTTTACGGGCGGTTCCATAAGAAAACAAGGCCTCGGAAATCTATCGGGCGGGCGCGTCCGCCGCGTCATCAAAGCTTGTCATCAAAGCTTGGAATATACACAAAGTACCGGAGGTTTACCGCGTTAGCGGTAAAATGCAAGCCTCGTCAGGGCTTGCAACCGGCGTCCGTTTTCGCCGCAGGCGAAATGGACGGCAGAATGCCGAACAAGGGCTGCAGCGCTTTTCTTTCTTGCAGCCACACCCGCCCAGCGAATCCGCGCTGCTGCGCAGGTCTAAAGACGCCTTGTTTTCTTACCGCCCTGTTTTCGGAAGCTTTTTATGGAAAGGTTCCGTTGCTTTTGCCGCGTGTTTTCACCCGGTTTGTGGGGCGTGCGCGCGCCGCTCAGCCGATGATGAAGGAGGGCGTCTCGAGATCGTTTTCTGCGAGACGGGTCAAGTTATCCTCCAGCGGCGCAGCGTGCAGCTCAAGGCTGTAGCGGAATTCGCCATAACCGGAGAGATCCGTCTTGAAATTTGTTTCCCACGTGTTGTTCATGACCCAGCTGAAAACCGGGCGGGCGTTGTTCTCGGGTTTGTTGTCGCACAGAACGATGGGATGGTGCTCCAGCCGCCCCATATAGAGCAGCGGGGTGTCGAGCGTGTTGATCAAAAGTCCGGTCCTGCCGAACTGATAGAGCAGGCCTTCGTCCGCGATATAATATTCCATATTGCTGCCGGGCAGCTGGTCGACGCCCGGGCGCATGGCGGCCTTGCCGTTGTGGATCCAGCACTCGCCCGCGGGCAGATCGAGCGAAAGCGGCAGATAGATGCTTTCAATGTCATCGCTGAGCGTCTTGGCGAGCTGGAGCGTAAACTCGACGCGCGGTAGGCTGCGGTACATTTTCAGGATCAGGGCGGCGCGGCGCATGCCCTCAAGCGAGAAGGTGAACCGGACGCGGTCGAAGATCTCGCCGTGATCCGTCACCTCGACGCCCTGAAGCACGCCCTGATGCCGCGCCGCGTGCAGGCCGCGCACGTTCCGGCCCGAAATCGAGCGCTCCTGATACGCGTCCGAGCGGATCGCCGTGTTCTCATAGATGGGGGTGAAGAATCTGTCGAGCCCGGGCCGCATCAGCTCGCGCCCTTCGCTCTTGCAGAAAAAGGAGGTGAAGCCCTCGCCCACGCGGTACTCGATGCGGAACCACTCGTTTTCCAGCGCGTAGGGCAGGCGGAAGCTCTCGCTGTCGTAATCGTTGACGATGTCGCGCACGCGGTCCGAGCCGACCCAGGCCGTGCGCGTATAGAGCCTCTGCGGCGGCGCGGGCTGCTCCTCATAGGAGAAAATCTTCTCCTCCCCCGCCGCGAAATGGGCGAGAAAGCTTACGCGGACGCCGCGCGGGTGGCTGGAAAGCTGCACGGGCAGCACTTCGCCCGTGGCGTCATCCGTGACCCGGACGGCCGGAAGCGACAGCGTTTCCACATAAAATTCGACGGGCAGCGTAGCGTCGGCGCCGCGCAGGGAAACGACCTTCACACGGCCGCTTGTGGCATAATAGCGCAGAATGTCGCCCAAAAGATGCTGCTGCCTTGCCCGGCGCAGGGACGCCGCCTCGTGCGCCTTGGAGGCGTAGGATGTTTTGCGGATGTCCAGATCTGTCACGAGCGTGTCGCATGGATCAGTCGCCGTCGCCGAATGGCCCCACGTGTGCTCGGCGTAAAGAAGCGCGTTGGCATCCGTGGCTTCGCGCAGCGCCGCGTCGGACACGCCGGTTTTCGCTTCGAGCCTTTCACAGCCGTGCGCGATGCGCAATGCCTCTTTATAGTGCTTGACGGAATACGGCGTGCTGCCGACGCCGTTGCCCCACCAGTCGTTGATCGCGCCGCGGTAGACAGGAGCGCCGGCGACCTTGTCGCGGATGAGCCCATACAGCTCGTCCAGTGTCACCATGTGCAGGGTGAATTCATCCCCATAGCGCTCGTTGAAGCGCTCCGCAATTATAGCGACCGTCGGGTTGACGGGCGCGTTGTCCGAGAATACCCCGCTTACGCTGGTGATATAGAAATCGTAGGGATAACCGCTCGCCTCGTATTCCGCGGCACTGTCAGTCAGGTTGCGGCGCAGATTTTCCAGCGCGTCGTCGCAGAGCCCCTTGCCGAAATAGCTTTCCATCATGAAATTGACGTTCTTGTTCGGGACGATGCCCAGCGCGTTGCCAAGGTTGTAGTGCTCGCCGTTCCAGACCAGGAGCCTTTGCCCGGCTGCGTTTTCCCAGAAATATGCCGTTTGGTTTTGGTACAGGGGGTACATGCCATGGTGTGTGTGGATGTTTGTGAAAAGGAATTCGACGCCGTTTTTGAGAAATACGTCGCGCGCGCCAAGGGAAATGCCGTTGATGTCCGCGTTCATGGCCGTTTTCACCGGAACGCCGCGCGCCGTACACAGCGCTTGAAGCGCCGCGGTGCGCCGGTCGAGAATGTCGGCATCGATCAGGTCGGTCGCGTTCAAATACGTGGCCGAAAGGCCGATGCGTTCCCGGCGGACTAAGTCGAAGAAAATTGCGGCCTCTTCCTCAGAGGCGTCGGCGAGGAACCGCTCGACGCAGTACCAGGTTTCACAGTTCCATTTAAGCTTTTGTAGCGCGCCGCCCTCGCGCTCGCCCTTTTGCAGCAGTGCGATCACATTGCGCAGATTGTTTACCTGATTGTAGATGATCTGTTCCTGAAGATCGGTGTACCCGATGTCGGTATGGGAATGGTGGACGATATAGACCTCTTTGATTTTTTTAGGCATAAAAAAGCCTCCCTTCGCGCTTTGGCACAAGAGAACCGAACCCGCCCCGCAAAAAGGCGGCGCGGGCTTGGCGACCCTCCCCTCCGGCAAGCTGTCCCGGGAGAGATCCCCGCGTTGGAGCCGCCTGCCGACTGCGGATAGTAAACCATATTTCCACAGGAAAGTCAATGGCCTTTTGGAAGGTTTTTCATAGAAGCTGCCGCAGCGCGGCGCGACGTCCGAAAGAACGGTGGCACACGGGCGTAACAGGGCGAAATCAGGCACAAAAGCGCCATGCATCCGCGGTCGCGCCCCGCCGCCCGGTCTGCCGAAAAACCGTGACCGTTCCTATTCGCGGAGACAGAGAATCAGCCGCCGCTCAGCGCTTCGCGTGGCGGGGCGGCGGGGTCTTGCGGCGCTGGAAGGGCTTTGCGGCGTGGCGTGCCCCACCCGGCCGCCGGGCGGGG
>CANRZX010000111.1 GCA_947644575.1 uncultured Clostridia bacterium | reverse complement strand
TGCGCACGACGCGCGCGCCCCGCGCCTCGGGGCGCACGACCCACGCCCCCGGATACGCGGCGGCCAGCGCCTCCCGCGCGCTCCGCGCGGCGCATTCCTCCCGGAATACGCCGAACACCGCCGCCCCGCTGCCCGTCATCAGCGCGGCCAGCGCGCCGTTTTCCCGCAAAACGCGGCGAATGGGCGCGGTATCCGGGCTCCCGGCGGAAAAGCTGAGCGCGTTTTTCATCTGCGCGGCCAGCGCGGGCAGATCGCCCGCAGCCAGCGCAGCCAGCGCGGCCGCCGTGTCCGGGCGCTCGTCCGTTCCCAGCCGGTCGTACCGCGCGTAGGCCTGCGGCGTGGATACGCCGCCCTTCGGCATACAAACCGTGAAAAAGCACGGCGGGCAGGGGGAAAGGCGTTCTATTTTTTCGCCCACACCCGTGACGCGCGCCGTGCCGCCCGCGACGCAAAACGGAACGTCCGCGCCCACCTGCGCGCCGATGGCGCACAGCTCCACCTCGGACAGGCGCGCGCCGTACAGCGCGTTCAGCCCAACGAGCACCGCCGCGGCGTCGGCGCTGCCGCCCGCCATTCCGGCGCGCACGGGCACGCGCTTTTCCACCGTGATATATGCGCCCGCCAGCAGCCCCGTCTGCTGAAAAAAGGCGACAGCGGCCTTGTAGGCGGTGTTGTGCTCGTTGGCCGGTACGGCCGAGCCGGGCAGCGCGAGCGTCAGCCCGGCGCTTTTGCGCACAGTGACGCGCTCATACAGGCTGACGGCCTGCATCAGCATGTCGACGGTATGATAGCCGTCCGCGCGTACGCCGGTAATATCCAACGTCAGGTTCAGCTTCGCGGGCGCGAGCACGGTGACACAATGCATCCTGCGGCCCTCCTTTGTCCTCAAAGCGGATCGCTTCCCTTGAAAAAACAGCCGGGGAGCTTCCCCGGCTGCGCGTTCTCGGAAAAATTATTTCGCTACGGCGTCCTTCAGGCCCTTGCCGGCCTTGAACACAGGCGCGACCGTCGCGGGAACCTTGATGGATTCGCCTGTGCGGGGATTGCGGCAGACGCGCGCGGAACGCTTCGTCGTCTCAAACGTGCCGAAGCCAACCAACGCGACCTTATCTCCGGCCTTCAGCGCCTCCGTGATGCCGCCGAGCACGGCCGCGACCGCTTTCTCCGCATCTTTTTTTGTCAAATCCGCCTCGGCGGCAACCTTCGCGATTAGATCAACCTTTGTCATTTTTTACCCTCCATAGAATGAATATGCGATCGGTAACGATCTGTTTTCCAAGCGGCTCCCGTCTTTGAACGGGCCCGCTCCCGAAAAACCAATGCCGTGCGCGGAACCCCCGCGCCCCAAATCTGCGCCGACGAAACCGCGTTTGCTTAAAGTGTACCCCGAAAAAGCCGCTTCAATCGGCCTGTCTGTCATCGGCAAGCTCGATGAAGTGCCCGGTGGCGCGCGTCAGCGCTTCCTCGGCGTCGCACCCGAGGGCGTGCGCGGCGGCGGCCGCGTGGAACAGCAGCTCGCCCAGCCAGTATTCGCACTGCCCCGAATCGCCGTCCTGAGCGGCCTTCCGCAGTTCGTCCACATCCCGCGGCAGCGTCTCGGCATCCGAGCACGAAACGCCGTGCTGCGCCGCGCGCTTGGCCGCCTTTTGCGCGCGCATGAGTGCGGGCAGCGCGCGCGGGATGCTTTCCAGATCCTCGGCCAAGCCCTCGCGGTGCTTTTCGCGGCGCTTGATGCGCTCCCACGCGCCGAGCACCTCGTCCGGTGTGCGCGCGCCACTCTCGCCGAAAATATGCGGATGGCGCGCGATCAACTTTTTGCAGATACCGGTGCAGACATCCTCCATCGTGAACGCGCCGCACTCGGTTTCCATCTGCGTGTGCAGCGCGACCTGAAGCAGCACGTCGCCCAATTCCTCGCAAAGAAGGGCACTGTCGCACAGGTCGATGGCGTCCACCACCTCGTAGGTCTCTTCAATGAAATTCTTCCGGATGCTGGCGTGTGTCTGCTCCTTGTCCCACGGGCACCCGTCGGCGGGGTCGCGCAGCAGCGCGACAATGGCGCACAGGTCGTCCATTGTGAAGCGCTCCCGCTCCGTCCACGCGCGAAGCTGTTCGTCCACGGAACGTCCCTCCTCTTTCCGGCGCGCCGCCCCTCTTCTTATGCGGGGAGGGCTCAAGTAAACACCGAATAAACCGCCATGCGCGTCTCGGCGGCGTCTTTGGCCCCGCATCTTCTCACGGGGAAATCCCGGCCGCGCGTTCCAAACGCGGCCGATAAACTGCCGATTTAATCAATGCTTACTCAAAACCCGCTTTCCCATTTTACATGATTGCCCACGGCATTGCAAGTGTTTTTTGTGAAAAAACGCCTATTTTTCCGGCTTTTTCCAGCCCGCGGCATATTTTTTCTACAGCCTTCCGCCGCAGCTCGGGCAGAACAGGGCGTCCTCGTCCACGGTGGCTCCGCACTGCGGGCAATAGGCCGCGTCCTCGCACACCGACGCGCTGTGCTCGCCGCCACGCGCCGCCTCAAGCTGCCGCTCCAGCGCGCCGATAGCCTCGACATAGCGCTCGACCAGCGCCTCGTTCTGCGCGTTGTTTTTGCGCAGGGCGTAAACCAGCGCGCCCAACTGGCGCTGCGCGCGGCTGAGCCGGTGCTCCAGCCGCAGCAGCTCGGCCTGCCGCCTGCCCTTTTTCGCCAGCTCTCCGGTGGTCTGCAGCACGGCGTCCGTGCATACGGCGGCAATGTCCGCCAAACGGTTCAACGCTTTCATAGATGCTCTCTCCTTTTTGAAAAGCTTTTCTGTTTGGAAAATGGCCGCATCCCTCAATGATGAATGAGGAGTGAGGAATGATGGTGCAACGCTGCGCGCTGCGGATTTTCATTTGTCATCCAGAAAGGCAGTTTCCTTCCAAACAGGAACGCTTTTCCAAATAAAACCCTGTCATTTCAATGTGGCCGCATGGCGGCCGCGCGTCAGCCGATGAATTCGCGTAGCATGGAATCGCGCGGCATCAGCGCGCAGTCGACCGGCCTGCACAGCGCGAAGCGGCCGCACAGCTCCTCCAGCCGGTCCGCGTAGGGGGAATCGGGCGCGAGGGTGCCGCGCAGCTCGGCGACGAACGGCGCGAGGCAGCAGATCTCATACGAGAAGCTGGTGTCGAGCAGCAGGTCGGCCTCCGGCTTAAAGACCTTGATGTTCTTCTCCTCGCCCTCGCACACGGCCGGCCACATCGAGAATGTCTTTTCCAGCGAGTGGCCGCGGAATTTATAGTCGCGCACCGCGCGGCGCGCGAGGCGGATGTCCCGCGTGGGCAGGACGCGCTGCCCGCCGCGCGAGTACTCCTCGCGCATGCCGGCGTAAATCTTAAAGGCGCTGCCCTCGGGCAAAAGCGCCGTCAGGCGCGGGTTCAGCGCGTGAATGCCCTCGATCACCACCACGCCGTCGCCCACCTCAATGGGCAGAACGCCCTTGCGCCGCTGCTCGCTACCGAAATCGAAATCGGGGATCTCCGCCTTTCCGGTCTTGACCAGCGAGAGCAGGCATTGATTGATCTCGGCGACGTCGAGCGCGTCGACGCTCTCATAGTCCGGGCTGCCGTCCGGAAGGCGCGGGTAATCCTGCACGTTCTTATAAAAATTGTCCAGCGAGACGACGACGCTCCGCTTGCCGCGCGCGGCGATGCGGTCGGCGATTTTGTGCGCGCTCGTCGTCTTGCCCGAGGCGGACGGGCCCGTCAGCATCACCACGTGCGCGCCGCTGGCCTCGATCTGCGCGGCGGCGTTCTCGACGCGGGCGGCGTAGTCCTCCTCGCAGTACCGCACCAGCGCCTCGGGGGACGCCGCGGCGAGGTTCAGCAGATCCACCTCAACGAGCCGCTTGGGGATCCAGATCATCGTATTTGGCATAAAACTCATCAACTCCCTGTTTGCGCGCCTGCACCGTGTCAAAGCGCTCGATGTACTCAGACGGATATTTGTAATTGAAAATCCGGCGGATCGCACCGTCCGGGCCGACCAGCTTGGTCGACCCGCCCGCTCCGGCGGAGAGGATCGTGTGCACCTCCTCCATGATGAAGATATTATACAGCCCGGCGAATCCGGGCTTTGTATACCCTGTGTTTTCAAGATTTTGCAGCGTGCCCTTCTGGCGGTACAGATAATACGGCTCGTAGCCGCTTTCGCCGAGCAGCGCGCAGGACGAGAGCATCCGGGCGGCATCGCCGTATTCGGGCGACGCGCGCTCGATGACGAGGTTCGACGCGCGCTTGAGCGTGAGCGTGTGCACGGTGATATTCTCTGGCCCTAACGCCAGCACGCCGCGCAGCGTGCGCAGAAAGCCCTCGGGCGTATCTTTGGGCAGCCCGGCGATCAGGTCCATATTGATATTGCCGTGGCCCTGCCGCCGCGCCTCGGCAAAGCAGTCGAGCACGTCCCGCGCGGTGTGCCGCCGCCCGATCGCGGCCAGCACCTCGTCCGACAGCGTCTGCGGATTGATGGAGACGCGCGTCGCGCCGTATTCCTTGAGGACGGCTAATTTTTCGGGCGTGGTGCAATCGGGCCGCCCGGCCTCGACGGTGTACTCCCGCACGGCGGGCACGTCGAAGCTGTCGCGCACCGTCTGCATCAGCGTGCGCAGCTGCCCGGCGGAAATGGCCGTCGGCGTGCCGCCGCCGATGTAAATCGTCTCCAAACGCAGCCGGTTGCGCCGCGCCAGCGCGCTGATGCCGGCGAGCTCCCGCCGCAGCGCCTCTAAATACGGCTCGATCAGCCGCCCGGACTGGGCCGTGGTGCGCGAGACAAAGCTGCAGTAGCTGCACCGCGACGGGCAGAACGGGATCGAGATATATAAACTGTAGCTGCGCGGCGTGCCGCACGCTAAGGCGGCGGCCTGATTGTCCGCCGTGCGCGCCGCGAGGCGGTATTTTTCCTCGCTGACAAAATATTTTTCGCGCAGATATTCGCCCAGCGCCTCGGGCGGCTCGCCGGGATGCTCCCGCGCGCGGGCGAGCCGCAGCTCGCGCACGAAACGGACGGGACGCACGCCTGTCAGCATGCCCCAGGGCGGACAGAGCCCCGTCGTTTCGCGCAGCAGCAGGAACAGCGCGCGGCAGGTCTCGTATTCCTCCGCGCGGGGGGAAAGGCAGGCTTCAGCGCGCCGGAGGCGGACGTCGCACCGGCCATCCCGGCGCACCGCGCACACCAAGCGGCCGCCGCCGCGCAGCACGGCGACGACATCCGCGCGGCGGGCGGGCCATCGCTTTGTCAAACGCGCGTCCGGAAAGAACATCCGCGCGATGTGCTCCGGCTCATAGCCCGAGGCAAGGCCGCGAAGGTAAATTTCGATGGCGGGGGCCTCCCTTCCTAACCGATTTATCCCTCAAAATTGTGCGTTATGGAAACTTCCCCTCATCCGTCACGGCGTTCCGCTGTGCCACCTTCCCCCGAGGGGGAAGGGTAAGAGGAAAAATTTTCTCCCGAAATTTTTGATTGGGGCAGAGGATTTTACGACAGGCCGGAGAGATAGGGATTGTGCCGCCGTTCCCGCTCCATCGTGGAAAAATCCTCGTGGCCGGGCAGCACCCGGACGTCTTCGGCAACAGCGGCCGACAGCCGCGCGAGGCTTTGGCGCATAGCCGCGGGATCGCCGCCCGCGAGATCGGTGCGGCCGATGTCCCCCGCGAACAGCGTATCGCCGGAAAACAGCGCGTCGCCGCACAAAAGGCACACCGAGCCGGGGCTGTGGCCGGGCGTCGCGAGCACGCGGAACACGAGGTCGGTGTCGACCGCGATCTCCTCGCCGTCCGTGTACGCGTGGTCCGGCGTGGTAAAGGGGAACAGCCGGCCGCCGGCCGCATCCCGCGGGTCCAGCCAGACCTGCGCGCCCGTTTTTTCGCGCAGCGCCTCCACCGCGCCGACATGGTCGTAGTGGCCGTGCGTCAACAGGATGTGCGTCAGCTTCGCGCCGTGCTCCTCGAGCAGGCTCAGATACCGCGCCGCGTCCGCGTTCGGGTCGACGGCGGCGGCTTTCCCGTTTTCGCCGATCAGCAAAAAGGTGTTGGTGCACAGCGGCGGAGCGGCGGGGATGTGGTAGATTTTCATCGTCGGCTCCTTTCCCGGCGGACAGGGCCGGGGCTTCATTTTTTCCATTCGTCGGTGTCGATCACGATCGTGATCGGCCCGTCGTTGGTCAGCGTGATCTGCATATCGGCGCCGAATTCGCCTGTCTCGACGCGGGACAGCCCAGTTTTGCGCAGCGCGGCGACAAACGCCTCGTAGGCGTCGACGGCGAGGGGCGGCTTCGCGGCGGCGATGAAGCTGGGCCGCCTGCCCTTTTTCGTATCGCCGTACAGCGTGAAATTCGAGACGACAAGCGCCTCGCCGCGAAGCTCCTCCGCCGAGACGTTCAGCTTGCCGTCGGCGTCGTCAAAAATGCGCAGCCCGGCGCATTTCTGCGCAAGCTTTGGGCAGATGTCGAGCGTGTCGGTGTCGCGCACGCCCAGCAAAATGACGAGCCCCTGCCCGATGGCGCGCGGCGCGGCGCCGTTCACCACGACGCTCGCCTCGCGCACGCGCTGAATGACCGCGCGCATGGAATCACTCTCCTTTTGCATTCTTATGCGACGCTCTTTTTCAGGGAAAGCGTCCCCCGCGCATCAATTTAACAGCAGAAAGTATATCGCTGCGCAAACCGCCCTGCCCGCAGGCAGGCTTTGGCTTTCTCCGCCGGCAGCTGTTTATTTCCAGCCGTCTTCATTGCTGCCAGTTTCATAGCTTAGGGGAGAAATATGGGGATATTGCTCCTCGGAGCTTTGGTGCCTTAATGCCCAAGCCCTTTTGGAAACATACAGCAGCGATTCAAATTCCATGCTCCACAAATTTTTTTCCTTTCCCCGTTTGACTCTTTCATAATATTCCGGCCCGTTTACCAGAGCAACGCATCTGGAATACAAAAATGTGTCGTCGCTCATAAACGGATCTGTTTTTCTGCACTGCTCCGCAAGCTTCTTCGTATCCAAAGCATACAGCAATTCTGCCATTGCATCGTCAAACTCAAAAATGACAGAATCCTCCTGCTTCGAGAGGTGCTCGAGCACCGGCTTCAGCACCTGATTGTCATCGCCCTCTTTCTTCCAGTCGCACAGCTCCATCACAGCCCAAAAAGAATCGTATTTTTCATTCACAAGCGTTCTTCCTCTCCCAAGCTTCTTCATCTTCTCTTTACAAACGCATTTTTACCGGCTGCTTTCCGACGGCTCTCCCATTTCGGACAAAGAGTTGTCATATGCTTTGTAAAAAATGCGGTCATATCCTGCAAATTATAAATTCCATTACACCCTCGTGATGTTTGTAATACTCTTGATCTTGCGCAGGCGCGCGATGACGGTGTTCAGGTGCTCGGTGTTGTTCACGCCGATGGTCAGCGACATCGTGGCGCGGCCGTCGGGCAGCTGCCGGGCCGAGATGGAATAGCACGGCAGATGCATTTCGGCGATGAGCACCGCCACGTCGGCCATCAGGCCGCCGCGGTCGACCGCCGAAATTTCCAGCGAGGATTTGAAGCTCTCCTTCACGCTGTCCGCCCAGCGCGCGCTGACCCAGCGCGGCGCGTCGTCGCCCAAAAGCCCGCCGCACGCGTTCGGGCAGCTGCGCTTGTGGATCGACACGCCGAAGCCCCGCGTGATGAAGCCGATGATGTCGTCGCCGGGCAGCGGGTTGCAGCACTTGGCGAATTTGACCATGCAGTTGTCCAGCCCCTCGACGATGACGCCCTCGCTGGCCTTGTGCTTTCTGATCGGGACGTCCAGCACCTCGACGGGATTCTTTTCCTTCAGCAGGCGCGCGTATTCGTCTTTGATCTTAATCATCAGCCGCGAAAGCTGCAGGCCGCCGTAGCCGATGGCGGCGTACAGCTCCTCGGGCGTGTTCAGGCGCTGGCGGCGCGCGAGGTCGGCCATGAACGCGTCGTACTTATCGGCGGGGATCGTGACGAGGTTGCGCCGCAGCTCCTTTTCCAGCGCCGCCTTGCCCTCGGCGATGTTCTCCTCCTTGCGCTCCTTTTTGAACCAGTTGCGGATCTTGTTTTTCGCCTCGCTCGTGACGACGATGTTCAGCCAGTCGCGGCTGGGGCCCTTGTCCTTGGGGCCGGTGATGACCTCGATGATCTCGCCCGTGACGACCTTGTGGTCGATGGGCACGATCCGCCCGTTTGCCTTCGCGCCCGTCATGCGGTTGCCGACGGCGGAGTGGATCGCGTAGGCAAAGTCGATCGCCGTCGCGCCCGCGGGCAGGTTGATGACGTCGCCCTTCGGCGTGAAGGCGAACACCTCCTCGGGCAGCAGCTCGCTTTTGATGTCGCGCAGCAGATCGCCCGCGTCCTCGCTCTCGCGCTGGCTCTCGAGCAGCTGGCGCACCCACGCGATACGGTCGTCCAGCTTATCCTTCGTGCTGACGCCCGCCTTGTACTTCCAGTGCGCGGCGACGCCGTATTCGGCGGTCTGGTCCATTTCCCACGTGCGGATCTGCACCTCGAACGGGATGCCCTCGTGGCCGATCACGGTCGTGTGGAGCGACTGGTACAGGTTCGGCTTCGGCGTGGAGATATAGTCCTTGAAGCGGCTGGGGATGGGGTGGTACATATCGTGAATGACGCCCAGCGCGTTGTAGCATTCGCCGACCGTGTTCAGGATGATGCGCACGGCGTAGACGTCGTATATTTCCTCAAACGTGCGGTTCTGCATATACATTTTGCGGTAGATGCCGTACACGCTTTTGATGCGCTTTTTGATCGTGCACTCGGCGATGCCCACCTCGGCCAATCGCTCGCCGATCCTCTCGGCGATGCCGGAAATGAAGGCGTCCGCGCCGCCGTTTTTCGCGAGGGCGTCGGTGATGTCCTGATAGCCGACGGGGTCGAGGTAGCGCAGACTGCGGTCCTCAAGCTCCTCCTTGATGTTGCTCATGCCGAGGCGGTGCGCGATGGGGGCGTAGACCTCCATCGTCTCGAGCGATTTGTCACGGCGCTTCTGCTCGGGCCAGCCGTCGCCGGTGCGCATGTTGTGCAGGCGGTCACACAGCTTGATGAGCATGACGCGGACGTCCTTGCTCATCGCGAGCAGCATCTTGCGCAGATTCTCCGCCTGCTGCTCCTCCACGGAGGAAAAGCTGATGCGGCCCAGCTTCGTCACGCCGTCCACCAGCAGCTCCACCTCGGCCCCGAACGCGGCGCGCACGTCGGCGGAGGTGATCTTTGTATCCTCGACTGTGTCGTGCAGCAGCGCCGCCACGACGGAATCGGTGTCGAGCCCCAGATCGACCGTGAGGCACGCCACCGCGACCGGGTGGCTGACGTAGCTTTCCCCGGAGAGGCGCTTTTGCCCCGCGTGCGCCTGCTCCGCCATCCGATAGGCGCGCTCCACGGCGGCCAATTCGTAGGGCCGGCCGGATTCCTCGATCGCGCGCACCAAATCCGCGTAGGTCTTTACGGCGGACTCTTCTCTTTTTTCCATCAGCGCGCTGCCTCCAATCTGCGTAAAATGGGCGCGGACGCCAGATCCTTCTTTTCCTTTGACGGAATCAGACGCCAACGCTCGCCGCGCGGCGTCCCGGCCCGCTCGGCGAGGGACAATTCGCGCAGCGCCTCGAGCGAAACGAGCGCCCTGCCCGCGTTTTCCGCG
>CANRZX010000110.1 GCA_947644575.1 uncultured Clostridia bacterium | reverse complement strand
CCGCGAGGACGACGCCCTCGTTTTCCGGCCCGGCTTCGTCTAAGTATTCCTCGTAAAATTTCAGCGCGTCCTCGCGCGCCTCCTCGGAAAAATCCGAAAGCTGCGCGCGCAGCTCCGCCAAAAATTCCCCTCTATTCATGGCTCATTCCCCCGAACAAAACATTGTCGATCTTCGCCTTGTACTCCGTCCACTCCGCACGATAATCCTCAAGGCGCAGCGCGCCCTTGTCCGTGATGCGGTAATAGCGGCGGTTGCGCCCGGAAAACTCGCGGTCGAAGGTTTGCAGGCAGTCATCCTTTTGCAGGCGCCGCAGCACCGGATACAGTGTGCTTTCAGACACCTCCATGACGCTGCGGACGTCCTGCGTGATCTTATAGCCATAGGTGCTTTCCCCGGCCACAATGCTTAGGACGAGCGCGTCCATCAGCGCGGCTCCTGTATTAAAGGCCATCACGTTTCACCCCGTTTCCGACGCCTGTTCCCGGCAGGTCGAATTTATTCCGCTGACAATATTATATGACGTATAATATTAAATGTCAATATATTATTGCAAAAAAAATTAAAGAGCCGCCGCAAAGCGGTGGCTCTTAGGCCGCAGACTGTCGGCGAATTGTTAAGATAAATGCAACACTTCGCAAAGAGTGCGAAAGCCGAGGCATTTTCTGGGCCAGGCCGAGCGAAGCAGGGCTTTTGGCGCGAAAATGAAACGACGGAGCGGAGTGAGAAATGGCCGATATGGAATAAAGACCATTTTGAACTTAGCGCAGTCTGTTTCAACGCCATGACGGGTGGCCATGGGGGAAATCCAATTCCAATTTGCCCGCGCCCTGCGGGCGCGAGAAACATTTTGAAACAAAAGCTAAGTTTTTTGAATAAAAGTTTTACCTCTTTGCCTTCCCCCAAGGGAGAAGGTTAAGAGGATAAATTTTTCTTAAAAATTATCGATTATTGGAATCTCTTAGCCTGCACTAAGACATCGTAGGGGCGGGGCTTGCCCCGCCCGGAAACGTGATCTCGGGCCTTGCGGAAGGGCTAAGGCCCTCCCCTACGGTGCTTTGAAACCGCTTGTGTGATTTTAGCGGCATAATATAAAATAAGGCCGCCGCGCGGGGTTTTGAATACCCCGCGCGGCGGCTCGGCTTATATAATCGACACACTCGAAAAGAGGTACTTTTCGAGGCGTGACATGGGTTGCCGCGCAAAAAATCGCCTGCGGCGATTTTTTGCCGATTCTGTAGTCAGCACGCATGCGGCGCGCAAAGCGCGCCACTGGAAAACAAGATGCTTGTTTTCAAGTGTGCTGACTATATCAGAAAGCCCTGCGCTCAGCCCGTGTAGCCGCCAAGGTGGGCGAGGCTGGGCTTCGGGGAACGGGCGAGGCCGTTCGCGCGGTCAACCGCGACAAGGCCGAACGTCATCGAGAAGCCCTTCTGCCACTCGAAATTGTCGAGAAGGCTCCAGTAGAAATAGCCCTTCACCGGCAGCCCATCCGCGAGGCAGCGCCGCACGCCCGCGAGCGCGCGGTCGATAAACTCGACACGGCGTGCGTCGTCCGCCGTCGCGACGCCGTTCTCCGTCACCAAAAGCTCGCCCTTGAACTGCTGTGCCACGCGGCGCAGGACATGCTCGAGCGCCTCGGGATAAAACTCGTAGTCCATCTGCGTCAACTCCGCGCCCTCAGGGGCAGCCATGCTACCGTCCGCGTCATAGCGGGCGCGCGTGTAATTCTGCACGCCAAGGAAATCGTCGTCCGCGATGGCGGGCAGATAGTGCGTGAACTCATCGTCCCATTCCTTGCGCGCGAGCTCCTCGCCGCCCGGGACGGCCTGAATATCGTGGAAGGAGAGCGTCAGGCCGACCTTGACGCCGGGACAAAGCTCCCGGATGACGGCGCGCGCGGCCTTGTGCGCCTCCATCACCAGCGCGTCGCCGCGCGGCGTGCGCGGGCTGGTGAACGTTTCGGCTTTTTCGACGCCGAACACCTCTTTCGTTTCGGCGGCGGCCTCGGCCTGTCCCGCCATCATTTTTTCGAGGTTGATGCCCATCTGCACCGAGCCGTCCATTCCGCCCACCTGCGCGGCCTTCGCCATCATCTGCTGCATGTACCGCTTCGCGATCGATGCCACCTGCACGCCCATGTTCGCCTCGTTGATCGTGCAGACGTATTTCAGCTCGCCGCCAAGGCGCTCCATGACATACCGCACATAGCGCGCGAAATCCGCCGGGGTGGTCTCGGCCTCCCAGCCGCCCTTGCCGATCAGCCAGACGGGGCTGGAAAAATGGTGCAGCGTGACAACGGGCTCAAGGCCGTTGGCCCGGCAGCACGCGATCACCTCGCGGTAATGCGCTACCTCGGCCTCGTCGAAGCGGCCCTCCTCGGGCTCGACGCGTGCCCATTCAATGGAAAAGCGGTAGGCGTTCAGGCCCGCCGAGGCCATGAGACGGATGTCCTCCGCATAGCGGCCGTAATGGCCGCACGCGTCGAGGCTCGGCTCGGCGTAGGTCGTGTGCTTCATGTGCTCCTGCGCCCAGCAGTCGCTGTGGACGTTGCCGCCCTCCACCTGATGGGCGGCGGTGGCCGCCCCTACAAAAAAGCCTTTTTCAAATTTCTGCGTCAAAACAAACACTCCCCAATCTGTTTTTGTTCCGGGAGGGCAAGGGCGTTTGCCCCGCCCGAAGTATGATCCGCGTCTGTTGCAAGTGTACCGCACCGCGCCCGGTTTGCAGGTGCGGAAATTCCGCTTTGCGTGTAAAAATTCCACAGGTTTTGGATTTTCGGAGCCTTTACGTGAAAAAGCGCACGGCATCCGGAATTTCTGCACATGCCCCGGCGCGAGGGCCTGCTATAATCGAAGCGTCGGAAACGCGCGGCGGGGCGTTCCGCCGCACGAACATAGAAGGAGGAACAATTATGGCAAAGAACAAACCCAGTCAAAGCGAGATCGACGGCGTACAGTACCGCCGCGCCAAAACCTGGCAGATCATTTTATACGCGTGCAACGCGCTCGTGGGCATGAGCGTCTATTCGCTCATCAACCTGGCCAGCTACAGCGCGAGCATCGGCTACGGCGTCACGACGGCGGTCGTCGGCGTAATCCTGACGTGTACGCGCATCCTCGATGGCGTAACGGACCCGATGCTCGCGTTCGTGTACGACCGCGTCAACACCAAGTGGGGCAAGCTGCGCGTGCTGCTCGTCGCGGGCTTTGTGATCGAGGCCCTCGCGCTGCTGTGCATGTTCAATTTCTGCTCGAGCAAGGGCTTCAACTGGATCATGTTTACCTTCCTGTATGTGATCTATGTCATCGGCTACACGGTCACGAACATGACGGCGCAGACGATTCCCGCGATCATGACGAACGACCCCAAGCAGCGCCCAATGGTCGGCGTGTGGACGACGGCGTTCAACTACCTGGTCCCCATGATTATGATGATGGTGCTGAACGTCGTGCTGCTGCCCGCGTTCGGCGGGGAATACAATCAGGGCTTCCTCTCCGCCGCGTGCTGGGTATGCCTCGCGATGGGCGCGGTGGGCACCGTGCTCGTCTGCCTCGGCGTCGGCGAATTTGACAAGCCCGAAAGCTTCATGGGCACGACGCAAAAGCAGGAACGGCTAAAAATCAGGGACGTGTTCGACGTGCTCGGCCACAACCGCGCGCTACAGTGCTACATCGCCTCGAACGCGTCGGATAAGATCGCCCAGCAGGTTGCCAGCCAGTCGATCATCGGCACGCTGCTCAGCGGCATCATCATCGGCAATATGGGCATCGCCACCATCCTGACGGTCGTCAGCATGGTGCCCTCGATCTTCTTCGCGGCGTTCGGCGCGAAATACGTCGGCAGGCACGGCAGCAAAAAGGGCATCGTCACCTGGACGTATGTCAGCATGGCGATCTCCGTGATTACATGGATTTTCTTCATCGTCATCAACCCGCGCGACATCGCCGTGATGGGCAGCCCCGCAATGATCGCCTATGTCCTGCTGACGCTGGCGCAGAACGGCTCGAACATGTGCATCACAACCGCGAATACCTCTTATATGGCCGACACGATCGATTTTGAGCTCGACCGCAGCGGCCGGTACATCCCGGCTGTCGTCTCGGGTACGTACAGCCTGATCGACAAGCTGATCACGTCGTTTGCCGCCGTGATCGCCACGGGCGCCGTCGCGCTGATCGGCTATACGACGACGCTGCCGCAGCCGACCGACCCGAGCACCCCCGCCATCTTCTGGATGACGATGTTCCTCAAGTTCGGCCTGCCGATTCTCGGCTGGATCGTCACGCTGATCGCGATGCGGTTCTGCCCGCTCTCCAAGGAGGAGATGGTCAACGTGCAGAAGCGCATCGCCGAGCGGAAGGCGGTGCTGCGCCACGCCGAGATCGAAAAGCAGCTCGGCGCGTCCGTGCCCGGCGAGGAGTGAAAAGGGAGAAGTGAGGAATGAGGAATGGCGGTGTCCCGCTGCGCGGGACGATTGGAATGCAAAGCATGAAAAGCGCATGACGGAGCGTTTCGGCATCACGCCGCACGGATCGGATCCAATTTCTAAATTCGTCGCGCAACGACACATGCACGCCTCACTCCTCATTCCACCTTCCTCATTTTCCCCCGGTACTCCGCCGGGGATTTGCCCGTCACGCGGCGAAAGCAGCGGCTGAAATGGCTGCGCGTGGAAAAGCCGAGTTCGTCCGCGAGCTCCTGCACCGAGCGATCACCGTCCCGCAGCAGCACCTTCGCGCGCTCGACCTTGGCGAAGATGGCGTAATCGGTGAAGGAATAGCCTATCTCCTCACGGAATTTCTGTGTGATGTAGTATTCGCTGTAGCCCGCAGCCGCCGCGAGATCCTCAGCACGGATGCGCTCGGAGAGATGCAGCTCGATGTAATCGACGCACTTCTGCACCGGCGTGCTCAGCCGGGGGTTTGTGCGGCAGCGGTGGACACGGCGGATGAAGTCGTCATACATCGTGAGGGGGATCGCGTACAGCTCGTCCAGCGTGCGCGCGTCCTCCGCGCTCTGGATATAGGAATCACCCAGCGCATACGCCTCCTCGGGCGAGAGCCCGCCCTCGATGGCGGCGCGGCAGACGATGGAGCAGAATACAATGACCGAAATCCGGCCCTGTCCCAAAGGATCTCTTGTATGGATGTGTACGCCGTTGGAGAGCCCCTGCGACGCGGACAGCGCCTTTTTATAGTCGAGGTCGCCGTTGCGCACCATCTGCAAAAGCGCCTGCTCGGCCGACCACACCTTGTGGCGGTCGCGCCCGGGTTCGGCGCCGCCGAGATAGGCCGGCTCCGCCATCACGGCGGCGCCGAGGTCGCTCGCCGTCAGGCGCTCGCCGGTCAGGCAGTAGTGCAACATCAGCAGGTTCTGCACGCTCACAAGGTGCGGCACGGTCGGCGTATGGTAGAGCAGCTCCGTCAGGCGCGCCTTCCACGCGACGCTCACCTCAAGGCCCAGATACGCGCCGAAGCCCGCCTCGATCGATTTCATGCTGACGTCTGTGTAAAAGAACGGCCCAAGCACCCACGCGCGGTGCGGCCGCCCGTCCCGCTGCTCGAAGGCGGCGCTCCACACAAGGCCGATGCCGCTGCCGAGGGTGATGGGGTTTGTGTGCTTTGCCCAATGCGCGAGCATTTTGTCCCGGCAGCCGAGGAACGCAAAGACCTGCCCGAGAAAATCCTGCTCGGGGCAGTTGCTCTCGAGCAGCTCCCCCGCGGCGTCATAGCACCAGGTATAGATATCGCCGCCGCAGCGCACCAGCTCCCGCAGCAGCGCGAGGTTTTGCTCCACGTCCATGCCCACAGGCCCCCTTTTTCAGCGGGTATTATTGTCCCGGGCGTCCGTTCAAAATTCTGAATCGCAGCCCCCGCCCGGGCTCCGCCGATTCTTACCCTCCAGTATACCATCCCGCCGCGGGCCGCGGCGGCTTTTGGAAAAATTTCGTCTTTTTATATAAGAACACAAAGGAGAATTTGTCATGCGTCACGAAATTTTGCTCAAGGACGGCTGGTCGTTTTTCAAAACGGAGACGTCGCGGCCCGAGGCCGTCACGCTGCCCCACACGTGGAACGCCGTGGACGGGCAGGACGGCGGCAACGACTATTACCGCGGCACATGCCGCTATGTCCGCGGCCTGAAAAAATCTGAGCTGCCCGAGGGCGGCGAGGTCTGGCTCGAGGCGGACGGCGCGGCCCATACCGCCGAGGTGTTTTTGAACGGCGAAAAGCTGGCGCGCCACGAGGGCGGCTTTTCGCGTTTCCGCGTCAATTTGACCGAATTCCTCCGGGAGGAAAACGAGCTGGCCATTACGGTGGACAACAGCGATAACGATACCGTATACCCGCAAAAGGCGGACTTCACCTTTTACGGGGGGCTCTATCGCGATGTAAAAATCCTCGTTGTACCAAAAACGCACTTCGCGCTCGGCTATCGCGGCGCGCCGGGCCTCAAGGTGACGCCGGAGGTCGACCTCGAAAAAAAGACGGCGCGCGTCACGGCCGAGGCGTGGGTCGAGGGGGCGGCGGACGCGGTCGAATTCACCGTCGCGGGGCAGACAAAACGCGCGCCCGTGGAGAACGGCCGGGCGCAGGCCGTGTTCACGCTGGAAAACGTTCATCTGTGGGACGGCCTCGACGACCCGTACCTGTACGAGGCGTCCGCCGCGCTGGAAAGCGGCGATGCGGTGCGCACCCGCTTTGGCTGCCGCGTGTTTGAGATCGACCCGCAGAAGGGCTTTTTCCTCAACGGCCGCAGCTATCCGCTGCGCGGCGTCTCGCGCCATCAGGACTGCAAGGGCGCGGGCAGCGCGCTGACCCTCGAGCACCACCGGCGCGATATGGCGATCATCCGCGAGATCGGCGCGAACACGCTGCGCCTGGCGCACTATCAGCACGCGCAGGAATTCTACGATTTGTGCGACGAGAACGGCCTCGTTGTCTGGGCGGAGATCCCCTACATCACGATGCACATGAAAAACGGCTGCACCAACACGCTGAGCCAGATGGAGGAGCTGATCGTCCAGAACTATAACCACCCGTGCATCGCCGTGTGGGGCCTTTCCAACGAGATCACCGCCGCGAGCGCCGTCGACGACGACCTGCTCGAAAACCACCGCCTGCTCAACGACCTCTGCCACCGGCTCGATCCGACGCGCCGCACGACGATGGCGCACGTCTTTATGCTGGAGACGGACAGCCCGATCGTCGCGATCCCCGACGTCGGCAGCTACAACCTCTATTTCGGCTGGTACCTCGGTGAGCTCGAGCAGAACGACGAGTTTTTCGACGAATACCACGAAAAATATCCCGACCGCTGCATCGGCTTTTCCGAGTACGGCGCGGACGCAAACCCCGCGTTCCAGAGCGCGCGGCCCGAAAAGGGCGATTATACCGAAAGCTACCAGTGCGTCTACCACGAGCATTGCCTGCGGATGATCGAGGCGCGCCCGTGGCTGTGGGCGACGCACGTGTGGAACCTCTTTGATTTCGCGGCGGACGGGCGCGACGAGGGCGGCAAGAACGGCGAGAACCAGAAGGGGCTTGTCACGCTCGACCGCGCGCTCAAAAAGGACGCGTTCTATCTCTACAAGGCCGCGTGGAACAAAACCGAGCCGTTTGTGCATCTGTGCGGCAGCCGCTATGTCGACCGCACCGAGCCGGTGACCGAAATCAAGGTCTACTCGAACCAGCCCGAGGTGACGCTGCTCGTAGACGGCAAAGAATTTGCCGCGCAAAGCGGGAAAACCGTCTTTACCTTCGAGGTCCCGATTTCCGGCGAGCACACGATCGAAGCGCGCGTCGGCGGCTGCGCGAGCGTGATGCTCGTGCGCAGGGCGGCCGAGGAGAACCCGGCCTATACATTCGTCAAGCGCTCGCCGGTGCTGAACTGGTTCGACGCGGATTTTGACGAGAGCTGCTATTCCGTCGCCGACAAGCTGGCCGACATCCGCAGGCACCCCGAGGCGGGCGCGGTGATCGACCGCATGATGGCCGGGGCGGCGGCCGCGCGCGGCGACGTGGCCGACGCGGTGAAGGACAACCCGGCTTTGCAGCGGATGATGGGCCGCATGACGCTCGTCAGCCTGCTCAAGCAGGCGGGCGCGGACGAGGAGAGCATCAAGCAGCTCAACCGCGTTTTGCAGCGGTTCAGGAAGGTGGAGTGACGATGAAAAAACAAACGTACTGCAACCCGCTCGATCTCGGCTACCGCTACCAGCACATGAACGAGGGCGGGCGCGTCTCGGCCGGGCGCGAGGGCGCCGACCCGACGCTCGTGCTTTTCAAGGGCCGGTACTATCTGTTTGTCTCCATGTCGGCGGGCTTCTGGCACAGCGGCGACCTCTGTAATTGGGAATTTCACGCCGCGCCCGATCTGCTGATCTACGACTACGCGCCCGACGTGCGCGAAATCGGCGGGTACCTCTATTTCAGCGCGAGCAGCCGGAGCAAAAACTGCCCGATCCTGCGCACCGCCGACCCGCTGACCCAGCCGTTCGAGGAGGTGAGCGCGCCGTTCCCCTTCTGGGACCCGGACCTGTTCCTCGACGACGACGGCCGCGTCTACTTCTACTGGGGCTGCACGAATACCGACCCGATCTGGGGCGTCGAGCTGGACCCCGCGGCCATGACGCCGCTGGGCGAGCCCGTTGCGCTGATCTATGGGCGGGAGCATGAACTCGGCTATGAGCGCGCGGGCGAAAACGGCGTGGTCGATCTCGAGCACAGCGTGGTCTATCAGCACATGAAGCCGCTGTTCAACGAAAAGACCGGACGCATCGAGCTGCCCCCCGGGATGGAGGGGCGCATGGGCTTTACCGCCGAGGCGATGACGAAGCTGTTCCTCGCGGCGGGCAAGCCCTATATCGAGGGCGCGTTCATGACAAAGCACGGCGGCAAATACTATCTGCAGTACGCCTGCCCCGGCACACAGTACAACACCTACTGCGACGGCGTCTATGTCGGCGACGCGCCGCTCGGGCCGTTCACACTGCAAAAGAGCAACCCGTTCTCGTCAAAGCCCGGCGGCTTCATCACGGGCGCGGGCCACGGCAGCACGATCGCCGACAAGGCGGGGAATTACTGGCACGTCTCCACGATGCGCGTCAGCGTCAATTTTGATTTCGAGCGCCGCGTCGGCCTGTTCCCCGCGGGCTTTGACAAGGACGGCGTGCTCTACTGCAACCAGAATTTTGCCGATTACCCGCACCGCGTGCCGCAGACGGCGTTCGACGCGGCCGGCGACGAGCCCGTGTGGATGCTGCTCAGCTACCGAAAGCCCGTCCTTGCATCCTCGACGGCCGGCGGCAGCCGCGCGGAAAGCGCGGTGGACGAGGACATCCGCACGTGGTGGAGCGCCGGGAGCGCCGCGCCGGGCGAATGGCTCGCGGTCGACCTTGGGAAAATGAGCGATGTGCGCGCCGTTCAGGTGAACCTCGCGGACGAGGATGTGCGCGTCCCGTTCCCGCCCGAAAGCTACGGCGACGACCGCCGCACGCGGCACATCGAGCTCGAGCCGCAGCTTTCGCATTATACGGTCGAAGTGAGCGCCGACGGCGCGCGCTGGACGGTGCTGGAGACGGTCGCGCGCGAGTGCTCGAACGGCTATTATGAATATCCGGACGGCGTCGCGGCGCGCTATGTGCGCGTCGTGGGCGGGGCGCTGCCCTACGGGCAGCCTTTGCGCGTCAGCGGCCTGCGGGTGTTTGGCAATGGCGG
>CANRZX010000109.1 GCA_947644575.1 uncultured Clostridia bacterium | reverse complement strand
ACATCATCCGCACTATTTTCAATATGTTTGACCAGGGAATCACGGTATATGCAATAGCCAAACATCTCAACAGTCTTCCATTAGCAGAACGAATCAAAAAGAAATGGCTAGTGCCCGCCATTGAGCGGATGCTGACAAACATTTCCTATACCGGTGCGCTTCGATACAATTATCGTAGCTATACCTCGAAAAAGGAACGAGTGATAAATGACGAGAAGGATTTGGTTCTTGTGGAAAACGATCATCCGGCTATTATCTCCAGCGAACTCTTTGAGCAATGTCAGCAGAGATATACTGACAGGAAAAATACGGTCTATCATGTGCGAAAGCAGTTTTTTGCAGAATTATTGACCTGTACTACACATCAGATTCCACTCTCGTGGGAAAAAGAAAATGCTCGCAAGTTTTCATCACCAGCTACCTATTGGTGTCCCCACTGTCCGAAAAGCAACTTTACAGATAAAGAAGTCGGCAGTTTTATCATGAACTATCTTCTCAATCTGCTAAGGGCATGTGGGCAGATTTCCCCCTCCACTTCTCCTTTGGCGTTAAAAAGGATGCTACTTCGTGGTAAGGATTTTGATGAAATTGCAGCGCTTGCTAATGCTGAAGAAATCAAGCTTTCACTATTAGGCAGTGATTCCATAGATGAGGATGTTCCAGATAAGCAGCGGAAGCTGAAATTTGAGATACAGATGAAAGAACGGGAGTTAGAACGTATGGAATCCCTTGAAGCAAATAATTCTGACAAAGCAGATGATCGAATGGATCATCTTAAAGAAGCGGTAAAGAAACTATCTGCGGAACTACAGCACTTGGAAAATAGCATCGGTACGCAATCCCTCCCACAGGTGGACTATTTGAAAAAAGCTATGACTTTTTCATTCAGCGTAACCTATACCACCTCTCCGGTATTGATTTCTCGGATTGTGTGAAAGACATCCCGTTCTATGATTTGAAACACTTTTTTCAGGAAGTAATTGCAGGGATATATGTGGAGGATGGGAAGATTATAGCAATTGAATTTTGTACAGAACAGGAGAACAGTACTCCTCATCAGTTTAAACGATAGTGTACAAAGAGTGAAGAGGAGGCAGCAAAATGCTGCCTCCTCTTTTCATTAATGGAATATTGGCGCATGTTATCAAGGCCTTCACTTAGCAGAGCACCTGATTAGGTACAAACGCATATTTTAATCCTTACACATCCATTTAATCCGTTCAGAAAAGTATGTTGGATAGACTGATAGAATCTCTAAAATATCATCTTTGCGTGATTTTACAACACTCACAATTTCGTCAGTTGTTATTGCACCATGACCTATTCTTTCTGCCATCAGATTAGCAAGAAAACGGTCGTTAAAGATTTTCTCACATACTGAAACAGCAGTTTCAGTTTTGACTCCATATTTAATTCTTCTCTGTAGCAAAAGAAGGCTTGGCAAAGGATTTGCAATATCATTATCACTAATTTCAATTACGTCAATGATGTTTCCCACAAAAAAGCTCAATTCGTATGAGACAGATTTACTGCAAATATCTTCAATATCTGGTATTGGCAACGAAGTGTGTTCATGCATTTCAACAAAAAGACAGCCTTTAAGCCACATTTGGAAAATATCTGCAAATAAATCTGTTCCTTTCTTAAGCGAGTGAGTTTCCACGAAAAAGGATATAAGCATATCTATCATTTGTTCATCTGAGTAATTTTGCTGAGTTAAGTCCTTTTCGGCAATCCACTTTTCAATCTGTAACGAAAGATCAAGGCCAATCATAGTCCTGGCATATTTCTGAACCCGAGAATGATCAAGTTCGCCTATTTTCAGTGCAATAACATTGAAGATCTTCTCAAGCAGGACTTTCTCTCCATCGTTTGCCATAAAATATGCCAAAGTACTTTTACAAAGTCCAGTTGCAATCTCTTGCTTATCCCCATTCTCATCGGCTGAAAAGACAAAGCACAGATGGTTTTCGATAGCCTCTACAATGCTTTTTCGCACTTTCATTGACTCAACAATACTACTACCATTCTTTTGGGGATAATTTTTACGGAGGACTTCAACAAGCTTATTGGAGTACTGCTCGAAACAATCGACTTTATTATAGTTATCAATAAGATACTGAGCGATCTTTATACCATCAACTTTGGTTTCATAGTCAATAACGATGTCTTGAACCAACGACAGAATAGAACTTCCACAAGGTTCAGCAGCATTTTTCTTGAACATTTTTGTGCAGTCATTCCATCTGTAAGTACCACCATTGCGTCGATTGCTTTTGTTGTCAAACAGCTTTGAATCTGTAACAATAACGCTTCCTTCAGTGTACATACCAGAACGCGCAGTTCGCCCCATCAAATTTTGAAAACTTCGTATCTGCATACTATTCCTTGCAACCATGAAACTGGTCATAAAAAGGTACTTTATCGGAATATTTACTCCTTGCGCAAGGGTTGAAGTGCAAATAACGAAGTGTAATGCCCCAGTTCGAAAGGCATATTCCACAGCAAGACGCAACCCATTGGGCAGATTAGAGTAATGGGGAACAACTCCTAGCCGGCATGCTAGCGTATATGGATATTGCTCACCGTAATAATCAGCCATCAATTGAGCAAGCCGATTCATTTCCTCGACCTCACTGCTTTTCTTAATCTCAGCAAGATCATAACCTCGATTTTCTAATTCAATAATTCTTTTGATTATAGTCAATACAGTGCTGGTTCGATTAGCAAAAATGGCCGTCCCGCCATTTTTACATAGCTTGTTTGCGTAATAAATAGCAATATCTTTGGCATCCGTCAATTCCGGAAAATATCGTTGTTTCCGCTCCCTGGAATACTTTTGTAGTGCGACAACTTCTATGCTGCGAGGAATATAAAAATCTTCTTGCGTTGCGTCATCGGAATAATAGTGGATGTCTTTCGTTTGCGACACAAATCCAACCGTTTTAGGCGTTGACTTGATTTTAGAATCTGAGGCTAAAACACCTGTTCCGCCTAAAAGCCATTCCTGAATCTGTTCAGCATTGGAAAGCACCGCAGAAAGAAGAACAATTTGCCTTTCTCCTGAGATATACTCCTGAATTTCAGAAATCAGCAACTCATAAATGGCTCCTCGACTTCCATCATCAAACATATGACCTTCATCAAATATGTACAATCCTATTTCAGCCAAAAAATCGGCTTGGTGATGAAGAATATAGCTGAGTTTTTCTGGTGTGCAAATCAATATTGTCGATTTAAAAGATAGGAATGAATCTAACGAAAAATCATCTTCGAGAATATCTGAAAACTGATTAATTAAAACTTCATCTCCGAAGGCTGATATCATATCATTTGCTATTTCGTTGCACAGGGCACGAAGAGGGGCAACTATTATTGCAGTAGTTGCTCTGTCTGAAATAAATGAGGAACGAATAATGAGTTCGATGCTTTTCGTTTTGCCAACACCCGTTGGTAGCTGAACAACTGCGCTCTGACCACTTAAAATTCCATTTTCACCAATGAGTTGTTGCGCTGGCCATAGCATCTTTGTTGCCTGTTGACTTTTGAGATAACTCGACCACAGAGAAGGATCTAAACCAGAATAGTGGGGCAAAAGTCTCCATGTAGATTTAGACAAAGCCATCAGTATCACAGCATATAGCACATCTATATAGAATATTTCCATCGGATTATCGTTTTCATAAATTTCCTTTCGAAAATCCGGCAAAAAATTCTGTATTTCATCTAGCCCCTCTCCGGTAGTGTAATATGATAACAACAAATAACAAACTCTTTCTCCTGTTGGCATATCATTGATTATTTGGAATTTCTTACCCAAAAGAAGATATCCGAATAGACTGGATAGTATTTTTTGTGGTGCGTTAACTTCTGGGCTTATTCGATTAAAGAACTCAGAACATAACACTTTAGCGCTCCCAAAGTCATCAGAGAGAAAATAAGCCGCCGCGCCAGACAACAAAAAATCGACATCATACATTGTGCGATCCTTAGCCCCTACAGCGGCATCAAAGTATTGTGAGGCTATTGCTAAGTACGGCAAAAATTCCTCTTTGTCAGCTATATTGTTTTCAATAACGCTTTCGGCGTATCGGGAGAGTATGTAAATAACCGGATAGGAAAGTTCATTCGAATTTAATGGGAACCTCGGGTAGTCTTTTAGCGGAATATCATACTCCACCAATTTAGCTTTCGCCTTTTGATATTTGAGCATATAACTGGAAGTGTTTGATAAAATCATTTTGTACACCTCTCGAAAACCTGGTGCGCCAGGGTCATCAAATCTATACCATGAATATAAAAGACAGACTGATCTGTTTTCAATTGTAAGTCTGCTCCTTTAATCCCAATAATCACTTTCTTTTCAATAGTCGGCAAGCTTGAAATGGCAGCACCCACATAGGATATTTTATAAGGGTATTCTGTTTTCTGCTGAAATCTTGCAATGTCAGCAGCTTCTGAACTCTTTCCCATAGAACGAAGTTTCTTTCTATAGTAGTCCAAAGTATGCGAAAACCGGTGCTCATCTTTTTTTGAATCAGCAACTGAGTCTTTTATGGTTGCGCATGCCTCAGTTGAAGAAAGCCGAGCCTTCACTTCTACTGCCACAAGCTCATCGTTTTTATTTGGTTCTTTTCTTTCAGTGTAAAATCTATACGCGATAACGTCTGTACCATGCTCAGATTCATTCTTTCCGGACCGATTGTATTGCTTACAACGAGGAACTTCATAGTTCAAAATAAATTCAAATAAATCAGCAAACAGAACTTCACTAATATCATTCGAACGTGCAGTTGGACCAAATGGCTCTCCCTTTTGCGGAATGACGTATTGGCGCAAGTATTCCTCTACAGTTAATCTGTGCAAAGCAGAATCTTCCCTTAATTCATCATCTGTGACATAGTGTCTTCTAATATGAAGTGCCCAATCGTCAAGGATATCATCATCGATTTCGTAAGATAGTTTATAGCAATTTAATGGTTGCTGATCTTCAAAAACCACTCCATCCTCTTTAACAATCCAATTTATGTATTGAGGTTTATCCATCTGATCACCTTCTTGTTATTTTCCCGGCATGCGGTGGCATTCGTCCAAGTACTTGTGTGCAAATGAAATCAGTGTAAGTATATCAAGCGCTTTCGTTTCATCGCTCTTCCAATTAACTTTTGGAGTGTGTGCAGCTGGGTTTCTAACCAAATGAAAAATTGCCTCAAGCAGTTCCTTCAATCCTGCAAATTCACTGCGCTCACTATTCGTACTCATTGCGTTAAAAAAGATGTAAGGATCGTTCTTCGAAAATGCAACTTGGAAAAGTGTTCCACCGTCTGTTGTTAAGCCAGAAATCTGCCTGACACGTTCAGCCAATCCTTTTGCTGCTTCAAACACGGCATCATAGTAGTCTGCTCTTAAATAGTCCTTGATACAGTATTTCTGCACTTCAGTATGTATAGCGCGGTCATACAGTGCTTTTTTTAGATGATTTACCCGCTGGTCAACCTCAGCAAGCGTTTGAGCCTGAGAAACTTCAACCAATTTACCGCTTGAGTTAACTGACAAACCTGCAAAAAGGAGAACTTTATTTGTCTCCTCCAATAAATATTGATATTTGTCTCTTTTATCGATACTTGTATATATGGCAGGATTCAAAGCAGCCTGTACGAATGAAAAAACCTTACTAAACGAATGACTCTCGTTTAGTTCAGTTGCAAGGCAGTTATAAAGCCAGTCCCTTTTGTTGAGGCCAATTGTATATCCCCACTGGTTACGAGAGGAACCATTATCAACAGTATTAAACGCACATTGTCCTAATAGCGTTGTCAGCTCATCCTTAGTCAAGCCTTTAGAAGTATGGGCCATAACACCACATAGCGCTTTTAATTGTTGCTGGTTCAAAAACTTGTTTATTTGATTCATATAATCACCTCAATTGAGTAATCCTTAAGAACCACCAATTCTAGTCTAAGTACACCCACACATTGGTTAAATTGTTGGGATTATTTATGCAATAAAATGAATAAATATCCCGATTTTTCCCCTTTCAAACTTTTGCAAAAGTTTGGGCCAAAAAGGGTCTTTTTCCTCATTTTTGCCTCAAAAACGCCCAAAAAGCTGTTTTGAAAATTCAGCGCCAAAAACCCGCGAAGCCCCAGTATTCCTGCGCCTTCGCGGGTTTCCGCCGCCCAAAATATTTACTTACCCAATATACATCGCGTCCCCGAAGCTGAAGAAGCGGTAGCGCTGGGCCACAGCCTCTTTATACGCGCGCATGGTATTTTCATAGCCGCAGAAGGCGGACACCAGCATGATCAGCGTGCTTTCGGGCAGATGGAAATTGGTAATCAAGCCGTCGATGGCTCGGAACTGATACCCCGGATAGATGAAAATATCGGTATCCCCGCTGCACGCGCGCACCTCGCCGTACTTCGCCGCGATAGCCTCCAGCGTACGGCAGCTTGTCGTGCCCACGGCGATCACACAGCCGCCGGACGCCTTCGTCTCCCGGACACGGGCGGCCGTCTCTTCGCTGACGCTGTACCATTCGCTGTGCATTTTATGCTCGAGGATATTGTCTTCTTTCACGGGGCGGAACGTTCCAAGGCCGACATGCAGCGTCACCTCAGCAAAGCCCACGCCCCTTGCGCACAGCTTCCTCATCAGCTCAGGCGTGAAATGCAGCCCCGCCGTGGGCGCGGCCGCGCTGCCCAACTCGCGCGCGTAAACCGTCTGGTACTGGGATTGATCCTCCAGCTGCTTTTGGATGTAAGGCGGCAGCGGCATTTTGCCGAAAGCATCCAGCTTTTCATAGAGCGTCGCCGTATCATAAAAAAATTCCGCGTATTTATTGCCGTCGTCCAGCGTCGCGCGGATCACCGCCGTGAGTGTACCGTCCCCAAACTCGATCCGCGTGCCGGTGTGCAGGCGCTTACCCGGCCGCGCAAGGCATTCCCACACATCGCCGCGCACCTGTCGCAACAGCAGCAGCTCACACACAGCGCCGCCACCCTCCTTCCGGCCCATCAGCCGCGCGGGCAGCACCTTGGAATTATTTACCACCAGCAGGTCACCCGAGGTTAAAATATCCGGCAGGTCGCGGAAAATGCGGTGGCTCATCGCGCCGTCCGCACGACCAAGGCACAGCAGCCGCGCGGCGTCGCGCGGGTCGCACGGCTCCTGCGCGATCAGCTCTTGGGGCAGGTCAAAATTAAAATCGCTTTTTTGCATACTTTCCATCCTCTTTGCATTGACATCCCCCAAAAGGAATGCTAATATGATACAGAATAAAGTATAAACCGCAGAGGCGCGGTTTTCATCAGTAAGCGCGCGTATGGAATCGCCAAAATTCGTCGGGCGCGCCTAAAGGGAACACCGCCGAAGACACGCAACGGCAAGCGTTGTCTGGCTGCATCGCCGAAAGGCCTGCATCTGTCGTACTGTTTTGTACGTTGCGCTGCGGAGTGCGGGGATTCTTTCCCATTATATTGCACTTTCCGCCGGTTTGCAAGCCGGCTTTTTTGTTCTTCCCCGCGCGCAAAATTCGGCGCGCGCTCATATATAATAAAAAGGGATGAAACGGGAAAGGAAGGAAAATTATGAAGCAATTTCGAGTCGGCGTTGTGGGCGCTACGGGCATGGTGGGACAGCGGTTTGTCTCGCTGCTGGAAAACCATCCGTGGTTCCGGCTTACGGCGGTGGCGGCGTCGCCGCGCTCCGCCGGGAAAACGTACGAGGAGGCCGTCGGTAGCCGCTGGGTGATGCCCACGCCGATGCCGCAGGCAGTTAAAGGGCTGATCGTTCTGAACGCCGCGGACGTGGCCGCCGTGGCTCAGCAGGTGGATTTTGTATTCTGCGCCGTCGATATGAAAAAGGAAGAGATCCGCGCGCTTGAGGAGGCCTACGCCAAGGCGGAGTGCCCCGTGGTGTCCAACAACAGCGCGCACCGCTTCACACCGGACGTGCCGATGGTCGTGCCGGAAATCAACGCCCAGCATATAGAGATCATCCCCGCCCAGCGCGCGCGCCTTGGCACCAAGCGCGGCTTCATCGCCGTAAAGTCGAATTGCTCGCTGCAGAGCTACGTGCCCGCGCTGCATCCGCTGATGGCGGATTTCGGCGTTTCCAAATGTCTGGTATGCACCTATCAGGCTATCTCGGGCGCGGGCAAAACCTTTGAGTCATGGCCGGAAATGGTCGATAACTGCATTCCCTATATCGGCGGCGAGGAGGAGAAAAGCGAAAAGGAGCCGCTGAAGCTGTGGGGACATATTGAAAACGGGCAGATTGTCCCCGCTGCGACGCCCGCCATCACGGCGCAGTGCCTGCGCGTGGCATGCACCGACGGGCACATGGCCGCGGTATTTGTCAGCTTCGACAAAAAGCCGACCGAGGCACAGATCCTCGAAAAATGGGTAGGCTTCTCCGGCCCGGCGCAGGAATTGAACCTGCCCAGCGCGCCAAAGCAGTTTTTGCACTATTTCAGCGAGGCCGACCGCCCGCAGACAAAATTAGACCGCAATTTGGAAAACGGCATGGCCGTCTCGATCGGCCGTCTGCGCCCGGATACGCAGTATGATTATAAATTTGTCTGCCTTTCCCACAACACGCTGCGCGGCGCGGCCGGCGGCGCGGTACTGCTGGCGGAACTGCTGGCCGCCAAGGGCTATTTAGATTGACCTTTCCATCCCTTCACAGGGACGCGCCGTCAGGCGATGTTTCCATCTCCCATCGTTCCCCATAGGATTTTTTGAGGAAAGCGAGTGTAAGCGTATGAAGCAAACGGTATTCAAAGGCTCGGGCGTCGCGATCATCACGCCGATGCGGACGGACGGTTCGGTCAACTACCCGGTGCTTGCTGCGCTGTTGGAGCAGCAGATCGCATGCGGAACCGACGCGGTCATCATCTGCGGCACAACGGGCGAAGCCAGCACGCTGAACGACGCGGAGCATCTTGATGTCATTGAGTTTGCCTGCAAAACCGTGAACGGCCGTCTGCCGGTGATCGCGGGCACAGGCTCCAACGACACGCGGCACGCCATCGCGCTGTCCGCCGAGGCAAAAAAACGGGGCGCAAACGCGCTGCTTCAGGTAACGCCCTATTACAACAAAACCAGTCAAGCGGGCCTTGTCCGCCATTTCACAGCTGTCGCCGACGCCGTCGGCCTGCCGGTCATCCTTTATAACGTGCCCTCCCGCACCGGCATGACGATCCAGCCGGAAACCTACGCCAAGTTGGCGGAGCATCCGCTGATCGTCGCCACCAAGGAGGCCAGCGGCAATTTCAGCGCTATCGCGAAAACGGCCGCGCTGTGCGGCGACGCTTTGGCGATCTATTCCGGCAACGACGACCAGATCCTCCCCATCCTCGCGCTAGGCGGCGTCGGCGTGATCTCGGTGCTGGCCAATGTCGCGCCAAGGGAAACGCATGATATCTGCCGGCTGTATTTTGAGGGCAGGCAGGCCGAAAGCCTTGCCCTACAGTTTCGCCTGATGGAACTAATCGAGGCGCTGTTCTGTGACGTGAACCCGATTCCGGTCAAGGAGGCCATGTCCCTGCTGGGCTATGACGCCGGGCCTTGCCGGATGCCGCTCGCGCCACTCAGCGAGGCGAATCGCACGCATTTGCAAAAGGCGCTGCGTGACGCAGGCTTTTTGGCATAAACACACGGGAAACTGTCTAAAAACAAAGCGGATACACAAGACGAGAACAAATTTTCCAAAAGCCTAAGAGCCTCGCTCCGCTCGGTTGCGCTCCGAAACGCACCTGTGGACGCAGTGCGGGCGCAGGCCATCAGATGAAACAAAAAGCGCAGGGGTAACGCCTACAGCGTTGTCGGCTTGCCGGCCAAAAAC
>CANRZX010000108.1 GCA_947644575.1 uncultured Clostridia bacterium | reverse complement strand
TTGTGTAATCAGTATGGGAGGACGAAAGTATGAAAAAGATATTGAGCTTCATGCTGGCGCTCTGCCTGGCCGTGTCTCTCGCGGCCTGCGGCGGCACCGGCTCCAGCGCTCCGGCTGCGGACAGCACGCCCGCGGACAGCACGCCCGCCGACGCGGGTACCCCGGAGGACAGCACGCCCGCCGCTTCCGGCGCAGTGATCCGCATCGGCGGCATCGGCCCCGTCACCGGCGGTGCGGCCGAGTATGGCCTTGCCGTGCGCGGCGGCGCTGAGATCGCCATCGCCGAGCTGAACGCCCGCGGCGGCCAGCAGTATGAGCTGAAGTTTGAGGACGATGAGCACGATCCCGAGAAGGCCGTCAACGCCTACAACAGCCTGAAGGACTGGGGTATGCAGGTGCTGATGGGCACTGTGACCAGCGCTCCGTGCGTTGCCGTCGAAGCCGAGACCGCCGCCGACAATATGTTCCAGCTGACGCCGTCTGGCTCCGCTGAGGACTGCATCAAGGAGGCCAACGCGTTCCGCATGTGCTTCTCCGATCCCGAGCAGGGCACCCTGTCCGCCGATTATATCGCGGACAACAACCTCGCGGCGAAGGTCGCCGTTATCTATGATAGCTCCGACCCGTATTCCTCCGGCATCCGCGACGCGTTCGTGACCGAGGCGGGTGTGAAGAATTTGGAGATCGTCGCCGACGAGGCGTTCACCGCCGACAACAACACCGACTTCAATGTCCAGCTGCAGAAGGCGAAGAGCGCCGGCGCTGAGCTGGTGTTCATGCCGTTCTACTATTCTCAGGCCGCGCTGGTGCTCCAGCAGGCCGCCGCGATGGATTACAAGCCCGTATTCTTCGGCTGTGACGGCATGGACGGCTTGCTCGCCGTGGAAAACTTCGACACGTCTCTTGCTGAGGGCGTCATGCTGATGACGCCGTTCACCGCCGCCGCGACCGACGACATGACGGCCTCCTTTGTAAAGGCGTACAATGACGCCTACGGCCAGGACCCGAACCAGTTTGCCGCGGACGCGTATGACTGCATCTACGCCATCGACGCCGCCATCCAGAAGGCCGGCATCACGGGCGACATGGACGCTTCCGCGATCTGCGACGCGCTCAAGGGCGCGTTCACTGAGATCACGCTGGACGGCCTGACCGGCAAGGGCATCACGTGGGATGCCAGCGGCGCGCCCACCAAAAGCCCGCTGGTGTTCAAGATCGAGAGCGGCGTGTATGTCGCGGCGTAATTGGGACTGAACAAAAAGAAAGTCACAAGCAAAAACCTTATGGCCAGGAAGGCTGCCGAGGGGCTCGGCAGCCTTCTTTCCGATCAGGAAACAGGAAAATTTTGCGGCAGGACACAGAGAATGGGGAGGGGCATATGCAATTCTTATCGTACCTTGTGAACGGTATCAGCTTGGGCAGCATCTATGCTGTCATTGCGCTGGGCTATACAATGGTATACGGCATCGCCCGTATGCTGAACTTCGCTCACGGCGACGTCATTATGGTGGGCGGTTATATCGCGTATACGGTAATGACGACGATGGGCATGCCCGCGCTGGCGGGCATTGGCGCGGCGGTGCTGGTCTGCACGCTGCTGGGCGTCACCATCGAGCGCGTCGCCTATAAGCCCCTGCGCGAAGCGCCCAGTCTCGCGGTGCTCATCACGGCCATCGGCATGAGCTATCTGCTGCAAAACCTTGCGCTGCTGATTTTCGGCTCCGCGCCGAAGTCCTTCTCGTCGGTCGTTTCGTTTCAGCCGCTGCGCCTGCTGGGCGGCCAGCTCATCATCACGGGCGAGACGCTGACGACCATCCTCGTCTCGGCAGTCATCATGGTGGCGCTGACGCTGTTTGTCAATAAGACGAAGGTCGGCCACGCCATGCAGGCGGTGTCCGAGGACAAAGGCGCCGCGCAGCTCATGGGCATCAATGTCAACGCGACGATCTCGCTCACCTTCGCCATCGGCAGCGCGCTGGCGGCCGTCGCGGGCGTGCTGCTGTGCTCGGCGTATCCCACGCTCATCCCCACCACCGGCGCGATGCCCGGCATCAAGGCGTTTGTGGCGGCGGTGTTCGGCGGCATCGGCTCCATTCCCGGCGCTATGTTAGGCGGTGTGCTGCTGGGCATCATCCAGAGCCTTTCCACGGCCTATATCTCCTCGCAGATGGCGGACGCCATCGTGTTCGGTGTACTGATTGTCGTTCTGCTGGTGAAGCCCACGGGCATCCTCGGCAGGCAAACGCGAGAGAAAGTGTAGGTGGGCGCCATGAAAATCAAATCCCTGAACCACAACTTCCGGCGCAGCCTCGTGACCTATGGCATTGTGATCGCTGCGTTTGCGGTGATCCAGATCATCTCCGGCATGGGGATGCTGACGAATTCCCTCTCCGGCCAGCTGGTGCCGATCTGTGCGTATATCATCATGGCGGTTTCCCTGAACCTGACGGTGGGCATTTTAGGCGAGCTGAGCCTCGGCCACGCGGGCTTTATGAGTGTGGGCGCGTTTATGGGCGCGTTTGTCTCCGTGTGTTTGACGGACGTGATGCCGGGCTGGCTGTCGCTCACGCTCGCGCTGCTCGCGGGCACGGCCGCTGCCGCGGTCATCGGACTGCTGATCGGCATCCCGGTGCTGCGCCTGCAGGGCGATTATCTGGCCATTGTGACGCTGGCGTTCGGCGAGATCATCAAAAACCTGCTCAATTCCTTTTATGTCGGGCGCGACGCGTCGGGCTTTCATTTCTCGCTCAAGGACGCGCCCTCGCTGAACCTCGACGAGACGGGCGAGATCATCATCAACGGCGCGCAGGGCATCACTGGCATGCCCCGCAGCGCGACGTTCACGCTCGGCTTTGTGCTGATCCTCATCACGCTGGCCATTGTGCAGAACTTGATCGATTCCCGCACGGGCCGTGCGATCATGTCGATTCGCGACAACCGCATCGCGGCGGAATCCGTCGGCGTCAACATCACCAAATATAAGCTGATCGGCTTCAGCGTTTCGGCTGCGCTGGCGGGCCTGGCGGGCGCGATGTACGCGCACAATTTCTCCACGCTGGTGGCGCGCAAGTTCGATTACAACACCTCGATTTTGGTGCTGGTGTTCATCGTCGTGGGCGGTCTGGGCAATATCCGCGGCTCGGTGATCGCGGCGGCGGCGCTGACCGTCCTGCCGGAGCTGCTGCGCGGCTTCAGCGATTACCGGATGCTTGTCTACGCGGTCGTGCTGATTGTCATGATGCTGTTCAACCAGAGCCCACAGCTTGCGGCGTGGCGTCGGAAATGGACGGCAAAGCTGACGCGCGGGCAGGCGGACGGAAAGGGGGCGTGACGGATGGCGTTGTTGGAGGTTCGTAATTTAGGCATCACCTTTGGCGGCCTGCACGCGGTGGAGAAGTTTTCCGTATCCGTCGAAAAGGGCCAGCTGTATGGCCTGATCGGCCCGAACGGCGCGGGCAAAACGACAGTCTTCAACCTGCTCACCGGGGTGTACCAGCCGACGGAGGGCGAAATCGTGCTCGACGGAAAAAGCATCGTCGGGCAAAAGCCCGCTGTCATCAACAAGGCCGGGATCGCCCGCACGTTTCAGAATATCCGCCTATTTAAGGATATGACGGTGCTGGACAATGTCAAGGTGGCACTGCACAATCAGGTGAAATATTCGGCGCTTACAGGCGTGTTGCGCCTGCCTGCCTATTTTAAGCAGGAGCGCGTGATGAACGAAAAGGCGCTCTCGCTGCTGAAAATTTTCGATTTGGAGGGCGAAGCCGCGCAGATGGCCTCAAGCCTGCCCTACGGCAAGCAGCGCAAGCTCGAGATCGCCCGCGCGCTGGCCACCGGCCCGAAACTGCTGCTGTTGGACGAGCCCGCCGCCGGGATGAATCCCAACGAGACGGCGGAGCTGATGGAAATCGTGCGTTTGGTGCGCGACCGCTTCGGCATCGCGATCCTGCTGATCGAGCACGACATGAGTTTTGTCATGGGCCTGTGCGAGCGGATTGTCGTGCTGGATTATGGGCGCGTCATCGCCGAGGGCGACCCCGAGACGGTCCGCACCGACCCGAAGGTCATTGCCGCGTATTTAGGAGGTGAGGCGTGATGGGTGTGATGCTCTCCGTAAAGGATCTGGTCGTGAATTATGGCGCGATCAACGCCATCAAGGGTATTTCGTTTGATGTGAACGAGGGTGAGATCGTCACGCTGATCGGCGCGAACGGCGCGGGCAAGACGACCACGCTGCACGCGATTTCCCGCCTGCTGAAGCCCAAGCAGGGTGACATTTCGTTCTGCGGCCAGCCCATCAGCCAAATGGAGGCGCATAAGATCATCGGCCTTGGCTTGACGCAGGTGCCCGAGGGACGGCGTGTTTTTTCGCAGCTCACCGTCCAGCAGAATTTGGCGCTGGGGGCCTATACCCGCAAGGACGGCGCGGACGCCGTCGCCGCGGATTATGAGATGGTGTTCGAGCGCCTGCCGCGCCTCAAAGAGCGGCGCAGGCAGATCGCGGGCACGTTGTCCGGCGGCGAGCAGCAGATGCTGGCCATTGGCCGCGCGCTGATGTGCAAGCCCAAGATGATGCTGCTCGACGAGCCGTCAATGGGCTTGTCCCCGTTGCTAGTGCAGGAGATTTTCCGTATTATCCACGACGTCAACAAATCCGGCGTGACGGTGCTGCTGGTGGAGCAGAACGCGAAAATGGCGCTGGAGATTGCGAACCGCGCCTATGTGCTGGAGACCGGGACAATCGTGATGTCCGGCGACGCCCATGAGCTGGCCAACAATGACAGCGTCCGCAAGGCATATCTGGGCGGCTGACGCCGTTTGATGGACACGGCTTGGCCGGCCCGCGAGGAAAAAGCCGACACCCGCTGGAACGAAGTAGCGTTTCCGCGGGTGTTTCTTTATAGCGTATTTTTATGGCGTTCGCTTCGCTCTTTGCGAGGCAGTCGGCAAAATCAGCGGTGATACCATTTGCATGTTGTGATCAAGGTGGTGGGAAGGAATGAGAATGCGGAAAATATAGAACATGACGGCAGATGTCAGATTATGTTTGATATAATGCCTTTCATAGGAGGTGCTGATATGAAATTTGAATGGAAAAAGCACGAGAAAGCTTTGTATGGAGCAAAAAGAATCCCTGCCTTGGCGGAGATACCGGAGTATCATTTTATTACGATAAAAGGGAGCGGAAATCCTAACGACACGGATTTTTCAAATCGGGTAGCCGCGCTCTATTCGCTGGCCTATGCCGTTAAAATGGGCTATAAATCATGGGCGAAAAACGTTTTATCCACTGAAATCCACGACTTTACGGTTTATCCTTTAGAGGGGATTTGGAAGCTGAAAAGCGCCGGAGCGAAATCTGCCGGCGGTACGCTCGTAAAGGAAAATTTAGAATATACGATTATGATACGCCAGCCGGATTTTATTACGGAGGAAATGGTCGGCGCGGCGATGGAAAGCGTAAAAAAGAAAAAGCCGAACCGATTGTATGAAGAAATCATTTTTGATTCAATACATGACGGAAAATGTGTTGAAATTCTGCATATTGGCTCCTATGATAATGAACCGTCCTCCTTTGAGAAAATGGATCAATTTGCGGAAGAAAATGGCCTGCACCGCATATCAGATTGCCATAGAGAAATCTATCTGACAAATAGAACACAGGCGGATAAGCTCAAAACGATTTTACGCTACAGGGTAAACGGGTAAGCGATATAATCGACACACTCGAAAAGAGGTGTTTTTCGAGGCGCGGCATGGGCTGCAGCGCCAAAATCGCCTGCGGCGATTTCCTATCGATTCAGTAGTCCGCACGCACGCTGTGTGTGCGGCGCGCAAAGCGCGCCACTTGAAAACAAGATGCTTGTTTTCAAGTGTGCTGACTATAAAGCCGTAGAAGCGATAATAAAAGTGTAAAAGTGATGTTGGGCATTATAAAAATTGAAGCGGGCAATTACATGGCGCTCTGTAGAAGGGAGAGAGCATAGACGCCGCCGGAGTAAGGAAGGGGATTGAATCCGGAGAACCTTACGGTTCTCGCGCAAAAAGATAAGGCAGATCCTTTCGATCCGCCTTATCTTTTTGCACCGCTTTGGAAAGGAAACGCGCTTGCTCCGCAGGGAGAGGGCGTCTATTTCAGTGGGCGTTTACGCAAAGGACGTCTTTGCTCAGAGCGTCACCACGTGCCGCTGTGTGTAGGATTCCAGCGCCGCCGTCAGCACACGGTGGCTCTGCATCGCTTCATCGGGCGTGAAGCAGCCGAAATCACAGGGCAGGCCGCGCAGCTCGCTGACATACGCCGCGAACATCTGCAGCAGCGAATCGGAAAAGCCGAATTCAAAAATCGAACCCGTGATAACCGGGAACAGCGTTTTCTGCCCCACCACAAGGCGCGCCCACGCCTGCTCGCGCCCGACGGGCAGCGTGTAGCGAATGGCGTTGGGGTCGTCCGTCGAAAATTTGGCCGAAAGCTTCATGCCGTAGATTTCGTATTCCACGGTATTCGTGCAGCCCGGCGCCATGCGCTTCATCTCCAACTGCATCGGGAAAGTATCGCCCGCGCCGTTCTGTGCCTCGCACGTTACGATGGCGTTGTCCCACGTCTCGCACGGGACGGGCTTGCCCGTTTCGTCCGGCCGCGTTTTCGCGATGTTCGCAAGCTGCGCGGAAACGGTTTTGGGCGCAAAGCCCAGCCGGAACGGAAGGTGCTGCGTGTGGATGCCAAGATCGCCCATGCAGCCGTATTCGCCGTTGGCCGCGCGCATGCGCTTCCAGTTGATGGGCTTGGTGAGGTCCATATCCGAGGAGTGCTTGATCGCGAAGCGCGCCTCGATGATCTGGCCGAACGCGCCCTCGCGGTACCACCGGACCATCTGCTGCACGGCCGGATAATAGGGGAACTCGCTCGCGCAGCGGACGAATACGCCCGGGTTTTCCGCCATCGCCGCCTCGATTTCGGCGCAGGCCGCGAGATCCATGCCGAACGGCTTTTCCCCCAAAAGATGCTTGCCCGCGCGGATGACGTCGCCGTATACACGCGCGTGCAGGTGGTGCGGCACCGCGCAGTAGACGGCCTCGACCTCGGGGTTTGCGAGCAGCTCGTGGTAATCGCTGTAAAAATATGTCGTATCGGGCACCTGACGGAACCAGTCGAGGTTCTGCGGCGATACGTCGCACGCCGCGACGATCACCGGGCGAGGCAGCTCGCCCGCGAGGTGCAGCCAGCGCATCGAGACGCTGGCGAATTCCCGGCCCATCAGGCCGCAGCCGATGACGCCGAAGCGCACGGGGGCATTCTTTTCACCGCTCATGCCTGCGCCTCCTTTGCCGTCTGCGTCAGCGCCGTTTCCATGCGCGCGAGCAGCTTGTCCGTCATGGCCTCGGTGACGATGAGCGGCAGCTTGGTCAGCGCGACGGGCGGGCAGTTGGGCTTGTAGGTCTGGGCGCTCACGTCCACGCAGGCGTCCTGATTCATGCGCGCGCAGAAGCCGGTCGCCGCGTCTACCGTGGCAAAGCACAGCGCCGTCATGTGCGCGTCACCCTCGACGCCGGTGCATATCTGCGGGAAACGCGCGGCCAGCGCGGCCGCCGCCTCGTGGTAATAGCGGCCCACAGCCTCGATGTGCGGCCCGTTCGCGCCGATGAATTCCATCGTGATCAGATAGGAGAGGCTGGCCAGCTCCTCCTGCCCGTTTGTGACAAGCGCGCCGAACTGGCTCAGGCTGTCGAACGCGGCGCTGGTCAGGATTTTGCTGGCGGGGTAGGTCCCGCCGGGAAAGCCCTTGCCGACCGAGACAAAATCCGGCGCAAGGCCGTATTTGCGGAACAAAAACAGGCCGTCGTACCACGCGCAGGACTGAATCTCATCGCAGAGCACCGGGGTATCCGTCTCGCGGCAAAGGCGGTATGCCGCATGCAGATATTCTTCGGAAAGGCGGATGCCGCCGTAGTTCATCAGGATGATCTCGTGGCAGAAGCTCGCCGTCTTGTATTTTCCCGTGTTATATTGGCGCAGCACGGCCTCGAAGCCCGCGGTGTCGTTGATGGGCACGGACACGACCTTGTATAACTCCTGCTTTTCCGCCGCGGCGTAAAAATCCGGCCACAGGCCGCGCAGCGTCTGCGCCAGCACGGTCGTGCCGTGGTAGTTGCCCGTCACACCGCCCGCGTTGTCCGCCATCACCAAAAATACCGGCACGCGCCCCGCGTACTGCGCCGGAGCGCCGTCGATGGTATAAAAGCGCGAGAGCATCATTTTGAGCGCGGCCTCCACGGCCAGCGAGCCCGTCTCCAAATTGATGACGCAGTTCAGCACGCCGGGCTCTTTTTTCGCGAGCACCGCGTCGAGCGTGGGGTCGTCCGGCGCAAGGCCGTTGGCCGCGGCGATCAGCCGGCGCTCCAACGTGCGCGTGACAAAGCCGCGTGTGTTGTTGTGCGTCGCGTTGGGGATGCCCAACCGTTTCGCGTTTTCGATGAGCGCGTAGCCGGGGAAATCGTGGCCGAGCGGGATCTGGTAGTGCTCGCTCTTGCCCGCGAAATAGAGCCGCCCGTCCTCGCCGAGGCGGAACGCGCCCAGCCCGCCCAAGGGGGCCGCGAAGCTGTGCTGGGCCGCCCGGTAGGAATGCGTGGGCGCGCCGTCCTCCGTGTCCGCAAACGGGGGAACGAGCGTTTCGCCCACGCGTTCCATCAGCGCCTCCTGCCGCGCGGCGAACGCCTCGGGGTAAAAGTCGATCGTTTCGTCGGCGACGGCGCGCAGCGCCGCCTCGTCCTCGCCGGTCAGCGCGGCGCGCGCGCGGCACACCGCCGCGGTATAATCCCCGCCGAGCAGGTCGGTCAGGGAACGCCGGATATTTTGAAGCATGATGATTTCTCCTTTCGCGCAGGATGCAAGGCCCTTTTTGGCCGCCCTGCGGTTACAATTCGACAAATTCCACGCCGAGCAGGCGGCATAAAAGCCTGACGCGCACGGTGTGCTCGCCCAAGATGATCGTCTCGTGATGCGTGCCGCCCTGCTCGAGCCATGCCGTCACGCAGGCACGCACGCCGGACGCCGGGCGGAAGAACAGGTACGGCATATCGATCTTTTTCAGGCCGCACTCGTCCAGCACCTCGCCGGGCGCGTAGACAAGGCGGAAGCGCTCGCCCTCCACATGGACAAGGCTCATCACCGCCGCCGGGCCGGGCCGGAGCGTGAAGATGGGCGTCGGCGGGTTCGCGAGCCCGCCCTCGTTGAATACGCGGTCTATCAAAAAGGGCTTTCTGTCCGTGCGGGCCATCGCCCAGTTGCCCTCGCCCGCGTGGCACAAAAGGATGGCCTCGCGCGCGAGGTCCATCATATACATCTCGCTGAAATCGGCCTGCCCGCACAGCAGCGACATCGCCGCCGTCAGCATGGCCGTGGTGGCGTCGCCCTCGGCGGCGTAGCCGTAGCCCTCGGCCATCAGATTGGAGGCGGCCAAAAACGGCAGGTGTGTGAAGCGCCCGTCCGCGCCGAACTCCTCGAAATGCGCGGTATAGCCCGCGTAGCCGTTTTCCTCGAGATAGCGGCGCAGGCCCAAATAGACACGCGTCGATTCTGCGTGGCGCTCGGGGGAAAGCTTTGGGTCGATCTCAAACAGCTCCCGCTCCTCGGCCACGCGCGCGGCAACGGCGTCTTCGGGCACCTCGGCGCAGAAGCGCTGCACCGTGCCGATGGAATCATAGATGAATTCCGGCCCCAATTTGCGGAACACGGCCATGTCGTCCGTGATGACGTCGCCCATCCCGGCCAGCTTGCCGATGACGCCGATCTTCATCCGGCGCAGCTCCTTCACCGTGCGCGCGGCGGCGGCGAAATCCGAGACAAACGCGGCCAGCTCGCCG
>CANRZX010000107.1 GCA_947644575.1 uncultured Clostridia bacterium | reverse complement strand
TTTGTTCTACCTTACCATACTCAATCAGTTGACTATACTAAATATATTGAGTATAATGGATGGGAACGCGGCAAACTGCCGAAAAACGCAGGAGGCGGAAATCGGATGCGGTGGATGAGAGCGCGGCGCACGGCGGCCTGTGCGGTAATTTTAGTGATCATATGCTGCTTATGCGGCGATGCGGGCTTCGTGTGGCGAAATGTACCCGTGCCGGAGCCCGTCCACGTCGAGCGCCTGCTGCGCGCGCTGACGGCGGAGGAGCTGGGCAGCTGGCAGTACCGTTTGCGCACGCTGTCCGGAGGGCTGCTGGCCGCTGACGCGACGCGGCGGGACGATCCGGACGGCTGGACCGCCATCCATACGCTGTGGCGCGCAGAAAACGGCGCGTGGCGGCTGCTGCGCCTGACGCGCAGCCAACGGCGGCGCACCGAGCCGCCGCCACAATGAAGAGCGTCGAAGAAGCTTTGCATTTGCCGCGCGGATATGCTATACTATTCAAAACAGATTTTGACGGATTTTTGCTTTGCCCCTCGCGTCCATAGCGCGCGGGGCCATCGAAATCCGCTTTTTCGGCCACGGCTCGCGTATGGCGCCAAAATGGACGGCGTCATTCTCAAAATGGCCTTCCCCCTTAACAGGGGCATACGCCGTCAAACCAAATCGGGCGGCACGCTCGCGGCTAAGGGAGAAAGATAACGAAAAAGGATAACGAAATAAGATTTCATATACAAGAGCATTGCCTTTTTCCTAAGGAAAATTCACAACGGCAATTTCGGGCCGGAAGGAGCCGCCATGTTGGAATATGATCTGATCGCACCCTGTTATTTCGGCGTGGAACGCGCCGCAGCCTTTGACCTTCAGCGCACCGGCGCGCGGGACGTCGCCATCACGGACGGGCGCGTCGCCTTCCGCGGCGGAGCGGAGGTCATCGCCGCCGCCAACCTGTGGAGCCGCTGTGCTGAGCGTGTGCTGATCCTCTTGAAAGCTTTCCCCGTCGCCACGTTCGATGAGCTGTTTGACGGCGTATCCGCAATCCCGTGGGAGGAGCTGATGCCCGCGAACGCCGCCTTTCCGGTAAAGGGCAGCAGCCTTTCCAGCACGCTGTCCAGCGTGCCCGCGTGCCAAAGCATCGTCAAAAAGGCGGTGGTCGAGCGCCTGCGGCGCGGCCACCATGTGCAGGCGCTGCCCGAGGACGGCGCGCTGTACAAGCTGCGTTTTTCCATCCGCAAGAATGTGGCTGAAATTATGCTGGATACGTCCGGCGAGGGCCTGCACAAGCGCGGCTACCGCAAAAACAGCATGGAGGCGCCGATCAAGGAAACGCTGGCCGCCGCGATTGCGGATCTGGGCCGCGTCTATCCCGACACGCAGGCGCAGGATCCGTTTTGCGGCAGCGGCACGCTACTGATCGAGGCCGCGATGAAGGCAATGAATCTCGCGCCCGGCCTGCGCCGGCATTTCATCGCCGAGCACTACGCGTTCCTGCCCGGCAAAGTGTGGGCCGAGCAGCGCGAAAAGGCGTTGGACGAAGCGCGGCGCGACGCGGCGTTCGAGGGCGTCGGCTTTGACATCGACCCGGCCGCCGTGGCGCTGGCCGCCGCGAATGCGAAACTGGCCGGTGTGGACAGCCATTGCCGCTTTTTCACGGCGGACGTGCAAAAATACGCGCCAGCGCCGGGTGTAAAGGTGTTTACCAATCCGCCCTACGGGGAGCGCTTGGGCGACGCCGAGGACGCTGCGCGTCTCGCGGGCGTTTTGGGCGAGCGCCTGACGGAATGTCCCGTGCGGGGGGCGTATATCATCTCGGGCGACGCAGACTTTGAGCGTCATTTCGGCCGCCCGGCCAAGCGCCGCCGCAAGCTGTATAACGGAATGATCCCCTGTCAGGTATATATGTATTTTTAAGGAAGCGCTGATTAAACCGGTGTATCATCGGCCGCGTTAAGAACGCGCGGCCGATATTTCCCCGCGGGAAGATGCGGGGTCAAGGATGCCGCTGAGATGTGCGCGACGATTTATTCCGTGTTTACTTGATTGGGGATTTCGCGCGGGCCGCACGCGGCGGCTCCGACGCGCTTTTCAAACTGTCTAAAAAGTCGCGTCTGTCAGAGACTTCGGCAAATGTCTCCATCAGATTTCACAAAAATGCTCGTTCATACACAAAGTACGCCGTGTTCGCCGCAGGCGGAATGCCGGCCGTGATTTTTGGCCGGCAAGCCGACAACGCCGTCAGGCGTTACCCTGCGCTTTTTGTTTCATCTGACGACTGCGCCCTCGGGGCGCGTCCAAAAGCCAACCGAGCGAAGCGAGGCTCTTAGGCTTTTGAAAGAATTTGCTCTCGTTCTGTGCATCCGCTTTGTTTTTAGACAGTCTGTTTTATGAACGGAGGAACCCGGTATGGCGAGAAATTTCTGCAAGCTGTGTGGCGCACGGCTCACACCCGGCGCACAAGCCTGCCCCGGCTGCGGCGGCAGGCTTGCGCCCGAAGGGCCGCAGCCCGAAGAACCCCATTCCGAAGCGCCGGAGCCGAGCGCTGCCCCAAAGGCCGCGCCTCCGCTCGATGCGCTGGCGGGCAGCGCCCTGCAAAGCGAGGTGCATCTGCGCGGCGGGCGAACCGAGCCCGCGCTCGATATGGCGCAGGCCGACCCGGCCGAAATTTTCCACAGCGTTTTCGGTTTTTCCGAAACGGCGGGCGGCGCGCAGGCCGGCCCGGCCGCGGCGGAGCAGGCCGACGGCACGAAACCGGAGAGCTCCGAATCCGCGCGTTTAGGGGAAACAGACGAGAACCCATCCGCATCCCCCGTGGCGCAGGAATGCGCAAAGGCTCCGGCTGCGCCGGTTTCCGCTGACACGACCCCTGCCGCCGCGCCGGAAAAAACGGGAACCGAACCGAGCGCCGACATTTCGGGAGAACCAATAACCGAACCGAGCGCCACTGTACCAAAGGAACCAGTGAACGACACAGGCATCAATGGCGCGCAGGGCGCTGTGCCCGAACCCGCATCCTTTGGCACGGGCGCGGCGGCGCAGACGGTGCGCGAACCAAACCTCGCCGCGCAGCAGCAGCCCGCCGATTTGCGCTACGCCTCCTCTTACGGCGGGCCGAACAGCGGAGCCGTTCCGCGTTATGCTTCGCCCGCCCCGCCGGTTCCGCCGACTGCGCCCTTGCCGCACTACGCGCTCGGGCCGGGCGTGCCGCCCTATCCGCCCGCGTGGGGCTGCGGCATGCCGGAGCCGCCGGAGTTTGTCCCAACGTCGTCCTTCCTCGGGATGTCGCTGATCGGCATGATCCCGCTCGTGGGGCTGATTTATCTGATCGTGCAGGCCGCGGGCAACCGCTGGCGGCCCAACCGGCGCAATTTCGCGCGCGGCTTTCTGGCCGCCCGCGTGATCTTCTGCGCGGCGGTCTATTTGATGGTCTTTTTGCTCGGCGTCCTCGCGATGGCCGGCGGCTATTATTATTATTAATCTCAGAGTTTTGGAGGAGGAACGATCATGATGAAACCACTTCGCCGGGCCGCTCTGCTGACGGCGGCCCTTGTTCTGCTCGCGTGCCTGAGCGGCTGCTCGAAGGAACCGACCGCCAAAGACCTGATGGGCGGCATCCCGCAGACGGATCCCGAAAAATTTTACGACTTCGACATCGCGATGGACATGACCATGTCGATAGACGGACAAGACACCACAATGACCCTCTCCGGCCGCGCCGAGGGGCGGGGCGCTCTGATGCACCTGTATGATTTGGATATGTCCGTCGGAGCCAGCGGCCTCAACCTCGCGATCACAATGGAAATGTGGATGAACATGGCCGAAGACGTGATGTACGCGCGAATGACCCTGCTTGGGCAGGACAGCGGCTGGCTGCGCATAGCCGGCGGCCTTGCCGACGCGGGTTTTTCCTTCAGCGATCTGACCAACGCGGCCGGAGGCATCGGCGAATTGGATCTGGACGCCGTCGATCTCGTATTGGAGCCGCACGAGAAAGGCTCCGACTATGTAGTGACATGGACGGGGGACGGCGCCGCGCTGGAGGAAATGACCGGGATGGTCAACGGCTTTTCGGGGCTGGAAGGCGACGGCGCGGACGAGATGGACATCCGCTCGGCCTCGATGGCGGCCTGTTTCGACGAGAAGACGCACGCGCTGAAATCTGTCCGGATCGAATCCGAGATGGACGAATCCGGCACAGCCGCCGCAGTGAGCGTTACCGTCACCTACCACGAGATGAACGGCGACAAGGAGCTGGCGATCCCGCAGGAAGTGGCCGAATCGGCGCTCGATGCCGACGGGCTGCTGTAAGCCGGGCGGGGCAAGCCCCGCCCCTACAGAATGTTAAAACAAGCCGACAGGTGAGATAGAAAATCAATAGCAGATACTTTATTTTTAAAAAGAAATTTGTAACGCGCAGCGTTACAGATTTTAAGTCAAAATTGTGCGTATGGAAGCTTCCCCTCATCCGTCATTTGCTTTGCAAATGCCACCTTCCCCAAGGGGGAAGGCAAAGAGGTAAAACTTTTCCTTGAAAAATTTTATGCGTGAACAGCGCATCCCGGAAGATATGCAGATAACGGGCGGAGGACGCTTTGCGCATGTGGGTCGTCCTCGGCCCACGTGCTCAAAATCTTATTTGCTATGCTTTTGCATCGCAAACGGGCGCCGGCCGCGCAGAAGCGCGCGGCCGGCATTTCCCCACAAGGAACCGCTGAATCAATTACCGGGATACACCTGATGGTTGACTCAGTGGTTCTTTAACATTTTTCCAAAAGCCGGAGCGGCAGGGCTATGGCCCCGCCGCTCCGAGCGCATGCGCATGGTTTCTAATAGTCCTCGATCTAATCCCCGCTCCCTCACACGCCCTCTAAATCGAACGCGGGCGTGTATTCCTCCTTGGCACTGCTGCGCTGCTGCATGTAGCCGTCCGTAAGGCCGAGCCCGACCGCGTACTCCACGGCGCGCCGGTATTCATACGTCGAAATGCGGCGCGCTAGCGCCTTGTGCTCGGCGGCGCGGTAAAACGGGGTGTATTGGCTCATCAGGCTCAGCAGAAACCCGCCGCGCGGCAGGCCAGACAGGAAATCCAGTACGGCGCGCGTGTCCCGCCCCGCGTTCGGCAGCGCTAAATGGCGCACGATCACGCCGCTTTGCAGAAGGCCGTCCGCGTCGTACATGGGCGGGCCCGCCTGCGCCAACATCGCGCGCAGCGCGGCGGAGGCGACATCGAAATAATCCGGCGCGTCCGAGTATTCCGCCGCAAGCGCGGGCGAGCGATATTTCAGGTCAGTCAGCCAAATATCCACAAACCCGCGCAGCGCGGCGACAGCCTCCTCCGTTTCATATCCGCCCGTATTGTAGACGACGGGGATGCGCAGCCTGTCCCCCGCGAGGCGGAGCGCCTCGCACACCCACGGCAGATAGTGTCCGGCCGTGACGAGGTTCAGGTTGTGCGCGCCTTGCGCCTGAAGGGAAAGGAAAATTTCCGCAAGGCGCTCGACAGAGATTTCCTTGCCGAAGTTTCCAGCGCTGACGGCATGATTCTGGCAATAACAGCAGCGCAGCGCGCAGCCGGAGAAAAACACCGTACCGCTGCCGCATGTGCCGGAAATGCATGGCTCCTCCCAAAAATGCAGCGCCGCCTTGGCCACCTTTACCTTGCCGCCTCCGCCGCAGGCGCCGCGCGCCCGTGTGCGGTCGGCTCCGCAGCGGCGCGGGCACAGCGTGCAGTGAACCGGTATCTCCATACCGCGCGGCCTCCTCTCTGCTCATAGACGGCCCCGCCGTCCGGATCAGGCTTTCCCGCAAATCAGTATACCATCTTTGTCCGGTTTATGGTATACTGGATATGCTGAGTATGATAGAAAAAATGATTCGCCATCGGAAAGGAGCGCGCCATGCAGCCAACCGTACAGGACCCGCAGGCCAAGTTCCTCGCGCAGCTCGCGCGGGAATATCCCACCGTCGCGGCGGCCTCCAGCGAAATCATCAATTTGCAGGCTATTTTGCGCCTGCCCAAGTCCACCGAGCACTTTATGAGCGACCTGCACGGCGAAGCCGACGCGTTCACCCATATCCTGAGCAACGCCTCCGGCGTCATCCGGGAAAAGATCGACCGCGTGCTGGCAGACGAACTGTCGGACGCCGAACGCGCCGAATTCGCCACGCTGATTTACTATCCCGCGCAGAAGCTCGCGCGTCTCAAACCCCTGCAGGACGACCCGCCCGCGTGGTACCGGCAAACGCTGTACCGGCTGATCGAGGTGTTCCGCATGATCGCCTCCAAGCACACGCGCAGCTTTGTGCGCAAATGCCTGCCCGAGGGCTTCGCCTACATTTTGGACGAGTTGCTGCACGCGCATTTTGAGGACCACGACAAGGAGCTCTACTACGGCAGCATCGTCGATTCCATCATTGACGTCGGCCGCGCGGACGATTTCATCATCGCGCTCGCGCAGCTCATCCGGCGCATGGCGGTGTTCCGCCTGCATATCGTGGGCGATATTTTCGACCGCGGCGCGCGGCCGGACGTCATCCTCGACGAGCTGATGCGCCACCACGCGGTCGACATCCAATGGGGCAACCATGACGTCGAGTGGATGGGTGCGGCGGCCGGCAGCGACGTATGCGTGGCCAGCGTCATCCATGTCACGCTCGCCTACAACAATTTGGAAACGCTCGAGGACGGCTACGGCATCAGCCTGCGGCCGCTGTCCCAATTTGCCGAGGAGGTCTACCGTGATACCGACGTCTCCGGCTTCTGGCCGAAGCTGACGGAGGGCGGCGAATATTCCCCGGCGGATCTCGCCCGCACCGCGCGCATGCACAAGGCCATCGCCGTGATGCTGTTCAAGGCCGAGTGCGCGCTGATCGACCGCAACCCAGACTTCGGCATGCAGGACCGGGCGCTGCTGCGCCGGGTGGACTTTGTCTCGCAGACGATCCGCATCGGCGGGGTAGAGTATCACATGAAGGACTGCGATTTCCCAACGGTCGACGCCGCCGATCCCGCTGCGATGACGCCCGGCGAGCGCGACGTGCTGGACAAGCTGTGCCAAAGCTTCACGCAGAGCGATAAGCTGGCGCGCCACGTGCGCTTTTTATACGCGAAGGGCAGCGTTTACCACATAGAAAACAACAACCTTCTCTTTCACGGCGCGGTGCCGCTCGACGAGGCGGGCTGTCTGGCCGAGGCGGAATACGGCGGCAGACGCTACGCCGGGCGGGCGTGGATGGACAAATGCGAGCGCATGGCGCGGCAGGGGTATTTCGCCCCGACGAGCAGCGAGGCGCGGCGACGCGGGCAGGATTTCCTGTACTATCTGTGGTGCGGGCCGCTCTCGCCCATTTTCGGGCGCGACCGCATGGCCACGTTCGAGCATTTGTTTGTGGACGGCGAATTTCCCGAGCGGAAAAATCCCTATTACCTGTACATCGAAAACGAGGATGAGGCCATCGCACTGCGCACGGCGAAGCTGATTTTCGACGAGTTCGGGCTGGATTTTGGCAGCGGGCACATCGTGAACGGCCATATCCCCGTGCGCGCGTCGAGCGGCGAGCAGCCCGTCAAGGCGGGCGGCAAACTGATTGTGATCGACGGCGGCTTCTGCAAGGCGTACCACAGCCGCACGGGCATTGCAGGCTATACGTTGGTGTCGTCGTCGCGCGGGCTCTCGCTGCGCAGCCACGGCCCGTTTGAAAGCACGCAGAAGGCCATTGCCGAGAATTTGGACATTCTCTCCGCCAAGGATATGTTCGAGCCGAGCGGCAAGCGCATTTATGTGGCGGACACGGACGAGGGCGCACAGATGAAGGAGCGCATCGCCGACCTGAAGCGCCTGCTGGCCGCCTACGCGGACGGCTCCCTCAAGGAGCAGGCGTGAGGGACGGGAATCGGGGGGAGCCTTCTTTTCATGGATAAAAAATGAACGGCCCGCCGGGCGGGCCGTTCGCAAAAACGTGAAAAAAGAAATCCGCCCGCGCGGGCGGCGCGGCGCGTGGGCGGGACCCGTTCCCTATTTCAAAACAGCCCCTTGCGCCACTCGCGGCACGGGATGCCCGCCGCCTCTAACGCGGCGCACAGCCTCGCGCCGTTTTCGCGCGTATCGCCCATGCTGCCGTAATGATAGGGCACCACAAGGCCGGGGCGCGCGTCCATCGCGCGCACCTGCCCGGGGATGCGCGTCTCGTAGCCGGGCATGTTCCAGATGCCGTCGCACACCGCGAACAGCACATCGCAGCGCACGTTGTCGGCCAACACGTCCGTATCTCCCGAGAGGTAATACGTAAAGCCGGCAAAGTCCAGCACGACGCCAAAGCCAAAGCTGACGGGGTGGTTCTTGTTCTCGGCCGGGACGGGCTGGATCGCCGCGCCGCACTCAAAGCCGATGCGCGGCGACTCAAAGCTGAGCACGCTGACATAGTCGTCGTCGATATGGAAATCGTGCTCCAACCGGCGCGCGACGTCGGCGGGGACGGCAAAGCAGGTATCCTCCCTGCGCACCCGCTCGATGTCCGCGGGGGAATAGTGGTCGTCGTGGCTGTGGGTGATTACGATCAGATCTGCGTCGCGCGCGTCGTCGGAAATGCCGAACGGATCGACATAAACGACGGTGTTCTCGTGCTCAAAGCAGACGCAGCCATGCTTCACAAACCGGACAGGCTCAAGGGGATCCATACTACAACTCCTCCGTTCACGGTGGGCCGGGCAGCCGCCGCGCCCCGTGAATGTTTATTTTCGCAGGTTTACCGCATACTATTTGTATTCCTATTTTATGTGTGCGGAACGCGCTTTTTCTTATTGTAGCGCGTTTCGGACAAAAAGTCAAAACCGGAGGAATACAAGATGCGAATTTGGAAAGGATTCTTCGCCGGCCTAACGCTTCTCGCGCTGCTCTGCCTTGCGCTGACGAGCTGCGGACAGCGTGCCGTGACCCCGGCCGCGGACGACGGCCCTAGTCGGCAGCCCCTTCACGCCGTGGACTGCGACGCGCCGGTGACGCCGCTCTCCCTGACGATGCCCCAAACGGACGGGGCGCTGAATACCGTGCTGGAGGGCGGCGTGCTCTCGGGTGTGTTCACCACCGTCAGCTCGTGCCGCACGCGGGATTTCCGCACAAACGGCAGCCTCACGGTGCGCATTCAGGCGGCGCTGAACGACGACGCGCCGCCTGCGGACGGCAAGCTCGCGCTGTGGGTACTGACGGCGGACGGCGCGCGCTATCTGCAAACCGTGTCCTTCGCGTGCGACGGCAGCGCGCAGGGCTGGACGTTCGACGGGCTGGATACCGGCGCGCAGTACCGCTTCGTGTTCAGCTACACCGAATCGGCGGCGCGGCGGATGTCCGGCGCGTTTTCCGTTGACGGTGTAACGGAAGAGATTATCGAGGCGCTGCCGGAGGAGGACGCCGTCGCCGCGGACGCGCCCCAGACGGACGTATCCGGCGCGGACGTATCCGAACCGGGCGTATCCGACATCGCTCTGTCCGGTTCGGACGGCGGCGAAGCATCGTAGAAGAAAGCATACGCGGAAAGTAAGCATCGATTCAATCGACGTGTCATCGGCCGCGTTTGGAACGCGCGGCCGATACTTCCCCGCAAGACGATGCGGGGTCAAAGATGCCGCTGAAACGTGCGCGGCGATTGATTCAGTGGTTACGAAAGGGGTCGGGATTGTTGATCGAGGATTTCAAGCAAATGAAGTGGCTGCCACTGACGGCCGGCGCGCTGCTGTGCCTTTTCGGGCTGGCCGCGCTGGCATGGCCGAGAAATTTGGTAAGGCTGCTCCCGGCCGCGATTGGGGTCGCGATCCTTGTGTTGGGGGCGTGCGAGCTGGCTGCCGGGTTCGCGGCGCGGGGCGCGCAGCCCCGTTACATAGTGGGCATGCATCGGCTGCACGGCGGCGTCAATATCGCGGTCGGCCTCGTCCTGCTGTTCAACCGCACACTCTCCCTTGTGTTCATCGGCATAACGCTCGGCGTGTGGGCGCT